>CAYNUW010000100.1:0-11224 GCA_964400455.1 uncultured Akkermansia sp. | reverse complement strand
TTGGCGGGGTCCACTTCGGACACCCGCGAGATCCGCGTGGCCAACGGCTCCGCCGCCCTCGACGCCACCATCTCCGGCGCCCTCACCGGCAACGCCGGCATCCGCAAAACCGGCGAAGGCACCCTTAATCTTTCCGGAGCCAACACCTACTCCGGAGCCACCATCATCGAAGGCGGTGCCCTACGCGGCACCATCCCCGGCACCTCCAACACCCAGTTCGCCGGTGGCGTGCGCGAACTCACCGCCAATTTTGGCTCCAATCTCGGCACCGGAAACGGCCAATACCGCTGGACCGGCGACGGTGGCTTCGCCGCCTCCGGCGGTGACCGCCGCGTGCGGATCAACAACTCCACCGCCGCCGTCACCTGGGGCACCACTGCCAACTTTGTCGCCGGCGACCGCAAGTTGATCCTCGGCTCCCGCAGCACCGACGCGACCGTGCAATGGGACTCCGCCCTAAATCTCGGCGGCGGCACCCGCACCCTCCAGGTTATAAATGGTGTCGCCGCCGCCACCCGCGCCGAGGCCCGTTTCACCCAAGCTATTTCCAACGGCAACCTCATCGTCACCGGCGACGGCCGCCTCGACGTGCAGGTGGCCAACGGCTCCTTCGCCGGCACCCTGACTGTTCAAGGCGCCGAAGTGCGCCTCAATACGACCGGCACCATGACTGCCGTAACCGCGGTTACCGTCGACGACGGCGGCACCTTTACCCTCGACAATCTTGGCACTGCCTCCGCCGCCAGCGGCGGCACCGATAATACCAACCGACTCAACGATTCCGCCACCCTCCTGCTCTCCGGCGGCACCCTGCAATACCTCGGCCGCGACGGCACCAACGGCACCGAAACCATAGGCGCCCTCACCCTCGGCGCCGGTTCGGCCAACTCCCTGCTCGTTCAGCGCGGCGGCACCAACACCGCTATTCTTACCGCCGGCAGCCTTACCCGCGAAGCTGGAGCCACCCTCGACTATACCCGCCCCGATACCTCGTCCAACCTGCGCTTTTCCACCGCTCCCGCCCTCGACGACGGAATTCTGTCGTTCATGACCGTCAACGGCAGCGACTTTGCCACCCACGCCGGCAATAACACCGACGTCACCCCTTATGCCGGCTATGGCACCGGGGTAGAGACCACTTGGACCGCAACCACGGTCAACGCCGCTCCTGCCGCCAACGTTACCCTCACGGCCGATCGCACCATTAACGCTCTCAAGCTGACCAACGGCCTCGACGTCGCCCAGGCCGGCTTCTCCCTTACCCTTCAATCCGGCGGCCTGCTCACCACCGGCGGCACCTCGTCCTCGGTCATCTCCGGCGGCACGCTCACCACCGGCTCCTCGGCCGATTTGGTGGTCCATGCCTATAATACCATCGGCACCGAGATCTCTTCCACCATCACCGGCAGCGGCGGCCTGACCAAGGCCGGCACCGGCACTCTCACGCTGTCCGGCACCTCGGCCAACACCTATGCCGGCGACACCATCGTCTCCGCCGGCACCCTCGTCCTGGCCAAGTCCGACGGCGTCACCGCCCTGCCTGGCAACGTCAAGGTCGGCGACGGCCGCGGCATCGACACCCTGAGGCTGGCCGCCAACGAGCAGATTTTTGACGGTGCGGTCGTGACTCTGCAAGGCGGCCAGATTGGCAACGCCAACCACGTCGCCCGCATCGAACTCAACGGTGCCGCCAGCGACTTCGCCCCCTCCCGCATCGAGTCCTTCCACACTCTTTCGGTCATCGGCAATACCGTGTTGGATTTCGGCGGCGGCACCGTCTGCTCGCCCACCTTCCTGCGCCTCGATGTGCTCGACATCGCCGCCAACTCCGTGCTCACCCTGACCAATTGGATCGAGTTCACTGACTTCCTGCTGGTCAAAAAGGCCACCTTCGCGTCCGAAGACCTTTCCCGCGTGATTTTCGATGGCTACGGCGGCGCCGCCTCCTGGAAGGAATACGACAACGATTACTTCCAGATCATCCCCTATGCCCCGGTCCCGGAACCCGCTTCCGCCGGAGCCCTGATCCTCGGCTCCCTCTTCGCCTGCCGCGCTTTGCGCCGCCGGCGTCGCTAAAGAGCCGTCGCCAGGGCGAGTGCGATCCCAGAACACTTCCCCGCAACCGACCGGGTTGAGTCGATCTTCGCTTTCCAACCCTCGCCACCCACGAAGCGCACATGTTGTAGGCGGCACGTCTTCAGTCTTGGCTCGGTTTAGATCCGCTTAAACCAAGCTTCGCTCAAGGGCCTTCGGCCAGTGGACCTACCGCCCCGCGGCCTACCGGACCGGGTTTTTCTTCACATTTACTATTCGTCGCGAGGTTTTCTGCTTTTCAAAGACCCACTCTACCAGCACGTTTTTAGTTTCGACTCTCCCCCTATGAAAGCACTTACCCTCTCGCTTTGTATCCTCGCCCTTTTAGGCTCAGGCGCCTCTGGCTACTTCTGGTGGTCCATCGGGAACACCAAGGTTGAATTACAAAGTCAGTTGGATGGTGAGCGTGCTCGTGCCGCTTCGCTTCAAACCAACCTCAACGAGGCTAACGAATCGATCGAAAAGAAGGACGCTCAGTTGGCCGAAACCGACGCCGCTTTGGGCGACGCCAAGCGAAATCTAACGGCCGCTGAGGCTCGCAACGTGCAATCTGCGCGCGAAGTTGAAACTCTTAAGCGCACCGTGGCCGCCAAAGAAGCCAGCGAGAAGAATCTCACCAATGACCTCGACACCATGCGTCGCGAGCTGGTTCAGGCGCGCCTTGCCGCTCAGGTCGGCAATCCCGAGGAGATAGAACGCTACCGAACCACCATCTCCACTTTGGAGCTTAAGCTGGCGGAAATCACCGGAGCCCCCTTGCCGGCAGGGGGAAACCCAGTGGCGAGTGGCCCCGTGTTAAGTGAACGCACCGCAGCCGCGCGGGTCGCCCAGATTGGGGAACAGTCGGCTTTCGTGGTGCTCGAACTGGGACTCGATGACGGAATTCGCCCCGGCAACCGTTTTGTAATCACCCGCGGAGGGAGAGTCTTGGCTGAATCCGTCATCTCCAACGTAAGCCAGAGTTTCGCCATCGCTCAAGTCGCTCCGGATTCGATTCGCGCTGAGTTACGCGTCGGCGACGTCGCCTCGGTCCGCAATTAAATCGCCATGAATCACCGTCCTCTTCTGGCCGTTTTGGTCGCAGTTCTCCTCGGTTTCTCAGCCGGCTGCACTGCCAAACAACCCGAAGATTCCTCCATTCCCTGGAGCCGCCCCGCCAGTTGGGAAGGCGGCCTGCCCGGCATGGGCGGGATGGGCGGCGCGGGCGGTCGCTAATTTGTCGCTCTTGTGCACAAGTTTGACCCCGAACCTCACAGGTTCGGGGTTTTTTGTTGATCTTGAATATGCCAAATCTTCCTCAAGTCGTAACCTTGCCGGCGGGCTCATGCCCGGCACCCCATCGACTTTGGCCTGTTTTCGCAGCCGAAAAAGGAGCGGTGTTTCTCGACAGCGCTCTGCCGGGACCTCGTGCCAGGTTTTCCATCCTCGCTTGCCGCCCCGTCAGCGTGATCCGGGGTCACTCTAATCGCGAGTTTACCCTCCATACCCAAGACCAACCCCCCGTGAGGATTGAGGCCAAAGACCCGCTTCACGCGTTGCGTAATGTGCTTGCCGGTCGTTCCTGCCCGCCGGTGCCGGGTTTGCCCTTCGTCGGCGGCGCCATCGGCTGGCTCGGTTATGACTCGGGCGCAGGATCCGAAGGCATCCAGATTCCCACCAGCGGCGCACTTTCTCCACTTCCCAACTTTGCCTTCGGAATCTACGACGAAGCCCTCATCCACGATCACTTCACCGGCGACACCCACCTCGTCGCGCGGTCGGAGTCAGGTTTGGAACGCCTAAAAGGCATGGCGGTTACTGCTCCACCTCCCTGCGGCACCTATTCCGCCCTAGCCCCTCAGCCTGATTTATCATCCCAGACTTACGCCGCCGCCGTAGCCCGGATCAAGGACTACATCGCGGCTGGCGATACCTACCAGGTTAACTTTACCCATCGTTTCAGCACGAGGTTTACCGGCTCCGCCGCCGCCCTGCATCTGCGACTGCGTGAACTCAATCCAGGTGCTCACTCGGCCTGCCTCGACTTCGGCGACCACCAAATTGTCTCCAGTTCACCCGAACGTCTTTTGTCCGTTCAAGGCCGGCGTCTCGAAACCCGCCCGATCAAAGGCACCTTGCCACGCCTGTCTGATCCGCGGGCAGACGACGCGCAAAGACAGAGGTTGCTGGCAAGCACCAAAGACCAGGCGGAATTGTTGATGATCGTGGATTTGGCTCGCAATGACCTGGGACGTGTCGCGGTCCCGGGGAGCGTGCGCGTCGAGGCCAGGCATGATGTCGAGTCCTACGCGACGGTTCATCACTTGGTCGCTACGGTTGTGGCCGAGTTAGCCCCTGGGTATGATTGTCTCGACGCCCTGCGCGCCCTGCACCCGGGCGGTAGTATCACGGGAGCCCCCAAGATCCGCGCCATGGAGATTATCTCCGAGTTGGAACCTGTGCCGCGACAAGCCTACACGGGGGCGCTCGGATACCTGGGCGATGATGGCAACGCCGACTTCGCCATCGCCATCCGAACCATCACGTGCACCTCGGGTATTGCCGCCTATCATGTGGGCGGAGGAATCACCTGGGATAGCGATCCCGAGGCGGAATACCAAGAAACTCTCGCGAAAGGGCGCGCGCTTGCCCAAGCCCTAACCACCCGGGCCACCGGTTTGGGCTAATCAACACTTCTCCAAAAATTCCGCCATGTCCTTAGCCAGCCAAGTCATGCTGGACGGCGCCATCCTACCCGCCGCCCAAGCCAAAGTATCCGCGCTCGCCGATGGCTTCCTGTTCGGTCTCGGCGCCTTCGAAACCATCCGCGTGCGCGACGGGCGCCCCTGCCTGCTCGCCGCCCACCACCACCGCCTCACCTCGGCCTGCGTCGGTCTGGGGCTAGAGCCCCCCGCCGATTTAGCTGAACTCTCGCGCCGTATCACACGTTTGCTTGCCTGCGTGAACCTGCCTCAGGCTGCGGTCAAAATCGTGCGATATCGTGAGCTCACCCGAACCGCCGAACTCATCACCGCTCGCACCCCACCCTATACTGGACCCGATGCGTTACGCGGGTTCCGGGTGCAAACGGTTCGTCAGGGCTCGCGCGAGGGACGGCTCACCCATCACAAAACGCTTAGCTACGTGGAAAACCTGCTCAGCCGCAAAGCCGCTCGCGAAGCCGGCTTCGACGAAGCTCTGTATGTAACGCCCGAGGGATACGTATTGGAGGGTTCGTCCAGCAACCTTTTCATCGTGAAAGGGGGCAAAGCCTTCACGCCCCCATTGCAAGCGGGGATTCTGCCAGGAGTCGCCCGCGCCCGCGTGCTCTCACTTATCGGTCCCACCCGGACTGAAGAAAAATCGCTGACCCTTGCCGACGTGCTGAGCGCCGACGAGTGCTTCCTCACCAACGCCTTGCTCCCGGTGATGCCCGTCTGCACTATAGATCAACATCCGTTCCCCGCCCGAGCTCCCGAGACGGACGCAATCCGCAGGGCCTTTCTTAGCTCTCCTGACTAACCCCGTAACCCGGGCCTGGCGGCGGAGACAATTCATGCAGACACCAGTCGACGCTGAAGGATTGGTAGTGTCGGATTGTTTTAAAACGCCAGCCGATAGATCACCTACTTTTATCGCCTTTTTGTGTCGCTAATCGCCAGCTAGCAGCCAAGTTGGTTAACGATTTTATGAAAACCCTTAATGGTTTGATCCTCCTCGGCCTGTCATTGGCCACCTCAACCGGCCTCTTCACCAGTCGAGCCAAGGCCGACCAGATTTTTGGCGCGATTCGCATCTCTAATCTGCAGGAATTGGCCGCATCCGCCGCGGGCCTGGCCAATCAGATCAAACCCAACTCCGTTCCGGACGCCGCCACACTAACGGCTTCTGCTACCGCTTTTGGAGTAGCGAGCGATCGTGAAGTGTGGGGACTATTTCTGGATCCCGCCCTCGCCGCCCAACCCTACGCTCTGGTCCTGCCGATCCTAGATGCCGAAAAAATAAAAGCGAATCCGATGCTCGATTTGCAACCCGGCACCTCCCCGGGTCGCTACCTACTGAAACTACCCAACGGGCAACCTATGCACGCGGTTTTCAAGGACGCGTATCTGTTCCTAACCCCCGAACCCTCACTGCTAGACGTCGCGATCAACTCCCTCGCCAACGACGCCGATCCCCGCGGCCTGCGCGCCGGAGGCGGTCAACTCGCACTCAGTTTTGCCGTCGATCGCATCCATGCCGCCTATCAGCCAATCATTAATGTAATGCTCATGGGGATGAGCAGCCAACTCGCCCAAGCCGTTCCAGCCGGACAGTCCCCAAACCCCGCCGATATCCTAGCCGCTTACGCCAACGGCCTAAGTCAACTTAGCGACACCACGCTTCGCCTGGACATCCAGACTGATCGTATCGTGCTGCGCACGACCGCCTCCGCCCGCGCCGACACCATCGCCGCCAAGCTTTTTGACCTTCAATCGGTTCCCGTCGATGAAGCTCTTACTTTACCCGACCCCGACTACGTCGTCGTCGGAACGATCTCCGCGCTCCCTTCTCCCGCCTTCTGGGATGCCTACCAAGCCTTTAGCGACGGAATCATTAAGCTCGTGATCCCGGCTGCCGAACCCGAATTGTATAAGACGATGCGGCAGAGCAACGAGGACTTCGCTTCCGCATGGAATGGCACCGCCACCTATGGATTTCTAACCCAGACGGGTGGCGTTACGGGTTCCGCCATAATGGGACTCTCCAACACCGAAAAAATGCTCGGCTGGGTCAGGAGTTTTCCCGCCCTTCAAAAACGCTTCGCCGCCCTCAATGCGACTCAAGGCCTGGAAACCGAAGTTACCGTAGAGGATGAAGTTATCGACGGCGACATTAGCCTCGTGACCATCAACCAACGCCACTCGGCCACCGCCCCCGACATGCAGGCCGGTTTGGAAATGCTGCAGAAAATGGGACTCGACCCAATGCGTATGACCTACGGCGTTGCATCAAAACGCCTCGTAGTAACCGTCGGGCAGAACTCTGTATCCGAGGCCAAAGGCCTACTCGTCCCGGGTAACGCGGCGGGCTCGGCAACCCTGTTTCCCGCTGAATTGGGCCTGCCCGCAGGCGCCCACGCTACGGCGGCACTCTCCCTGCCGGGTTACGTGCGCTGGATCGCCGGAGCCTCCGGCTTATTCAGCCTTCCGCCCGCCACTAAATCCGCCAAGCCCGGTATGGGCATAAGCTTGAATCTGAACGGTGGCCGTGCCGAGGCTACGACGATCATTCTGGTATCCGAAATCCTCACCATACGAGATCTCTTCGAAGCCAACGGCTCAGCCGTCGAAACCAACGCTGTCGCCGAGTGACTCCAGCCAAGGGACACGCGGGCAAGCAATTAGCCGTGTGTCCCCAGTTCCCTCAATTCATCACGATGAAGTGAGGATTCCGCTCCTCGCTTAAATCTTGCAGGGACCAACCGGCACCTTGCTGACCAACTTCGCAACCCACCTCAATCTGGGTGTGTCGGGTCTTGATTTATCGAAAAATTCTGGGAGGGTTTTCCATCCTTCCCATGCTCGTTTCAGCGCCCGACCAAAAAGCCTCGCCCTCGAACGTATCCGCCAAGACGCCACGCGCGGTTGTGGACTCGGCAGCCATGGCCCTCGCCCAAGCAGCTTTGGCCAAACTTAACCTCGAGGAGAAAATCGGCCTGCTTGCAGGCAATGGCACCATGACTCTGGCGGCCCTGCCCAAAATCGGACTCGAGGAAGAGTTCTGGTTCAGCGACGGCCCACATACCGTTCGTCCGGAATTGGATCGCAACAACTTCAACTCCGCAAATCGCGACGACGACCATTCGACCGTCCTCCCCACGCTTTCCGCCCTGGCCGCCACTTGGGACCCTCAACTCGCCTTCACTTTTGGCCAGACCTTGGGCCGGGAAGCTCGTGACCGCGGCAAAGACGTCCTCCTTGGCCCAGGGGTTAACCTACATCGCACCCCTCTCAACGGCCGCAACTATGAATACCTCGGTGAAGACCCCTACTTGGCTTCTCAGCTCGCTGTGGCCTACGTGCGTGGTGTCCAGTCGCAAGACGTCGCGGCCTGTGTAAAACACTTCGTCGGCAACGATCAGGAGCTCGCGCGCGGCAGCGTGAACGTCGTCATGGACGAACGCACCTTGCGGGAGCTTTACCTCGCGCCGTTTGAAGCCGCGATTGTCGAAGGGGGCGCGCTCACCGTAATGAACGGTTACAATCGTTTTCGGGGTGAATTCTGCAGCCATAACGCCTACCTTAACCGTCAGGTGCTGAGGACCGATTGGGGGTTCCCAGGGTTCGTAGTGAGCGACTGGGGCGGCGTCCACGGCACCATCGAGGGCGCCCTCGGTGGCCTCGATGTGGAAATGCACGCCGGCGAAGCCATCCGACACTACCGCACCCCACTGGTCGAAGCCGTGCGCGATGGTCGAGTGCCCGCCTCCGTCGTCGATGAAATGGCCCTGCACGTCCTCTACGTCATGTCGAAAATCGGCAAACTGGGCGGGAAATCACGCGCCGGCGGCGCTCGCAATCTGCCGTCTCATCACCAACTCGCTCGGGAGGTCGCCGAACAAGCGATTGTTTTGCTCAAAAACGACCTCGGACTGCTGCCGCTGAATCCGGCCGGAATCAAAAAACTTGTTCTCATCGGGGCCAATGCCGACACCCGGCATACCGCCGGCGGCTGGAGCGCCGAAGGCAAGCCACTCTTTGAAACCACCCCCCTCGTCGGGCTTCGCCACCGCCTCTCTCCCGACGTCAAGATTCAACACATCCCCGGTCCCTTCGCGGAACATTATTCACAACTCCCCGAAGATGTCATCGAAACCATCAACACCGCCGACCTCGATCGGGGCGCGGCCCAAAAAGGCTGGCGGACCGATTACCACATCCGCGCCGGAGGCGAAAACCCGGCGGACGAAGAACTCACGGCACCTGGCTTCGACCGGCTGATCGATGCCAATTTTGCCTCAAACTCGCCCTACCCTGATGATCTGTTGCGAGTGGTTTGGTCGGTGGAAATCAAGGCGCAGGAATCCGGGGTGCATCGCTTCTGTTTTGATCACGACGGTCGTATAGGTTTCTGCCTCGATGATCAGGGCATTCTAGAAGTCTCCGCGTCGGATGGTGTCACCCGTTCGGTTGTCGACGCCCCCCTCCAAGCCGGTTGTCGATATCGTCTGACTGTAAACTTCAAACTTCCGTCCGCCGGCAAAGGCAGCTGCCGATTCGGTTGGCTAAAACCATCACAGCGCCCCACCAAACCCGAAGAGTTGCCCTTTCTCTGCCTGGACGCGGATGCCGTTCTATTCCTCACCGGCAATCGCCTCGGCCACGGCCGCGCCCAGGAATGCGAAGGCGGCGACCGCCCGGACCTCTCGCTCCCCGAGGGCGACGACGCCGCCATTGCCGCCGTGCTCGCCGCCCGTCCCGACACGGTGGTCATCACCCAAAGCGGTTCACCGGTCGCCATGCCTTGGGTCGAACAAGCTTCCACGCTGCTCCACTATTGGTTCTGCGGCATGGACGGCGGTTCCGCCCTCGCCCGCGTGCTCTTTGGCGACGTCAACCCGTCCGGACGCCTGCCTTTCACTTTCCCCTGCCGCCTCGAGGACTCCCCCGCCCACGCCCTCGGCGAATACGGCCCGATTCGCGTCGAATACCGCGAAGGCGTCTTCATCGGTTACCGCTGGCACGATGCCCGCGAGATCGACCCGCTTTTCCCCTTCGGCCACGGCCTTTCCTACACCACCTTTCGCATCGGCGCACCCGAACTCGACGAAACTTCAGCCGTGGCCGGCGCCGAACTCCGCGTCCGCGTCCCCGTCACCAACACCGGCGCGCGCGCCGGCTCCGAGGTCGTGCAACTCTACGTCACCAACCCCGAAGGACCCGTTCCCCGTCCCGTGCGCGAACTCCGCGCCTTCGCCAAACTCACCCTCGCCCCCGGCGAAACCCGCACCGTCGATCTTACCCTCCCACCCCGCGCCTTCGCCTACTGGGATGTCTCCGCCTCAGGCTGGCGTGTCGCCCCCGGGCTCTACCAACTCCAGGCTGGCGCCTCCTCCCGCCGCCTTTCCGTCCCCGTCCCCATCCGCATCCTCGCGGCCTGAGCGCGCCGCATCCCCTCTCCGCCGCCCCTGAACCCTCCACCCCACCGATCCCGGCCGGTCTCATCTCGTCCGTCATCACACCGGCTCCACGTCATTACGACGGCCACGGCGTCGTCAAAGGCCGCCATCCCTTTTCTCCTCCGTAAGCTAGGCGCATCTTCTCGCCGTTCGTAGTCACACTTTTGCCCTAAGCATTCTTTCCCATGTCCGGCCCCGCCACCTCCCGCCCCGCCTCCTCCACTCCCGACGCCCGCACCCGCTGGTTCCACGAAGCCCGCTTCGGCATCTTCATCCACTGGGGCGTCTACGCCGTCCCCGCCGGCGAATACCAGGGCAAATCCGTCGGCTGGATCGGCGAATGGATCATGCACAGCGCGCAAATCCCCGTCGCCGACTACCGCGCCTTCGCCCGCGACTTCAACGCCTCCGCCTACGACCCCCAGGCCTGGGCCGACCTCTTTCACGAAGCCGGCGCGCGCTACGTCATCATCACCGCCAAACACCACGAGGGCTTCGCCCTCTACGACTCCCCCACTTCCGCCTGGAACTCCGTCCGATCCTCCCCCGCCGCCCGCGACCTCCTCGCCCCGCTCGCCGACTCCGTCCGCGCCCACGGACTTCGCTTCGGCCTCTACTACTCCCAGGCCCAGGACTGGGTTCACCAAGGCGGCGGCTACTACAACCGCGATGCCTGGGACCCCGCCCAGAAAGGCGACTTCGACGCCTACCTCCGCGACATCGCCCTCCCCCAGACCCGCGAACTCATCGAGCGCTTCTCCCCCGACATCCTCTGGTGGGACACCCCCGTCCACATGACCCCCGAGCGCGCCCGCCCCTTCGCCGAGGTCCTCGCCGCCCACCCCAAAATCATCACCAACGACCGCCTCGGCGGCGATTACCCCGGCGACACCAAAACCCCCGAGCAACACATCCCCCCGCGCGGCTACCCCGGCGAGATGTTCGAGGTCTGCATGACCATGAACGACACCTGGGGCTTCAAGAAAAACG
>CAYNUW010000099.1:1276-11271 GCA_964400455.1 uncultured Akkermansia sp. | reverse complement strand
TAGATATGTGGCGTATTCAGCCAATCAAGCCAAGGGGGTGCCTAGGCTGAGCACCCAAAGGGCAAGCATGGATGTTTTCATGGGGATAGTTTAATGAAGGGGGAAGGGGTTGATGCTGAGTAAGGGGGCCAGTTTCGACAAAAGTTCCGGGGCATTTTTCGGGCGCCGCGCAAGATGAATGGGCGCGTTGTCAGCAGAGACGCGGTTGTGCTGGCCGAGTCCCCCCCGCCCGCAGCCATGCACTAGCCGAGGAAGCCGAGGCGGGGCTGGGGAGAACCGAGAATGGCGTCGGCATCGGTGTCCAGCCAGCGGTCGAGCACGGTCGCGTAGACGGAGCGGAAATCGGTGCTGTAGGTGAGGTCGCCGTTTTTCTCCACGCTGGAGAGGTCGGGTGCGGTGCCGTGCAAGGGTCCGTGGATGGCGCGTCCCATGACGAAAAGGGGGGCGGCGGTGCCGTGGTCGGTGCCGCCCGATTGGTTTTCACCGGGGCGGCGGCCGAATTCGGAGAACGTCATGGTCAACACCTGGTCGTCTAGCCGGCGGGCGGTGAGGTCGCGTTGGAAGGCGGCCAGGCCATCGGAAAGGCGACGCAGAAGGTTGGCGTGGGCATTGAGTTGGTTGGCGTGGGTGTCGAAACCGCCGAGCGATACGAAGTAAACGCGGGTGGGCAGGCCGCCGGCGACGAGGGCGGCGACTTGGCGGAGGGACTGGGCGAAGTTATCGCCCGGGTAGGTCGCCTCTGGTTTGTCGGCGGCGAGCAGGCGTTGGATTTTTTTCTCGGCCACCAGCGAGTCCATAAGGGTGGCGCGGAGGAAGGTGTGATTGCCGTGATCGTGGTCGCCGTTACCGACAGTCAAACTTGGATCGGGCCGGGAGGCGAGGCGTTCGAGCAGGGTGGCGTCGTCGCGCGCGGCGCGGCCGCCGGTGGCGAGGCCAAAGACGGGATGGGGGTGATCGCCGCCAAAGGACTGGGGCACTTCGGAGCTGACGTGAATGGCGCGCGGGTCGCCGTTGTGGGGGGCACCGGCGCAGGCGTTGTCTAGGTAGCGTCCGATCCAGCCGGTGCCGAGGGATTCGTCGGCGCGGGAGCCGGTTTCCCAGATTTCGGTCGAGCGGAAGTGAGAACGGTTGGGATTGGGGTAACCGACGTTCTGCACGATACCGAGCTGACCATCGCCGAGCAGCTTGGCCAGCGGTCCGCAGGCCGGGTGCAGGCCGAGGTGGTCGGCGACGGGGAGCACGTCTTTGGCACCAAGCGCCAAGGTGGGGCGCAGGGAGCGGTAGACCGGGTCCTCGAAGGGGACGATGGTGTTGAGGCCGTCGTTGCCGCCGGCGAGCTGGACGAGAACGAGGATGCGACGGTCTTTTTCCGGGCGGGGTGCAGCCAGGGTGGATTGGACCAAAAACTCCGGGGCATGGCGGGCGAAGGCGAGCAGGCCGATACCTTGGGCGCCGAGGCGGAGGAATTCGCGGCGGGTAGACGGGGGGATGGGCATGAGGAGGAGGGGCGGCCTAACAGAGTTGATACTCGGGGGATTGCAGGACGGCGATAGCAGCTCGGCGGGCGCGGTCCTCCAGATCATTGGGATCGGCGGAGAGAAACGTGATCAGCGCGTCGCGATAGGCCTGATCGACCTTGCCGGGCAGGAAAAAGTTACAGAGGCGGTCGGCGATGGCTGCGGGACCGAGCGTGGCGAAGCCGGTGATGCGTTGCTCGTCGACGCTGAAGCGATGGTGACCCGCGTCCCGTGCGGCCTCGAGTTCGAGGCGGTCGTCGGCGTTGAGGCGTTCCTCGTCGAGCGGGGTGCACAGGGTGCGCGCCAGCTGGCGGCGGGCGGCCAAGGTGGACGAGTTGATCCAGAGCCTGCCGCCGACCCAGCCCCGGACGTTGGGTGGTTCGTAGAGTCTTTGGCCCATCTGGCGGAGGGGTTGCAGGGTGGTGCGTTCGAGGGGCAGCACGTCGAGTCCGAGATCCTGCAGCAGACCCAGGTAGTAGTGGACCGGGCTCTTGATAAGACCGGCCCGATAGGCTGGGTGATAAAAAAGCACCGAGCCGAAAAACCTGTGGCAGAGGGCGCGAAGGGAGAAATCGGCGGCTTTCCACGCCTCGCCCAGGGGGGCGAAATAGTCTGCGGGGAGGGCGTCTTCGGTGAGGTAAAAACGGCTCATCTCGCGAGGCAGAAAGCGGGAGGCGGCGGCTTGGGCGTAAGCGAGGTCCACGATATCGTCCCCGGTGAAGGGCGCTCGGTGTCCAAATACTTGTTTCTCTGCTTTATCGGTTTCGCGCTCCGACAAGCGAAAGCCTTGCGGGCCAAAGCGGTAGCCCGTGAAAGCGCGGGCGGCTTGTTTGATGTCGTTTTCGGTGTAGTTGCCTTCGCCCAAGGTAAAAAGTTCGAAGAGCTCGCGGGCGAAGTTTTCGTTGGGGGCGCGACGTGAGCTGCGATCCAGGTCCAGATAACGAATCATGGCCGGGGAACGTGATACGGCCTTGGTGAGGGTCGGCGCGCTTCCGAGGGCGTGGCGGCGCAGGATTTGCTGGTGTTCGTGCATCCAGGCGGCGCGGTTGACCTTTTCAAAGCTCACCACGTAGACGTCGGACAGAAAAAGGAGCCATTTTTCGAATGCGGAGCGGTCGGGTTGCACGGCGGTTTGCAGCCACTTGAAGGTGAACTCAGTCATGGCCTTGCGCTCGAGTTCGCGTTGTTCGCGATCGAGTGCTCGCCGGGTTTCCGGGTCGGCCTCGCGTTTGAGGGGATTGAGTTCGGCTACGCGCTCCGACGCCATTCGGAGAAAGGCGGGCGGTTCGAACGTTGGTGGAGCCGAGGGGAAAAGGCGATCCAGGGTCGCGGGCAGGCCGTCGCGAACGGCCCGGTCTACTTCGGCGGGCAGGGCAGACCAACCGGCGCGGCGAAGGAGATGACGGGCGTGATCGGCGGTCCAAGCGCTTGCCGGCAAGGGTCGCCAGGCATCGGCCGGGGAAAGGGGTGGATTTGGCATGGCGGGGTGGGCCGTAAGGAAATCTAGCTCATTGGCCTGACCCTAGGCAAGACGGCGTTCGACGAGGGCAGTTACCGCAAAAAGTAACCGGACGGACGGGGTGATTGAGGAGGATCCGGCCGCGCCATAGTCGAGCACTCTCGTTTGGTTCGGGTCCTGGCGCACGACCCGCTTGATTTTTCCTTAGACTGGCCAGATCCGGGCGGTCTGCAGGGTGTGTGTCACCTCTCCAGCCCAGTCTTTATTGGCGGCCGGGCTGGCTGGGCTGGGATGGAGGATCTGGGTGATTCGCCAGTCGTCGGCGGGGATGGTGACTTCGGCCAGTTTTTTAGCGGCGTAACCTCCGATGCCGACCAAGTGCTCGGGCCTCAGGATATCGAGTACGGCGCGCAGGTGGTCGCGACAAGGGGACTCGACCGCGGCGCGCTCGGCGTGGGTAAGCTTGTCGGGGGTGAGGTTGGCTCCGGTGGTGGACATCCAGACCAAGGGGCAATAGTTGAGCACGAAATGATCGGCGAAAAACCTATCGGCCGAAGGGAAGCGTGCGGCGAAGAGGCCCCAAAGCCGTCGTCCGCTGACCTCGCTGCGTGAACAATCGAAACCGGAGACGGGTCGTTTAGGGTGCTCCTGGATGGGCTTTTCGACTGGTTCGTTGATACCGATCCAATCTCGCACCGCGGCGACTTCGCCAAAAGGCACCCCGGTCTGGGCCATGCCAAAAGGACCTGGATTCATCCCGAGAAACACCACCCGCTTACGTCCGTTGCCATAGCGCCCTAGGTAGGCAGCGTGAGGCGCCCACGCATAACGCAGCGGGTTATAGGTGAAGGCGACCGGCGGACCAAATGACACCTGATCGACGGCGTCGCGCAGGCGAGCTGCGTGGTCGAGCAGGGTCATGGTGGGTGCCAAGCCTGGGGAATCAGGTGGACGCGGGCGTCTCCGGGGCGACCACCGCGATGTGGAGCTCCTTCAGTTGCTTCTCGGTGACCGGCGTGGGCGACTGGGTCATGAGGCACTGTCCCTTTTGTGTCTTGGGGAAAGCGATGACGTCGCGGATGCTGGTGGTGCCGCAGAGCAGGGCGCACATGCGGTCGAGGCCGAACGCAATGCCGCCGTGGGGCGGAGCGCCGTATTTGAACGCATTGAGCATGTAGCCGAAACGAGTCTCGACGACGTCGGCCGGGATCTTAAGCACGTCTTTAAAGACCTTTTCCTGAACGGCGGGCTGGTGAATGCGGACCGAGCCGCCTCCGAGCTCCATTCCATTCAGCACCAAATCATAGTGTTGTCCGCGCACTTTTTCTGGAGCGGTGTCAAGGAAGGGCAGGTCCTCCGCTACCGGAGCGGTGAATGGGTGGTGGGTCGCGAGGAAACGTTTGGCGTCCTCGTCGTAGGTCATGAGGGGGAAGTCCACCACCCAAAGGAAGCGCCAATCCTCGTGGCGAATCTGGAGCTTACCGCGTTTCACCAGGAGTTGGGCGGCTTCGAGCCGGATGCGCCCCAAGATGGCGCAGGCTTTTTCCCAAGGGGCGGCGGCGAAGAAAACCATGTCACCGTCGACGATGTCCAAGCGGGCGGTGAGCTCTGCCTTTTCCGCTTCAGAAAAGAATTTAACGATGGGGGATTTCCATTCGCCGGCTTCGCACTTGATGAAGGCGAGGCCCTTGGCTCCGAGGCTCTTGGCGATATCTTCAAGGTTTTTTAGTTCACCCTGGGTAAGGTCGGCGAGGCCCTTGGCGTTGATGGCTTTGATAACGCCGCCACCGGCGACGGTAGCTTGGAAAACCTTAAATGCGGAGTTGCGGAAAGTTTCGGACAGATCGGTGAGTTCGAGCCCGAAGCGCAGATCGGGTTTGTCGACTCCAAAACGGTTCATCGCTTCGTGAAACGGCATGCGCAGGAAAGGCGTTTCAAGCTCAGTGCCCAACACCTCGCGCCATACCTTGGTGACCATGCCTTCAAAGATTCGATAGACATCTTCGCGATCGATGAAGGACGCCTCTACGTCCACTTGGGTGAACTCCATCTGGCGATCGGCCCGGAGGTCCTCATCGCGGAAGCAGCGGGCAATCTGGAAGTAGCGCTCCACCCCGGCGACCATCAAGATCTGTTTAAACTGTTGGGGCGATTGGGAGAGCGCGTAGAATTGTCCAGGATGGATGCGTGAAGGCACCAGGTATTCTCGTGCACCCTCGGGGGTCGATTTGAATAGAGCGGGGGTTTCAACCTCGATAAACTCTTGGGAATCAAAATAGTCCCGAATCGCCTTGGTGGCTTTGTGGCGAACTCGCAGGTTGTTGCGCATCTTGGGACGGCGCAGGTCCAAGTAGCGATAAGTTAGGCGCAGGTCTTCGTTGACCTTATCGCCGCCGGCATCGGTCAGCGGGAAGGGAGGGGTTTCGGAGAGGTTGTGGATGATCAGCGAGGTTGCGGCAATTTCAATGGCCCCGGTGGGCAGAGAGACGTTGGTGGTGCCGGCTGGTCGGGCGACTACCTTGCCTGACACAGCGATGACCGACTCCGGTTTTACGGTGGCAGCGAGCGTTGCGAGTTCGGGCTGATCCTGAGGATCAAACTTGATCTGAGTGACACCTTTGCGATCACGAAGATCGATAAAGAGGATACCGCCGTGGTCCCGGATGGAGTCCACCCAGCCGATAAGCGATACAGAGGCGCCGAGGTCGGCGGCGGTTAGCTGGGCGCAATGGTGCGTGTGCTTCATGGACGTTGGGTGCGGGCTGAGTGGCAGATTGAGAAACGAAAAGAGTGACTGAAGCAAGAAGGTGAGCGCGTCGTCAATCGCCGAGGTTTAGGCAATTTGAGCACACGACATCCCGCGCGTGAGCCGGCAAAACTTTCGGTGATCCGAAATTTTCGGCTTTACAGCGCTGGAGATTCTACGTGTTGATTATCCTTTATCCGCAAAAAACACTGACCAATTAAATCCATGGGCAACCTCAAGAAGAAGCGCCGTCTCCAGATGAATAAACACAAGCGCAAGAAGCGTTTGAAAGCGAATCGTCACAAAAAGCGCACATGGCAGAAGTAGTAGAAAATCGTTAGCTTCCGAGGTGCCTTTCATCCTAGCCGCCGATTTCGGCGGCTTTTTTTATCGTTCAACGCCTTATAGCCGCAGTTGAAAGGAGCAGTGGCGCTTTAACCTGGTTAATGTATTGCAACAATCCAAAGGGCTTGTTCTTTTTCGATTTGGGGGCAGAGCATCGCGGAAATCGCGGTTGGTTTCGATGGAGAGATTGAATCGTGAACCGCGCTACTAAGGTAACACGAATGTAATATAACTTAAAGTTGTTGTTCATGTAAACCTTAGTGCGGATTCTCATCGTCCGGTTGCGCGGCCGGTCGAATGGAGGATAAATCGTCTTGTCTCTTGCGTGAACGGGCTAATGATTGGACAACCGACTGAGAATTCTGATTAAACGGTGCCAAAACCTATATGTTACTTGCTCAGAAAACCAAAGCCGTGGTGATAGAGCACGGGGAGTACGCGGTGCACCTGGCGGTTACGAATTCCAAACATCCCCCGATGGTGTTGGAAGCGCTTCATGATGGTCCGCCCGGTTTCGGTGCCGATTTCGCGGACCTTGTGGGAAAAGTAAAAACGACCAAGTCTGCGGCCTATTTGAAAGCGAGTTGTTCGTTTAGTGCATCCGACCGATTTGTGCGCAGGCTCACTTTGGACGCGAAAAGAACCAAAGAACCAACCTACATCACCGAGGTAGCCTCTGACGTTTTGCGCATCGAGGTAGATAAGAACCATATTGCGGTGCTGGGTGCGTTTGACGGTCTCGACTTTAACGCATCCAATCCTGCCGCCTCGAAAGAGGTCGTGTTTGCTGGGATGCCGATTGTGCATGCCACGAGTCAGCAGACCAGTTTATTGGGGGCGGGCGTCTACCCGGAGTCGTTGGAGTTATCCAGCCTCAATGCGGTCGGGGCTTTGTCTGATTATTTGCGTTATTGTGAATCAGCCAAACCGACATTGATGCTGGAACTTGGGTCCCAGTGCACACATTCCTACATTGTGACTAACCGAGGATTAGAGGCCACTCGGCAGATTCAGGTTGGTTTGGATTCTATGGTGCCGGTGATTCAAAAGGAACTCGGACTCAAGGATGAAGAATCTGCGCGTAAGCTATTTTATTCAAATACATTCGATTTTACTGGGATGGGAGCTTTGTTGTGCAAGAGACTGCTAAAGGAACTGCAGTCATCCATGGGCTTCTATGAAGTGCAAACAGGGCAATCAATCAGCCAACTGATCTGCACTTCGCTGCCGACAAAGCTAGCTTGGATGGAATCCGTCCTTGCGATGCAGATTGGAGTGGGTCTCCTCAAGCCAGATTTTGGCGCTTGGCTGAATGCAAGGGGAATACAACTCGGAGCGAACCTCGGTTTGCCTTCATGTCGATCTGAACACATGGCTGTTTTAGGGATGCTTCTGGGACCATACAAATCTACTGCAAATCACGGTGAAGCTGTTTCGTAAACCATCATCAAACAAGGCGGAATCGCCGAATGCCGTGGTTTTTGCCTGGCGGCCGGATTTTCGCGAGGTGGAGACACTGCCGGATCTTAAAACGGTTCGAACCAGCTTCTTTTTAAACATTAGCTCCTTAGCCGTCGCTTTGGCCGTAATCCTGTTCTCCGTGCACCGGGAATGGACGGCGGCCTCTTTGCGCCGCACCCTGCAAGACGTTTCTGCGCGAACCGCCGAGGCCGAGGTTCCTAGCAAAAAAGCGGTTGCTGATTTCGCGATTTTCGAGACGGAACGGAAAAAGTTCGAGGAGATTAAGAAGCTTAACGGGTCGTCGTTTAGATTATCCGATTACATCCTCAAACTTTCAGAAACCCTCCCTTCGAACATTTGGTTGAATAAGTTTGAATTGAGGCCCGGTGGTCAAACGATCCTGATCGGAGCCTCCATCGAAGGACAAGACGCCTCCGCAAATGCGGCGGTGTCGGAGTTTGAGAAACTGCTCAGGGCGGACGAATCCATGCGAGAGCATTTTGCGGAGATTCAGTTGATTAACGTGGCCCGAGACCAGTCAGCAGACCGATTGGTTTTTGAGCTCCTTTTCACCTTCAAACCACTTGCAGCCAAGCCGGCCGTTGGGGCTCGTTAACAATGTCACTGGAAACGAAAGATCTGATCGCAGCATTTAAACGTCAGCCGATACCCTGCGCGTGCGGGGTGATCGTTTTTGTCCTGCTCATCTTTGCATATTTTCGCATGGGCGTGGTCGAAACGAGACAGGCCGAATTGGAGGCGTCGGATAAGGTGTTGTCCAAACTTACCAACAATGTAACGTTTTCGGCTCAACTCGATCAGCATCTGCTTGCTTTGAGAGAAACCAACGAGCTGTTCGCCAGCAGAGCATTGAAAGTCGGGGAGGTCGCTCGCAATCAACAATTCTTCTATGAACTGGAGGCCTCGTCTGGAGTTAGGCTTACGGAGTTGCGACCCTTGCCTGTGGCGCCTCCGGTCAAGGGCGCACCTGTGACATTTTTTCAGCCTTTAGGATTTACGATCAGCGTCAAAGGCTCTTATGATAACTTAATGAGGTATCTGAGACATATCGAGTATAGCTCTATACCGAGTCGGGTCGTGTCCGCTTCGATGGTTTATGCCAGCACAGACGATCAAACCTTGGACCTTACGGTTGAGATGTTAGGGTTGAGATAGTGCCTACCTCGATGCATACTGCTGCAATTAAATCTCTTCGTTGTTTTTTTGTTCCGCTGTTTGCGTCGGTCGTTTGCTCCCATGCAAGTGACGTCGCCCCGCCGAAAAACCGAGAACTTGCGGTTGCTGAAGCCAAAGCTTTCGTAGCCTCTCGTTCTTCGGTGCCGGAACTGCCGAAACCGATCAAGAATCCATTCTTAAAGGCGAATTCACAGACGTTTCAATCGAACGCGGACGAAGCTTTGGAGGAAGCATCGTCTCAGGCGGGCGCGTCGGCTCAAGAAGTGAATCAGCAAGACAAACTCGGCGTGTTGGCAGGGCTTGTCCCTGCCACCGGAGCGATTAAGCTTTCGGGGAATCCGTTGCTTTTACTCGGTCAAAATCGATACCGGGTCGGCGACTCCCTAAATGTCACGTTCGAGAGCAAAGAGTACTCTCTGCAGATAACTGAAATTAATCTTGTGTCTTTCACGGTAAAGCTCGGGGACAACTATTTCACACGGCCTATCCGTCTACGCTCCAATAACTAACCCAAGTATATCCCAGTCATGCAAAAACAACCCAATTATAGATGCTTGCGGATGTTATCTGTGGCGACGTCGCTGGCCTGTTTGACGCTGAGCGCACGTGCGCAGCAGCCAGATGCTTCAAATGGTGGTGGCAACGGCCCGGGGGTGGGTGGTTTGGAGTCAAATGCAAACGCGGCAGCTACATCTCCTCTGGTCGACTCGACAGTCGCATCCGACGACGCCAAGGATACGCTCTCTGTGGATTTTCCTGACGAAGACATTCGCAGTATACTTCGAAATGTCGCCGACCTGTTTGAACTCAACTTGGTCATGCCGGACACGTTACAGGGGCGTTCCTCCATAAAGCTGCGAGACGTCACATGGCGAAGCATTTTCAAATATGTCTTATCTCCGGTCGGATACACTTACTTGGAGAAAGATAATATCGTAGAGATCGTTACCAATGAGAGCTTGGCCAGCGAACCGGTGGAATCGCGCGTCTTTTTGCTGAACTACGCCAGGGCAGAAGACGCTCTCACCCTCATACAGCCGTTGGTCAACGCGTCGGCGGGAGGTCGGGTTCAGTCCGATAAACGTATAAACGCTCTGATTATTAGCGAGCGTCCCTCACTTTTACCCAAAATCGAGGCGGTTCTGGAGAGGTTGGACCAGCCTACCAAGCAAGTGATGATCGAATCGAAATTTGTCGAGGTCACCAACCGCGACATTAAAAACATCGGGGTGAACTGGGCTTCACTTAGCGGTTATCAATTGGGCGCCAC
>CAYNUW010000099.1:0-1266 GCA_964400455.1 uncultured Akkermansia sp. | reverse complement strand
GTCTCGTTCGCAAGACCGATCCCGGTCCAATAGTAACAGCAACCGAGAGCAAACCGGGAGTAGCGACAGCAGAGACACGACCAGCCGAACTACAACCGGTTCAAGTCCTGGTTCCAGCCTGACCACATCGGTGGCGAGTGGTAGCACCGCGGCTCTCGACCAGATTAGCAACGTTACCAAGCTTAACTCGGTCAATACCATAACCACCTCGGTTTTTTCGGCAGGTGACTTCAACGTATTGTTGAGCGCACTAAAGACCAACAACGAAACCAAGTTGGTATCCAACCCCACCGTTGTCACACTCAACAACATACCGGCTACCATTGCGATTGCGGAGGAGTTTCCGATTCCGAGTTATACATACAATACGGAGCGCGGCACATTCGAAGTTAGTAATTTTGAATACAGACCGATCGGTATTATCTTGAAAGTGACACCGCAAGTAAACGAGAGAGACTTTATACGGCTCACGTTGGAACCGGAAGTCAGTAGTCAGGCGGGAAGCACCTCCTTCGGCGGCGCGGGCGGTGCGGAGATTCCCATCATCGCAACTCGCAAAGCCACCACTCAAGTGACGATCCGCAATGGATACACCATGGGTATTGGCGGGTTGGTTGAAAATGTTCGGACCGATGGTTCCTCCAAAGTTCCTCTGCTGGGTTCAATTCCCGGTTTGGGTCGATTGTTTTCCAGTTCGAGTAAAAATGAGACGGCCCGGAATCTGCTGATCTTTATCACCGCGAAAACCTTGGATCCGGACGGCGCGCCCATTGGCGAAGTTTTTGACCCAAATGTGACGCGCGGCATGAAGATCAAAGAAACTGATCTTCCCGGTCACCGTGACGGCACTAATCCATTCTACACTCCACCGCCCGAGACAGAGAAGAAAAAGTCCAAAAAGAAGACTTCCTCGGCAGACGCGTGAGCCCTTGGCGCAATCCGGGTTTTTGCCACGCAATACGCATTCTCTAAAACTTCAGCGCCCGTGTCATTACCATGAAGCCTTTGTATTTTTGTTTGGGTCTGATCTCCGCTGTTTTATCGGGCGTAGCGGTCAATCCGTCGCTGGCGGCTTCAAGTCTGGTTGCCAACGGTTCGAGCGCGGCTGCGGTCGAGGGGGAGCTAGCTCTGACTTGGGGAAACAACGCCAGTCGTCAACTGGGTCATTCCCCGGACAAAACTGCGGTGCTTCGGCCTACTTTGTTAGCGGGCACGTGGTCAAAGGTTGCTTTGGGAGGCACGTTTGCGCTCGGTTTGGGTAAAGAC
>CAYNUW010000098.1:0-11282 GCA_964400455.1 uncultured Akkermansia sp. | reverse complement strand
GCAGCCTTAAGGCCGCGTGAACACCAACAAGCCCGCCAAGTGCGCTTACTTCGCAGGGTTTGGTTGACTAAGATAACAGGGTATTGCGTTTGGGTAGATGAAATGGCCAATGACGTAGTTTGGCCAATAACGATTGGGGAACCGTTGGTCGGCATCATGACCACCCAACCACTATGCACAACCCAAGCGTAAGATTAACGTAAACCACGTTACTCGCTGGTAACGTCTCGCCGCCCCGCCCACGCCAGCAATCCCAGCAGCACCGCATTCCTCGCCAGGGCGCGCGGGGCGCTGGCCGAACCGCCGCCAAAACAGCCGCAGTCGATCTGAAGTCCTCGCACCCAAGCCAGCGCCAGCGCGGCCGAAAAACCCAGCAACAAGGCGCCCGCCAACCAAACCGCCGCCCGCCGCCACGCACCCCGCCAACCCAGCGCCAGCCCCAGCCCGATCTCGAACCACGGCACATACACCGCAAACACCGCCGCCACCCCGGGTCCCACCAGCTGGTAACGCTCGATGTCTCCCGCGAACCGCGCCGGATCCCCCAGCTTCAACACCCCCGCCCACACCAGAGCCCCGCCCACCATCCAGCCCGCCGCCCGACTCGACCAGGTCTTAAACGTATCCAAATTCATCTTACAGCCTCCCCTTCCGCCCGCAAGGCCTCCCAGCCGCCGCGCAAGGCGTGCACCTCGGCAAAACCCAACTCCGACCGCAGCCGCCGCGCCACCACCACGCTCACGTCACAACCCGACGCCGCGCAATACACCAGGATGGGCGTCTCACCATCCCACGCCTCCACCAACGCGCCGAAACCCGCTTCCCACGCGTCTTCACTCAGCCACACCGCGCCCGGCGCATGGCCAGCCGCATAGGCCGCCGCCGGTCGCGCATCCACCCATAACCAACGCGGAAACCTCGCTCGCACCGCTTCGAGCGTCATGGTCTCCGCCTGCTCAACCGCCGCCTTAGCCGCAGCCAGTTCGGCCCGGGCAGCAGCGGAAAAAACCGGTGCCCGGGGATGCAGCCAAGCCGTCCCCAGCGCCGCCAGGCACGGAGCCAGCACAAGCCAGCCCGCGGCCCACCCCACCTTGCTTTTGTCATGCGTCCAGTCGGTCCTCATGGTCGGTGCCGCAGATACATCTGGTCCACGTGCGTGTTCCCCCTCGCATCCCGGGTCTGCAGGCGCGCCACCACCCGGGCATCGGAGGCCGCTTCACCGATGTAGCGTATCCAAATCGTGGCGACGGTGCCGTCGCACTCCGCGGCGCGCGCCAACTCAAAACCCGGCGCGGAAAATTCCACCCCGACAACCTCCACCGGCGTGGCCAAGCCAAAGGTCACCTTCACCACCCTCGGTTCGACCTCGCCCTGACGGAACAACAACAGTCTCGGCTCGATGGTCGCCCGCGCCTTCACCTCAATCGTCAGCCGCAGCTCATGCTTTTCACCGGCGTCGGTTGCCACCGTGATGGATTGTCGCTGCTCACCCACCGCCCGACCAGGACGATAGACCACTCCGACGCGACCAATCTCACCCGGCCGCACCGGTTCGCTCGGGCGCTCCGCCACCGTGCACCCGCACGACGTTTCGACCGCCGTTACGACCGCCGGCCGCTCGCCCCTGTTCCGAAAAACAAACTCCACCCGGGCCTCCGCGCCTTCCTCGACGAGCGTGGTTATCGTGGTCTGCTCAAACTCCAGCGCCGCCCACACCGGGCCGAAACCTAACGCCACCTGCCAAGTGACGAACATAAAAAATCGGACACGCCATGCACGCATTCAATCACACCATAGGCCGAGTCCCCATGCCCGTAAAGCCGAGGTCATCGGGTTGTCCGGAGATTTCCGCGAAATCCCGCTGGGCGATGCCGTGCCCCGAGACGGCCCCGATCGAGTCCCAGTTGCCGCGTCCAGCATTCCATCGCCGACGCAAGGCTCACTGGCCCCACACCTGCTAAACGAGCGTCATGAACCGCATCCGCCTCGGCTTTATCTGGCTAACTTTGTCGCTCTGGACTCACCTCTGCCTCGCCTCATCGGCGGCACCCGCGCACAACGAAACCCACCCCAAACCGGAGCCCGCCCGCTTAATCGCCATCCTCACGGCGTATCGTCCCGAAACCGATGCCATTACCAAGGAATTCGGCCTCACCGGACCGGATTTTCGGGAAGAGCGAATCAAGGGTTTTCGCTTCATACGTGGCCGGGTGGAAAACAAGGACGTCGTCGTTTTCGAAACCGGCATGAGTCTGGTCAACGCCGCCATGGCGCTGCAGCTCGCCTTGGAAAGACTGCCCATCACCCACGTGCTTTTCGCCGGAGTAGCGGGCGGCACCGATCCCTCGCTGCGCGTTGGTGATGTGGTCATCCCGGAACGTTGGGCCTACCATTGCGAGGCCGCCTACTTTAATCCCAGCCCCGATGGCAAAGGTTGGGTCACCGCCGACTACTTCAAACAACGTTATCCCAATTTTGGCATGATTTTCCCCGATGAGATGGAGGCGATCAGGGCAGGCCAAGACCGCTTCGAGCGTGTGCCCGCTTTTGCGAGCGATCCCAACCTCCTGGCCGCAGCTCGGCGAGCCATCGCCCGGATGAGCCCCCTGAGCAGCGCCCAAACCGGCCGGGAAATCACGGTCGCGATCGGTGGCACCGGCGTATCCGGCACCGTGTTTCTCGATAATCGTGAATATCGGGAGTTCGTATTCAAAACCTGGGGTGCACGCTGCGTCGACATGGAGTCGACCGCCTACGCGCACGTTTGCCACACCAACGGAATCCCCTTTCTAGCCGTCCGCGCACTGAGCGACTTGGCCGGCGGACAAAACGACGGTGAAATCAACGCGATTGATGCCAACGAAAAGACCTCCTCCGTTCACGCGGTGAAAGTTATGCGCGCCATTTTGGCAGAGCTGTAAGCATGGATTACGCCCGAGGTCACGCTGCTCGTCCAATCTGCGCCTTAGCCCGGCAAAATCACCCTGCGCCAGATGTCTTGCGGCAGCCTTGCCGTCCGGTTTATACGTCTACACCCCAAAAATTCCGGCCCCAGATGCACTCGCGCCTTGCGGGCCAAAATCCGGCCGTTTCTCAAAGTTCCCCATGCAACCCGTCGAATCCACCCCCGCTGCGGCTGATGTGATCGTAGTTGGAAGTTACGTGCAGGACTTGTCTTGGCGCTGCGCCGCCTTTCCAAGCCCCGGGCAAACTACGCTGGGCGAGTTTCGCACCGGTCCGGGCGGCAAAGGCTCCAACCAAGCGATCGCCGCAGGTCGGGCAGGCGCGCGAACCCGGTTCGTTGGGGCGGTTGGCATGGATGTTTTCGCACGCGGTGCGATGGATTTCTATCGCGACAACGGTATTGCGGCCAACTTCATCTCCAAACCCGAACACTCCACCGGCACAGCCGCGATCTTGGTCGATTCCAACGGGCAAAACGAAATCGTGGTAGCCCTGGGTGCCAACGACGCGCTTTTCCCCTCAGATCTACCGGCGGAGCTTTTCAAAGAAGCGCGGGTGGTGGTCACTCAGCTTGAGGTAAACCTAGCCGCTACCGAACATACCCTCCGCGCCGGACGCGCCGCCGGAGCTATGACTGTGCTCAATCCGGCTCCGATGCGGGATGATTTTGATTTTCGTCTGCTCGAACTGGTGGATGTGTTGATTCCCAACGAGAGTGAACTCGTTGCGCTGGTAAATCGACTAGATCCTTCGACAAGTTCAGGTGCTTTTACCTTGGCTGACCTCGAAACCGCCGCCCCGGCCGACCTGCACAAGCTTTGTCGTCGCCTGGGCCCCCCCACCGTCATCGTTACGCTGGGCGCACGCGGCTGCCTCATCTCCGAACCTACTGGTTACCAAGCGCTATCTGCTCACAAGGTCAGTGCAGTCGATACCACTGGAGCGGGGGATGCCTTCGTGGGTGGTTTTGCCGCTGGGTTGGTTCTGCATTCAAGGGATTGTCAAGCCGCCGCCCGACTCGGCCAAGTGGTCGCCGCACTCTCAGTGACCAAACCCGGCACCGCCCCCAGCATGCCCACGGCCACCGAAATCGATGCGTTCGACCCGCTGGCCCGCACCGGCACGCTCTAGCCACTTACCGCTGCGTCCTGATACCGGATTCCTATTCGATTCAACTCACGCCTGCGGGCTTTACACCTGCCAAGTCAACCAGCCATAGTTGACCGCTAACTCCCCGTGACAGTCCACTACCTTTACCTCGCCGTATCCCTCCTGCTCCTTTGGGTTCCTCGCAATTGGTTGCGTTTAGGCCTGCGCGTTACTCCCAAACCTGAACGCGTTTACAACGCGACTAAAGTCGAACGCGATCCGCTTGACCGGACTCCGAAGCCTTTGACTGAAGCGGCCAAATCCCGGAATTGGGTAGATTTGTTTCGAGCGTCCATAGGCGCCGCCTGCATCAGTTTGGTCGCCATCAATCCTTCAACGGAAATCGTCGGGGTGGACCACGTTGCCCTCGGCGTTCAAATGGCCATATTGTTCGTATCCATTTGTATACAAATGGTCCGCTTCGAGGGGCGCTTCAGTCTCTTTGCTCCGATTTTTTTCATCCAGGGTATTTCCTTCGGCACCGCCGGCTTCCTCCCCGCCCTTTTCTCCACGCTTATTTCCTGGGGGCTTTCGCCCGTTTTACCGAGTGCGGGTGCCATCCTTTTCGTCCAAGGCGCTTGCGTTCTATGTTTTGGCCTTTTGCTCCAAGACGCCACACCTGCCGTTTTGTTCTACGTGGCCGGCATGACGTGGTTTCCGGTGATCTTTGCCGTCCTTATTCAAAAACGACTGCCAGGTGTGATGGATAAACGGCTTAAAGTTGTGCCAAGGAGCGAACGCACCTCGCGCCGGGAAAAGTCGGCCGATTAAATTGAAATGACTGCGGTCAAACCGCCGACTTGGGAAATCTGGCTGGAGGCCACCCGCCCGAAGACTCTCCCCGCAGCGGTGTCGCCGGTTCTCGTCGGCACGGCCCTGGCGTATCGCGCGGATTCCATTAGACCCACCCCCGCACTCATTTGTCTTTCGTTCGCGCTGCTGATTCAGATCGGCACGAACTTCGCGAACGACTACTACGACTATCAGAAGGGAGCCGACACGACCGATCGAGTGGGGCCTCGTCGTGCGGTGGCCTCCGGTCTAGTCCAACCAAGCGCCATGAAGGCCGCAATGCTCGGGACCTTTCTTGCCGCCTTCGTAATCGGCTTAGGCCTTTTACCCTACGGGAGTTGGCCCCTACTGATCATTGGAATCTCGAGCATCGTCTGTGGCATTGCTTATACGGGAGGGCCTTACCCCCTGGCTTACCATGGCCTAGGCGATATATTTGTTTTCGTTTTCTTCGGTTTGGTGGCCGTGGGATCGACCGTTTGGGTGCAGGTTGGCTCGTTGCCGACTGGTGTCTGGCCAAGTGCAGCAGGCGTGGGTGCACTGGCCACTAACATTTTGCTGGTCAATAACTACCGAGATATTGAGACCGACGCCAAAGCAGGCAAACGCACCTTGCTCGTCAAATGGGGGCGGGATTATGGACAAGGTCAGTTTTTAGCCGCCCACATTCTAGCCATTCTTGCTCCCGTGTCCCTCGTCTTTTTAGGGGAAGCGCAACCGCACTTAGCCTCCCTAGTAACGGGGACCGCGGTATGGGTGTGTCTTCGTCAAACTCGCCGGCTCAAACGGGCCATCACTCCGGGGGCATGCATTAATTTGTTAGGTGAAACGGGACGATGGCTGGGGATCTACGGCCTTCTAATAGCGGGCGCAATCGCAGTGGGTTAACACCCAGAATCACTTAGGTCATTTTGCATAAGAGGGCTTGACGAGGACCCGTCTCCGGTTTCTACTTCGTTTTCCTGTGTTTGCCCCTATCGTCTATCGGTTAGGACAGGAGATTCTCATTCTTCAAAGCGGGGTTCGATTCCCCGTGGGGGCGCCAATTCTTTCCGGACGTAAGTTTTCACCGACCCGGGGAGTTACCTTGTCCACGGCGGACACGAAGCACCTCGACCCCAGGAGTTTACGCCTTCAGCCGAACGTTATCGGCTTTACAACGCGGGCACGGTGCTTTTTCGGGGCTGCCTTGTTGGGAGTATAACTGGCCACATTGGGCACAATGATAAGACCCTTGGGTCCGCTCTACCTCGAAACGTTCGTGATCGCGTTTGTCGTAATAAATCCAAATGCCGACAAAAACGCCGCCGACCAAAAGGCTATAGACAATTGTCGCAACCACCAATGACATTTTAGTATACTTTAGTCTCTTCGAACCAGACTTTTATAGATTATTCAGTAATACCAGAAGACAACATCACACCAAGCTCGAAATTGAACGAATCCCCGGCATGTTGGGCCTGAGCCCGTCTTAAATTTTTAATCATCGCTTTAATGATTTCTCGCCCCCGGTCGCTCGACCTTGGATACCAAGAAACACACGGGGAGGGATTGTGTTGGGTTATCACGGTGACGTCCGTGAATGCGGTGATGGAGCTGTGGCTGTGCAGGGTGTCTGGTTGCATCGTAGCATTAAGCCTTTGTCTGGAGATACAAAACGCCGTCTCACAGGTGAGACGGCGTCGAAAGTTGTAGAAATTATCTTTCTACTTAATTCTTAGGCGGCGGGTGCGGATTCCACTTTGGCCGCAGGTGCTTTCCGACGTTTTGTATAACCAGCGTCGTCAGCTTTGACCAATTCGACCTGCGCCATCTCGGCGGCATCATTACGTCCCAAGGTGCCAAGTTTGTAGATACGGGTATAGCCACCCGGACGATTGGCGAACTCCTTTACCGTTTCATTAAAGAGCTTCGCCACGGCAGTCTCATTGCGAACGTCCTTCATGGCAAGGCGACGGAGATGCAGCGCTTGAGGTGCAAGAACCGATTTGCCGTTCTTTTCCACTTTTGCGATCGCCGCGGCTTTTTTGGCCTTGGTGATTACTTTTTCAACAAAAGGACGGAGAGCTTTCGCTTTGACCAAAGTGGTCTGGATCTTGCCGTGCTCGATCAAAGAGGCGGCCATGTTGCTGAGCATCGCGGCGCGATGCTCACGGGTGACGCCAAGAGAGGCGTGATGTTTGTTGTGACGCATATTAGGTTTAGGTTAGTTTCGGGTTAAGTTCTCCGATCGGCTAGCAGCACGCAGCGTTTGGGCGGGCTGTCGGCGCGAAGAACAAAAGGAAGAGGGTAGCGACAGCATGATGCCGACCGCTACCCGATCATGCACATCAAGCCTCCTTCTTGGCGTCGAGGAGGCGCTCGTCGAACTTCATGCCCAAGGAAAGGCCAAGCTGCTCGAGCTTATCCTTGATTTCGTTGAGCGACTTCTTTCCGAAGTTGCGATACTTCAACATCTCCTGCTCGGTCTTCATCGCCAGCTCACCCACCGTGGTGATGTTGGCGTTGTTGAGACAGTTGGCGGCGCGAACGGAGAGTTCGATCTCGTTCACCGACATATTAAGCAGCTTGCGGAGTTTGTTCTGCTCCTCGCTGACCTCGGACTGCTGGCTGTCGAATTCGAAGACCTGATCGGTGACGCGATCAAAGACGTCCAAGTGATGCTTGAGAATCGAGGCCGACTGTTTGAGGGCGGAATCCGGATCGATGCGACCATCGGTCCAGACTTCAACCACCAGCTTATCGTAATCGGTGATCTGACCAACGCGGGTGGCTTCGACGGCATACTTGACCAAACGAACCGGAGAGAAGAGCGAATCAATCGGGATGACGCCGATGGCTTGTTCTTCTTTCTTGTTGTTTTCCCCGGGGCAGTAGCCGCGACCGGTTTTGATTTCGATCTCAGCTTGGAAGGGACGAGCCCGGTCCAGAGTGCAGATGACCTGATCGGGATTAACGATGGTGACATTGGCATCCGCTTGAATATCCGCAGCCGTCACAGCTCCTTCCCGGTTGACCTTTATCTGCAGGGTAAACGGCTCACGCTTTTGCGAAACAATCAGAACCTTCTTAAGGTTAAGCACGATATCGCACACGTCCTCGACAACACCGTCGATGGACTGAAATTCGTGTTGAACACCCTCAATCTTAACTGAGGAGATGGCACTTCCTTCTATGGAAGATAGAAGAACACGCCGAAGAGAATTGCCTACGGTGTGGCCGTATCCGGCCTCGAACGGTTCTGCGGTGAACTTTGCGTAAGTGGAAGTGGCGGAAGCCTCATCCTTGACAAGCTTGCTGGGCAGTTCGAACTTTCCAAGACGTTTTGGCATGGCGATGAAGGTATGTGCTCTGATTAGCCAGAGCTTTGATTGCAATAATTAAGATACTAACAAATATCGGCAGAAAACAACTGCGGCGATAAAACCCCCCTTGTGAAGGCAAGGGAGGTGAAGGAACTTAGAAGCGGGAATAGAATTCCACGATCAACTGTTCGTTGATTTCAGGAACCATTTCTTCGCGAGTAGGCAAACGATTCGCCACCGCCTTGAATGACTCGGCGTTCAAGGTCAACCAACCGGGAACCGAACGGGCACGGCTCTCTTCAAGGTTTTTGGTCACCAACTGACGCGAAGCCGCTGAGGCCCGGACCTCAATTTCATCGCCAACTTGGACCGAGTAGGAGGAGATGTCCACCTTATGCCCGTTGACGCGAATGTGTCCATGGCCGACCAACTGGCGCGCGGCTGCACGACTTTTGGCAAATCCAAGTAGATACACAACACTGTCGAGACGGGTTTCGAGCAGCTGCAGGAAACGCTCACCCGTTACACCACGTTCGCGCTTGGCGGTCTCGAAAAGCCGACGGAACTGCCGCTCTAACAGGCCGTAAGTATAACGAAGCTTTTGTTTTTCATTCAAACCAACTGCATACTCCGAAAGCTTGCGACGAAGTTTCGGGCCATGCTGGCCGGGGGGATAAGGACGACGCTCGTAAGCTTTGGTAGCGCCAAAGAGCGGGGTGTTAAAACGACGACTGAGGCGGGTGGAAGGGCCGGTATAGCGGGCCATATGAAGTGCCTTATTATGTTAAAGGTTAGTGCCGATTGTGACGCGCGAAGGATTAGCAGCGACGACGTTTCTTGGGACGGCAGCCGTTGTGGGGGACGGGAGTGACGTCAATGATCGAGGAGATTTCCAAACCAATGGCTTGGAGGGCGCGGATTGCGCTGTCACGGCCGAGTCCAGGCCCGGAGACGTGGATCACGACATCTTTCAGACCGTGGGCCATAGCGTTACGAGCGGCGTCTTGAGCAACCACCTGCGCGGCGTAAGCGGTGGACTTGCGCGAACCGCGAAAATTGCACTTGCCGGCGCTGGACCAGGCGATGACGGCACCCTTTTGGTCGGTGATGGAAACGATGGTGTTGTTGAAGGTCGCCGCGATCTTGGCGATACCGCTGGACACATTCTTGGAGCCCTTGGCTTTACGAATCTTGATCGTGCCCAATTCTTCTTTGAGCAATTCCTCGGCGGTGGGTTGGCGGGCAACACCACCGATTAGCTCGACCGGCTTCTGCTCGGCAGGGGCAGGAGCAGCGGCTTCGGCAGCGGGGGCAGCCTTGTCGGCGGCGGGGGCAGCAGCTTTCTTGGGAGCCTTTTTGGTGGGCTCGGCGGACTTGGTCTCTTCGGCCATGGTAATAATTAGTTAAAAGTTGTGGCTTATTCCTTAGCCTTGGTGACGCCGACCGTGCGACGAGGACCCTTGCGAGTGCGGGCGTTGGTTTGGGTGCGCTGACCGCGGACCGGGAGGCTCTTGCGGTGGCGAACACCACGATAACATCCGATAGCCTGCAGACGCTTCAAGTTAGACGTAATCTCACGACGCAGATCTCCTTCCACCACCCACTTATGTTCCGTGATGATATGGAGGATCTTATTCAGCTGTTCTTCCGTCAGAGACTCGGCCCGGGTTTCAGGACTGATACCGGCTTCGGCTATAACGAGATCCGCTCGCGCGGGACCGATACCGTAAATGTAACGGAGAGAATACGCGACTTTCTTTTTCGCAGGGATATCAACACCAAGTAGGCGTGGCATAGGATTATAGGTTAATGGTTAAGTTGGAAGGAAAACGATGAAAGATTCTAGTCTTCACGGAGCCTTGGTGAGAATCTCAGGTCCGTTGTCAGTCGTGAGCACGGTGTGTTCAAAGTGGGCGGATGGTAATCCATCGGTGGTAACTACTGTCCAACCATCTGATAAACATTTGGTTTTGTGGGTCCCAAGATTCACCATAGGTTCGATCGCGAGAGTCATACCGGACCGGATCTTAGCCCCTGTTCCTCGGCGCCCAAAATTTGGAATCTGTGGTTCTTCATGCATGTCGATGCCGACACCATGGCCAACTAGATCGCGGACAACCCCAAAACCATGTTTCTCACAATGGGATTGAATCGCATGCGATATGTCTCCAATTCGATTACCCACTCGGGCTTGCGCAATTCCTAGAACAAGGGCTTCTTGTGTAACCTTAAGTAAACGTGACAACTCCGGCCGAATTTGACCAACGCCGACTGTAATCGCGTTATCTCCGATATAACCACCTTGTTCAACGACGACATCAAGAGAGATTATGTCACCATCACACAAGACCTTACGCATGGTGGCAATTCCGTGAACGACCTCTTCATTTACAGATAAACAAGTGTGCGCGGGAAAACGCCTGGAGTCGATTTGGTAACCGAAACATGCGCTGCGGGCTCCGCGAGAGACAATCAATTCTTTGGCCAACTGATCCAAATCATACGTGGTGATGCCAGCTTTTACCGCTTTCCTTAGCTCGGAAAGCACAAATGCCGCCGTCGAGCACGCTCGACGCATACCTTCGATGTCGTTCTCGTTTTTGATCGGAATCATAAAATCAAGAACGAGTCACCAAGGTGTTCATACCTTTATACCCAAACAGTATTGGGGACGCAGTAAGATTTGGAGCAACGTAGCCGGAACTAGAATGTGTTAAGATCCGCATCGTGTTTTTCGGTTGGAAATTAATGGATAAACAATGTTTTTAACCATTTATACTCCGAGAAATCCTATCCCAAAGCTAGTTAAACTTAAGATAGGAGACGTGCTCAGTGTGCAAAGAACAAATTAAACAACACGTCGAAACGTGTGATAAAGGGGAAATCGTGACGTAAAATGGGACCAGCTGTAAAGGCTTATTTTCAAAAAAACAAATTATCTTTGAACTGCCCAAGCCACGATGCCGATTGCAAAGATTATTCCCAGAACTAACCAAAGACGACCAACCGTCTGCAAATCTGCGGCGTCATTAAGGGCATTGCCGACATTTGAATTTCTTGCACGAAGACGTC
>CAYNUW010000097.1:0-11376 GCA_964400455.1 uncultured Akkermansia sp. | reverse complement strand
TTAGCGTCGCTTATGCGAGAAAAGCGAAAACTTGCGAAAAGTCAAGGAATTGACTACGGATCAGAAGGTTTGGGGTTCGACTCCCTACAGCTGCGCCACTTTTTGCCGGCACAATGGTTTGTGCCGGCTTTTTTGTGTCGTGGGTGGGAGAGGGCGCAAAAAAGCCGCCGGGCCTAGCCGGCGGCGGTGAGTGAGTCGTCGGTGAGGCCGACGAATGGATCAGAGTTTGGCGAGGAGTTTGGCCTTGAGGGCGTCACGTGACTGCATGCCTACGATGGTCTCGACGATCTGACCATTTTTGAAGAGCAGCATGGTGGGGATGGCGCGAACGCCGTAAGTGCCGGCGAGGTCACCTTCGTCGTCCACGTTGATCTTCCCGATCACGATCTTGCCGGCGAGATCCTTGGCGAGTTCTTCGAGGATGGGGGCGATGGCTTTGCACGGGCCGCACCAAGGTGCCCAAAAGTCCACCAAAACGGGGGTGGGACCGGCGATGGCGGCTTTGAAGGAGGCGTCGTTGTAATGGGCGAGCGTGTCGGACATGGTGTTGAAGCGTGAGATATTATTGATTCTTAAAATAAAGCAAAACGGCAAAGGTGATGGCGGCGGCGGCGGCGAGGAGCGAGAGCACGACCACAACGGCACCGGGGCCGCTGGGTTTGGGTGGCGGCATGTAGGAGACGACGGGCACGGTGTCTCCGTTGGCGGGGTGGACTTCGCCTGAGAGTTTGAGCGAGGGCTTGGCAGCGCCGGAGGAGGCCTTGGCTAGAAGGGCGGCCGGCGTGGCGCTGCTGGCGGCTTGGAGAGTGCTGACGGGGGCGGCCGGGGCGGGAGCGGGGGCGGGGGCGGATTCGGCGGTGGCCGGCGAGGTGGGGGCGGGCGCGGCACCAGCCACTTTGGGCGAGAGGCTGAGCTTGGGCTTGAGGGCCGATTCGGGTGAAGCGGAAGGGGAGGGGAGTTCGCTCATGAGTAGGGGAGGGCCGAAAAGGCTAAAAGGTAGAGGCCAGTTAGGGTGGGGTCGAGCCGGAAGACGGCTTGAAAATACAAAGGCCGGTTAGCTTGGAGTGGATTTGTGGATGATTTCAGCGAGTTCGCGCGGGTCGACGGAGGAGAGATGGCGGCCGCGGCGCTTTAGTTCTTCGAAGGTTTTGACGGTGGTTTCCGTCATTCGTTCGTGGGTTTCGGCCGAGCCACCGACCAAAACAAACTGTTCCCCGGTGGTGATGCGTTTGTGGCCGTCGTTGTTATCCAGACCGACACCGAGGAGCCCGGCTTGGGCGGAGGCGGGAGCGGTGGTGGTGCTTTTCTTTGGCCGCGAGTTGGACGGACGTTTGCTCACGGTTACAACGTGTTGGAGGTGGGCGAGGATTCAAGCGACTTTTGCTCGTTTGTCGTCGGCGTCGTGGGTGTGGCGGCGGGGAAGATAATGGGGAGTGTTTCGTCGGGGGCGGGGTCGGGCTCGGCGGGCAGCGGCGGAGGGGGATCGTCGGTGACGGCCTCGACGTGGATGTCGGTGTAGGCGTCGGTCTGGCGCACGCGGAGTTTGCGCAGGCGGGTGAGCTCGAGCACGGCGATGAAGGTGGCGACGAGGACGCGGACGGTAACGGGTTTGCCGGCGAAAAGATCGGTGAAGAGGAAAGTGGGGCGGGTGCGGATGAGTTCGAGCAGCTCCTCCATTTTATCGGCGACGGTGACCTCCTCGCCTTTGATTTCGCCGACCACGAGTTTTTCGGCGAGCATACGGAGCACGCGGTTGAAGGCGTTCCATACCTCGATACGGTCCACCGGCTGGAGCTGGCGCTCGGTGTCCTCGGGTTGCGCGTGGATGACGCGGCGAGCGAGCAGGTCGCGCTGGAAAGAGGCGAGTTGGTCGATTTTGCCGGCGGCTTCCTTGAACTTTTTGTATTGGAGAAGTTGGTGAACCAGTTCCCACCGAGGGTCGAGCGGGTCGTCGTCTTCGGATTCCCCCTCGGCGGCTTGGCCGCGCGGGAGCAGCAGGCGGCTCTTGATCTCCATCAGGGTCGCGGCCATGACAAAAAACTCGCCGGCAATATCAAGGTCGAGTTCGCGCATGGAGCGGAGCACGGCGACGTATTGATTGGTGATGGACGCGATGGGGATGTCGTAGATGTCGAGTTCGTTTTTGCGAATCAGGAACAGCAGCAGGTCGAGCGGGCCCTCGAAAACGGGAAGTTTGATGCGTAGATCGACTTCGGGTAGCACGGGAGGAGCGTTTGTTGCGCGGAGGGCCGGCGGAGCTGAGATACGGTGGGAAAACGAGGCCGCCGCGAACCACGGCTGGTGAGGCGCGGGACGCGGCGGCGAAACTAGGCGGCCTGTTGGAGGGGCGGCGCTTTAGTTGGCGACGGTGAGGGTGGTGACCAGCAGGGTCTGGTCGTCCACTTCGATCTGGATGTTGTAGTCGCCGGGGGTGGGGAAGGAGAGGTTGCGGACGTCGTTGATGAGGTTGATCCGTTGTTGTTCACCCTGGGATTCGAACTCGCGATCGAGCAAGACGCTCATGGCGTCGGCGGCGAGGCCGAGGGAGATTTTGATCTTGTGCTTGCCGGCGGCGATGTCGGTCAGCGTCAGGAACCAGATCATGAAGGGGTGGGTCAGCGGAAACTGACGGCCGCGGATGGCGGAGAAGACACCGAGGATGGTGTGTTTGCCGGTGGCGGGGTCGATATGGACGCCGTCGCACAGGAGCCAGGTGAGGACTTGGGGTTTACGGGTGTTGCTCATAAGAAGATTGGATCGGGACGGACCAGCGTGCCGACGGGAGCGGTGGGGGGAAGAAAGAAGTTTGGTAAAATCGCGGCGTGGCGCCCAAGCGGTCTTGGCCGAAGAAGGAAAGGTTTGGGCGAGGCTCGATGTTGGAGCGGTTTCGCTGATCCGTTTCCCTTCTGACCAACCGGCCTTCGCCGCACTTGGGGCGCGGGCACAAGATTGGGGACGCAATTTGAATCCTCCGGGGCGATGGAAACACGTTGGCGCAAGGTTCAACTTTTGCTGGCGAAGAGGAGAAAAGGTTCTTTTCTTGGCGACGACATGACCTTCGACGCTCGCGTTCTACCTGCTAACGCCGCACATGCGGCGACGGCGGCGCGTCGTGATGAAGCCGAGGCGGACATGCAATTGGTCATGCGCATCCAACTGGGTGAGGTGGAGTGTTTTGACGATTTGATCGTAAAGTATCGGCAGAGGATTTGGGCGGTGATTTACCACATGACTGCGAACCGTGAGGACGCATCGGATTTGGCCCAAGATGTTTTCATAAAGGCTTTCCAGGCGATTAATCGATTCCAAGGACAGTCCACATTTTTTACTTGGCTCTACCGAATTGCGGTGAATGCCACCTTGAACCACCTGCAAAAGTCTCGGTTGAGGCGTTTTTTTAGTTTGGAAAAGATTCGTGACGAGGAAGGCGTTACGGATTTGGTGGACCGACTCCCGGATCCGGGAAACAGTTCGGATCGCGCCGCGTGTTTGGCCGAGCTCCAACAAAAATTGAACGAAGCGATGCAGAAGCTGTCTATCAAACATAGGACAGTGGTCACGTTGCATGAGATAGACGGTCTTTCGCATGAGGAGATCGCCGAAATCACCGGCGTTTCCGTGGGGACGGTTCGGTCTCGCTTACATTACGCTAAACAACAGCTACAAGCCGATTTACAATCTTACTTAAACGTATGACATCCAAACAAGACTCCGCGCAAAACCGGTCAACCCACCGGCCTGTGGTGCGTCCGTCGCTGGAAGAATTGTTGAGTTTGAAGCGGGCTGAACGGCCCGACGAGGCGTTTTGGTCGGAGTTTGAGCGAGGTATGCGCCAAAAGCAGCTGGCGGCCATTATCGAACCGAGGCCTTGGTGGTTGGGCATGGCGCTTTGGTGGCGCAAGGCATCGCCTTTGGTTTTGCCTTTGGCCGGGGGAGCGGCGGTGGCTTTGGCCGTGATGGTGATACGCGATGCTGCGCCGAGTGCTGAACTCGCGCAGACGACCGAGCGGGAAATTGTCGCTTCGACCAAGCTCACTTCGGTGGTGGCCGCCAACCCCGCGGCGTATGTGGCGGTGGAGTCAGACTCAGCCGCTGGATCTGTTGTCCGCGATGACGAACCACCGGCCATTGCGGACCCGAACCCGGATTCCGTTACTCCGGCGGTTCTAGCTGCCGTTGAAGAGGTCACGCTGAAGGAGGCAACGGTGGAGGCCGCATCGAGTGGCATCGCTACGGCGGCAGCGGCGGAGGCTCCGTCCGCCGCGCTCATCCAAGCCACTTTGGAAGCGATCAAGGCGGAACCCCTCGTTGCCGTGTCGGGGGTGACTGAGGAGACGCTTTCCTCGGTTGCGGACGAAAGGGCGGTCACGCTGGCCGGACGTCAGGAGCGATTGTTGGCAATGGCGGACATGGAGGATGTCTCGGCGAATCCTGAAACCTTGGCGAACTTGCGCGAGCGGATGGCGCACCGGTTCGATTCGGATGAACGTCGGTTGGCCAATGCCAGTCGGGTCGGTCTGGGAGTTGATCGTCTTTCGTTACGTTTTTGACCGCCTCCCCGTTTGAGCGGAGCGGTATGCCGGTTGGGTGTTCTTTTGCCCAAGGACGCAGTTTTTGAAAATTACACTTGCGCGACGGTTGGTGATTTCCTCTTCTGTAGTTCCTCCCGCCAAAACCTTGACTCGAGCCTAGCTCGTCAAGGTTAGCCCCCAGTCTCCCGCAAGACTGGGGGCTTTTTGTTTAGGTCTTTGTCAGTTTGAGCAAATCCTGAACCGAAAGCCGTGTGGTCGGGGCGAAGTCGGGACTTTGGAGGTAGGCGACGAGGCTGGTCAGCAACTGATGACACACCGGATCTTTCGCTTCGAGCAGGTCTGCGCCCACCAGCAAGATGCGGCCGCGGCCGACCTTCGCTTCGAGGATGAAGCCGAGGCTGCGTGCGGTGAACCAGTCGTCGATCACGCGCACGATCGGTTCGAGGCTGGCCGGCAGTCCATCCAGCAAAAAGGCTCCGCCGTGGCGCACTGGATACCACCATTGCCAGTCGCTAAACGCATCGGTCGGGAAATGTTTGAGCGCCGGGTGGGTTGGGTTGCAAAGCAGGCCGAGCGTGTGCGGCGCCTGTTTCTGCGTGCAGGAGGTGTTCCAAAAGATCGGCGAGAAACCCAGCGCCACCTCGCCGGGGACCGCCGAGCCCGGCACGGTCAGCAACAGGGCCCCGCCCGAGTCGAGATGTGCGAGCGACGCCGCGTCGAGCGCTCTCGAAACGCGCAGGTTTCGCGGCGCGGCGGACTCGTTCGTAGTGGCTGCCGGATACAGCCAGACCGACCAGTCGTTTTCCGCGATCACGCCGGCGGATGGGGTCTCGACGCGAACCGAAAAGCGGTAGCGGGCGGGTGCCGCCGCGCCGGCGAAATCGAACGACACCGCACCCACCCCGGCCAGCCTGCCCGCCGCGATGGTCTCCGGCGCGCACCTTCCGGCGCGCAGGCGCAGGCCGCCGACGGGGTCGGTCAATTCCCACGTCGCCGTGGCGTCGATCAACGGCTCCGCCCCGAAGTGGGCGACCTCCAGGCTCGCACCGAACGTCTCGTCGGCGCGAAAAACCCGCTTCGCCAGGCGGGCCAGCGGCACGGTCGGGGCGCAATGACGACGAATCTCGGCCGGCGACACGTAGCTCTTCTCCTCCCAGAACGCGTCGAGCAGGCCGACCGGCGCGGTGCCCTGGCCGGGGAAATCCTGCAAGCCGAGGAGCTGAAATCCAGCGAGCCCTGGCGTGCGCAGCGACGATTCGATCTCCTCTTTGTAGCAGGCGGCCTGCAAACGCCCAGAGGCCCGGGTAAAATCGTCCGCCAGATCCGCCAGGCCGCCAGCGGCGAGTTTGTCGGCGAAGATCTGGTGGGAGCGCGGCAGGAGGTGGCCGGTGTATTTGAAATCCGAAGACAGCGCCGGATAGGCGCACCACTGGCCGATCTCGTGGCTCACCACCGGCCGATCGCGCGCCTCGACGATCCCGCGATAGTCGTGGGTGGTCGCGGGGGGTTGGCCATTCACGCGGCAGCCGAGCCCGTCGCCCCATTGGTGGATGCGCGGGTTGGGGATGACGTGAAAGTCGTTTTCCGGCAGCTCAGGCCACCCGGCGGTGCCGGTGTAGAGTCGGCGCGGATCGAGCGCCTGAAAATGCCGCACCCACGCCGAAAGATAGCCCCGGTGATGCGGCCCGCCGGGCTCGTTGCCACAGGCCATCATGACGAAACACGGATGGTTGCCGTAGGCGCGCAGGATGCGTTCGCCCTCGCGGTAGGCCCAGGCGTCGACCGACGCGCCGTCGCCGATGCCGGCGGGCGAGTTGAAGGCGAGCACCGCCACGGAGTTGGGCCAGACCGCCGCCTCGACCTGGAAATACAGGCCGAGCTCGTCGCCCGCGACGAACGCGGCCTCGGGCGGGCACCAGGAGTGGAAGCGGATGTGGTTGAAGCCGCAGGCGCGGATGCGGCCGAGGATCTCGCGCCAGGCGGGCACATCCATCGGCGGATGGCCCGTGCGCGGGAAAATGCAGCAGTCGAGCACGCCGCGCAGAAAGACCGGCCGTCCGTTGATCGCGAAGCGCGTGCCTGCGACGGTGAATTCGCGCAGGCCGTAGGTCGTCGTCGCGGTGGCCTCGCCGCAGCGGGCTTCGAGCGTGTGCAGCGCGGGGGAAAACTCGTCCCAGGCCGGCGCGTCGGCGGCGAGCGCGATGCGGGCCTCGAACGTGCCGCCGGCAGCGAGGGTCGCGGACGCTGGCGCGGGGGCGAAGGAGACGACGGAGCCCTCGGCGGCGCCGGTCACCGAGCCACGCACGACGATGGCGCGGGCCGCCACCTCGGGATACACGTCGAGCCGGGTGAAGCGGACGGCGGGCGCGAGGCGCAGCGCGACGCGGCCGACCACGCCGTTCCAGTTGCCCTGGGTGTGGTCGCTGACGCTGTGGGCGTTTTCGCCGACCTCGACGGCGAGGCGATTGTCGATTTCGACGGCGAGTCGGTGCGTGCCCGCGCCGACGACGCCCAGCGCGTGGACGTGGGGGGTGGAAAGGCTGTCGTCCGCGCCGAGCTCGCGTGCATCTAGCCACACGCGGGTGCGCCAGTGGGGGCGTTCCACAACGAGTTCGACTGCGTGGGCGGCCCACTCGGCGGGAATCTCGATGTCGCGCTCGTAGCGGGCAACGCCGATGAAGCGGGTCTCGGGCTGGAGCCAGAACGGGAGTTTTAGGTTCCCCGGTTCACGGTAGGCCGCGTAGGCCGGTGAATCGTAGTAGGCGCGGTCGAAGATCGTGCCGGTCCACGCCGCGTCCACCGTCACCGGATCACCGATGCGCTGCGCGTCGAGCGAGCCGGGAAGGACGACGTCGCGAGTCGTTTCCACGCCGGCGAGCGTCAGCCGGCACGACCATGGGCCGGAGAGATCGAGCGTGGGGGCGGGGCAGGGGGCGGACATGGCGGGCGCTGGCGGGATTAGAGCGAGGCGAGGAGGTCGGCCGCGAGAGCATGGGCGGGGTCGGCGGCGAGCACGGCGCGGAGTTTTTCGCGCGCGGCGGCGCGCTTGCCGAGTCCGAGCAGGGCCTGGGCTTCGAGGAAGCGCGCGGTGTTGACCTGGACGGCCTGGAGGTCGGCGTCGAAGAGCAGCATGGTCGGCAACGAGGTCGCGAAATAGTCGATCCTGGCCTCGGTCTTGGCGAGTTCGCGGGCGTAGGCGAGGAGGTCACGCAGTAGACGCGCGGCCTCCCGTCGGCGGCCGAGTCGGACGAGCGCGAGGGCGGAGAAGTAGGTCATCTCCGAAAAACTTTTCACGCTCATGGCCTGAAAGTCGCCGCGCGCCTCGGCGGCGGCGGTCCAGGCGGTGCGGGCTTGTTCGGCGCGGCCGGAGGCGGCGAGTGCGTCGCCGAGGAGGAGGTGGATGTCGCTCTGGTTGGCGAGGAGGTGTTTGGCTTCGCCGAGGTTTTCCGGCGCGGCGAGCGCGGCGCGGGTGAGCTTGATGGCCCGGTCGGAGTCGCCGGCGGCCAGCGCCGCTTGCGCCAGCAGCAGGTGGGTGCGGACGTGTTGGCCGAGGGCCTGCCCCTCGCCGCCCTCCCAGGGCTGGAATCTGCGGGTCGAGACGATGGCGAGCGCGCGTGCGGGAGCGCCGGTCTGGTTGAGGAGTGCGCAATACTCGACCGAGAGGTCGTCGCGGGCGTCGATCAACGGGGCATGTTTTTCCAATGCGCGCAGACGTCTGGCGGGTGCCACGCCGAGGCGTTTCCAGAGTTGATCGCGCTCGTAGAGCAGACGGGCGTCGGTCGGGTCGGCGGCGAAGGCTTTTTCGTAGGCGGCGCGGGCGAGCGAGGGCTTTTTCAGGATGTTGAAGGCGCCGAGACCCAGGCAGCGCCAGGCGACGGCGTTCTGGGGATCGAGGCGGGTGGCGGCGCGCCAGCAGGCGATGGCTTCGGCGTGGCGGCGGCGGTCGTAGAGCAGGTGGCCGAGGTAAAGGGCGGCGCGGCCGTCGCCAGGGTCGGCGGCGCGGGCGGCCTCGAGGACGTGGATTTCCTCCAGGCGGGCCGGGAAGCAGTAGTCAGGCGCGGCGCGGCGGGCGGCGGCGAGGTGGCGGCGGCGGGCGGCGGTGTCGCCGGCCAATCCCGCGATCCAAGCGGCGGTGTAGGCGAGGAGCGGAGCGGTTCCGAGGTCGGCGGGACTGGTTGAATCGGCGGGGGCGGATCCGATCAAAGCGAGGGCTTCGGTGAAGAAACCGGCGCGCGCGTAGTCGTGGGCGACGTCGAGCCGGATCTGCGCGTCGAAGGCGAACGCGCCGTCGCGAAGGTGCAGCGACCAGGCGTCGAGCGGATCGAGCGCGAGGGTGGCGTCGAGCGCGGCGGTCGCCTCGGCGGCGCGGTCGAGTTTTCGAAGCACGAGCACGCGGAGGGCCCGGGCGCGGAGATTGTCGGCCGCGTGGCGCAGGGTGTGGTCGAGGTGGGCGAGCGCGGCGGACCAGTCGCCGCGCACGCAATCAAGCTCGGCAAGGGCGTGGTAGCCGGCTCCCGCCCAAGCCTGGTTCCAGGTGGCCTTGTAGAAGGCGGCGTAGGCGTCGGCGGGGTTGTCTTGGTGGCGCAGGACGAGGCCGAGCTGATAATGGGCTTCGCCGTCGGCGGGGTTGGGGTTGCGCAGGGTCTGGCGCGCGATGGAGGCGCGCAGGTGGTGCTCGGCGTCGGCAAATTCGCCGCGGCGCAAGTGCCATTTGCCCATCGCGAGGTTGCAGCGCGCGTCGCCCGGGTCGCGGCGGAGGGCCTCGCGCCAGTAGGTCTCGGGCATCCGGGTGGCGTGGCGGTATTGATCGAGGTGCAGGCCGGTGACGTAGAGCTCGTCGGCGCTCGCGATCTCGGCGGGCAGCGCAGGCTCGGTGGCGGCGGGCGGCACCGCGCCGGGGGTGATTTTTTTCGGCGCGTGGGCGAGCAGTTCGCGGCCCTCGGCGTCGGTGAGGCGGAGGAGGAGTTCGGTTTCGGTCGCGCCGCGGGGCAGTTTGACGACCTCGACGAGCGGAGCGCCGGGCGCGAGGTCGCGGACGAAGCGGGCGAGCTCGCGGCCGCCGCGCGAGAGGGTGACTACGGCGCCGGGGATGGCGCGGGCGGGGGACACGCCGAGGCGGGCGTGGCCGTCGTGCGCGAGCAGGCTGACGGCGGCGTGGAGATTGGCCTGGTGGGCGGGTCCGATCTTTTGGATGGGATACCAAAATTGGCTCCAGGTCTTGGTTTCGCCGGGCTGGAGGAAGGAGAAGTCGGGCTGGTTGTCGGTGTAGACGCCGGCCATGAGCTCGATGTAGGGCGCGTGTTCGCCGCGTGCGGCGCGGTCGGTGAGGTTGCGGTCCCAGGCGTAGCCGAACTCGTGGTTGCCCCAGGTCCACTGTTTTTTGCCGGGGGAGATGTGGTGGTTGGCGACGTGGACGAGACCGGCCTCGGCGGCGTGGTCGTAGCCGCCGAAGAAGTCTTCCGAGCTGCCCATCGCCATGTAGGAGGTGGGCACGGGGATGTTGGCATACCAGGAGAGATCGTCCGCGCTCGGCGCGGAAATGACCAATGAAGAATGACCAATGCCCAATGAATCGGCGGCGGCGGGCGAGGTGTCGGGGCGGTATTGGCGCGGCGTTTCGGAGGCGGGCACGCCCTCGCGGCCGCGTTTGGCGTAGTCCACCCCGTAGTAGTGGCCCTCGGCGCGGGGGAAACGGCTCATGGCGCGCTTGGCGTGGTCGGCCACGTAGGTGACGTCGCGGGGGAAGAACGACTGGTAGCGCTCGTGGACGCGGGTGGCGACGTTGGCCCACCAAAGAAAGGTCTGCGGGTGCGGCGTGCGGTTGAAGACGCGGGCGCGGAGCTCGATGTAGGCGCGGTCCGGATACAGGGTGACGCCGTGCATGCCCTTCATGCGGGCCATCGGGTCGTGCTCGGAGAGCCAGACGGTGACGGCGCCGTCGGGGTGGCGCTCCACGCGGGCGTCGGCCGGCATGAAGGTCGAGGGGCGGTGGTGCTGCGGCCAGTTGAACTCGACGCCGCCGCTGATCCAGGGGCCGGCGAGGCCGACGAGGGCGGGCTTGATGACGTCCTGGCGGTAGAAGAAGTCGTAGCCGTTGGTCTTGTCGTGGCCGACGTGGATGCGTCCGCCCAGCTCGGGCAGGATCATGACGCGGATGAAGGCGTTTTCGAGGTGGACGGCCTTCCAGGCGCGCGGGGCGGGGGTTTCGGCGACGCGGTCGGTGAAGGGGAGCGGGTAGACTTTGCCGGAGCTGCCTTGATAAACGCGTTTTTCGAGGAACATCGGGTTCCGGTCGGGCGCGGCGGGGGCGTAGGTGGGCAGGAAAACGTCGCTGATCGATATCTGAACCGAGGTATCTGGTTTGGCGGGGTGAGTCATGTCCCCGAATCTACAAAAAAAAGTCCCCCGCTGGAATGGAGCGGAGGACGATGGATATGGAGGATTGTATGATCCGCGCGAGGTCCCGCCGATCTTTACAGGGGTTTACCGAGGTTTACTCGGCGGCGGCGGCGGCGCGTTCGGCGTAAATGATTTTGGCCGTTTCGGGTATGCTGTCCTTGGCGCTGAAGATCAGCATGAGAGCTCCCACCGTGCCGCCTGCGAGTGCCAATCCGATAAAGAACAGTATGGTGCAGAAAACTTTGTCGAACTTCAGGTGCATGAACCAGAAGATGACCATCAGGAACTTCACCAAAGATAAGATGATGAGTGTGGTAACGATCAGCCACTTGGCCAAGGGCAGGTAGATGAGCACGATCTCGACGCCGGTGATGACGGCGAGGATCATGGCGACTTGGACGAAGAGATGAAACTTGCCGTCGTCGTGGTGGTGGTCGGCGGAGGG
>CAYNUW010000096.1:0-11393 GCA_964400455.1 uncultured Akkermansia sp. | reverse complement strand
TACCCGGAGGGTATTTCGAGCCGAGGGCCCCACCGAAAGGTGCCGTCAAATCGCCGCGCTGCGACCCGCGCAACTGCATGATCCCGGCTCAGGCCTGCTCCAGCAGCTTGTAGAGCCGCGCCACCATCTTGCTCGGATCCTCGAAGAGCCCGGCCGCGATCAGCGCGTTGTCCAGAATCTGCTCGGCCACCAGACCCGCGCGCTCGGGGTTGCCAGCGCGCAGCGCGGCCAGCCGCTTGATCACCGCGTGGCGGGGATTCAGCTCGAGCGACACCTTCACCGGCGCGTCCGCCTCGTCCTTCTTCATCGCCTTCATCATGCGACGCATCTGGGGCGTGAGGAAACGGTCGGCGTTGATCGCCAGCGCCGGCGAGTCGACCAGACGGTCGCTGCCCTTCACCTCGGTCACCCGGTCGCCCAGCGTCTCCTTCAGCCAAGCGGCCAGCTCCTTGACCTGGTCCTCGCTCAGGTCGCCCTCGGCCGTGGGCGGCTTCGGAGCATCCGGCAGCTTGGCGTCGGGACTGTCGGCCGCGACCAGCTTCTTGCCGTCAAACTCGCGCACATGGTTCATCACATATTCGTCCACCGCCTCGGTGCAGAAGAGCACTTCCAGACCGCGCGCCTTCATGCCTTCCAGATACGGCCCCGCCTCGATCGCGGCGCGCGAGGGACCGACCAGATAGTAGATTTCAGTCTGCCCCTCCTGCAATCGCGACACGTAGTCGGCCAGCGTGGTGGTCTTGCCCGCCTCGGTGAAGGTGGACTCGTAACGCAGCAGTTTGGTCAACGCGTCCTTGTGCGTCCAATCCAACGCCGCCCCCTCCTTCAGGAACACGCCAAACTCGGCGAAAAACTCGGCGTAAGCCTCGGGGCGTGCCTTGGCTTCGTCGGCCAGAAACTTCAGGAAACGCGAGGTCACCGTCTTGCCGATCTTTTCCAGCAGGGCCTTGTCCTGCATGGTCTCGCGCGAGATATTCAACGGCAGGTCTTCGCTATCGACCACGCCCTTCAGGAAACGCAGCCACTCGGGCAGCAGGTCCTTCGGCCGGGCGTCGATCAACACTTTGCGGCAGTAGAGCGATACCGCCGGCTCGGCGCGCTGCATGCCAAACTTCTCCGGATTCTCCTTCGGCACGAAGAGCAGCGAGGCGATCTGCAAGGGCGCGTCGGCGCTGAAGTGCAGCCGCAGCCGAGGCTCGTCGTAGGCGTGGGCCTGGAACTTGTAGAACTCCGTGTATTCCTCGTCCTTGATCTCCGACTTGGAGCGCAGCCACAACGCCTGGACCTTGTTGACCTGTTCGCCTTCGAGTTTGATCGGGAACGACACGAAGGCGCTGTATTTCTTGAGCACCTCCTCGACCCGCCACTTCTTCGCGAAGTCCTCCGCGTCATCCTTCAGGTGCAGCACGATGCGGGTGCCGCGCGCGGTGTGCTCCGGAGCGGGCGCCAGCGTGTAGGTGCCGGCTCCCTCCGACGTCCACACGTGCGCGGGCGCGTCGGACTGCCACGAACGGGAAAACACCTCCACCTTCTTGGCCACCATGAAGGCGGCGTAGAAACCCACGCCGAACTGGCCGATGAGATTGGAGTTTTTCTGGCCGCCCTCCTGCAAGACCTTGAGAAAATGCTTCGAGCCCGAATGGGCGATGGTGCCGAGATATTTGACCAGCTCCTCGCCGGTCATGCCCAGGCCGGCGTCCTCGATCACCAGGGTCTTGGCCTTCTCATCCGGCGTGACCGTGATCTCGAGCGCGCGCTCGGCATCGTGCACGGCCTTTTCGGTCAGCTGGAGGTGACGCAGTTTTTCGGTGGCGTCCGAGGCGTTGGAGACCAGTTCGCGCAGGAAGATCTCCTTCTCGGTGTAGAGCGAGTGGATGACGATATCCAGCAGCTGCTTGATCTCGGCTTGGAACTCGAACGACTGGGCGGGGGAGGTTTCGGTGCTCATGGTTGACGGGAAAAAGAGGTGAACCGCATAGCCAAGAGCCCGCCGTGCGCAAGTCCCCGCTTTTGTCCGCCGCCCCCGCAGGCGCTGCGTAATCCTCCGGTTTGGTTTGCGGGAACGCCTTCCCGGTGGACGATGTCGCCCTTTTCGACCGCCATGTCCCGCCTCTTTCTCTCCGCGACCTCGGTCGCCCTCCTGCTCCTCGGCTCCGGCTGCAGCCGGGAAACCGTCACGACTTATCGCGTGCCCAAGGAAGCCGCGCCCGCCGCGACCACGCCCGCCTCCGGCATGGCCGCCATGGACGCCGCCTCGGCCGATGCCGCCATGCGCTCCACCCCGGTCGCCACCGCCACCGGACCGCGCCTGGACTGGAGCGCCCCTGCCCACTGGCAAAGCGGCGCGGAACGCCCCATGCGCGTGGCCACGCTCGTCGTGCCGGGTCGAGACGGCTCGACCGACGGGGAGGTCGCCGTGACCGCCTTCCCCGGCGACGTCGGCGGCAACCTCGCCAACGTCAACCGCTGGCGCCAGCAACTCGGGTTGCCACCCATTTCCCAAAACGAGCTTGGCACCGCTTTACAGCACCTCGACGTAGGGCCGCTGCACGTGGATGTGGTCGAACTGGTCGCCCCGGGTCTGCCTCCCCCTCAGCGGGTGCTAGGCGCGATTGTCCCCCACGCCGGAGCCACCTGGTTCTTTAAGTTCACCGGACCCGACACTCTGGTAGCCGCCGAGCGTGAGAACTTCATGACCTTCGTGCGCACCCTGCGCCCGCAGTCCTGAGTTTCGCCGCCCCACCCATCCCGTTCTCCCTCTCACCGCAAGACTCCCGCCGCCATGCGTGCCCTCTACCTGGAATTCGTCCGCTTTTTTATATCGCTGCGCCTTACCGTGGCCCTGCTCGCGCTCTCCGCCTTGCTGGTTTTTCTCGCCACGATCGATCAAGTGCACCTCGGCATCTGGGCCGTGCAGGAAAAATGGTTTCGCAGCTTCATTGTCCTCCACCCGATCGGCGGCTTTCCCGTGCCCGTCTTCCCCGGCGGCTACTTCATCGGCGGCCTTCTCCTGATCAACCTCGTCGCCGCTCATGCGAAACGCTTTGCCTTAACCTGGAAGAAGCTAGGCATCCAGCTCGTCCACTTCGGCCTCATTCTTCTGCTGCTGGGAGAACTGTTCACCGGGCTCTTCCAGGAGGAATATCAAATGCGCCTGGATGAGGGCCAGACCAAGAACTACTCGGAAAGCTGGCTAAAGAACGAGCTGGCCATCGTCGATGTCACCGACGCCCGGGAGGACGTCGTCACCGCCATCCCCGAAGCCATCCTCGCTCGCGGCCGGGAGATTTCGGCGCCCGCCCTCCCCTTCCGCATCAACAAAGAGCTCTACTACCCCAACGCCGTGGTCGCCATGCGCGACGCCGCACCCGCCGGCGAGACCCTGCCACCTCCGCCCCACGGTGCCGTCGACGGCCTGGGATCCCGACTGCGCATCTCGCCCCTGCCCATGACCTACAAGCACGACGAGCGCAACCTGCCCGCCGCCGTGGTTCGCCTCGACGGCCCCGAGGGCCGCATCGCCACCTTCCTCGTCTCCACCATGCTGGTCGAGCCCCAGCGCTTCAGCTACGCCGGCCGTGAATGGAGCATCAGCCTGCGCTTCGCCCGGGCCTACAAACCCTACTCCATCACCCTGGTCGACTTCACCCACGATCGCTACGCCGGCACCGACATCCCGAAAAACTTCTCCTCCCGCGTCCGCCTGACCACCCCCGACGGCGTAAACGACCGCGAAGCCCTCATCTTCATGAACAACCCCCTGCGCCACGACGGCCTCGTCTTTTATCAGGCGGGTTTCGACAACAACGACCGCACCACCGTGCTCCAAGTCGTGCGCAATCCCTCTTGGGTGCTGCCCTACCTCAGCTGCCTGCTCATGGCGGCCGGCCTCTACTGGCAGTTCGGCTGGCACCTCGCCCACCACACCCTCGGCCGCGCCTCCGCCGTCTCACCGGTCAAAATCGCCCTCGGCCTGGTGATTTCCATGCGCCTGTTCGCCGGCCTCGTCGGCCTCTGGATCACCGCCTCGGCCGACGGCACGCCCGCCGCCGTCGGCCTCGGCGTGCTGCTCGGCGAATTCGCCCTCTGCGCCGCCCTCCTCTACGGACTCGCCTCCGACCGCGCGTGGACCGCTCGCCTGGTCTCCGCCTACGCCTTTCTCTCCATCCTGCTGCTCGCCGGGGTCGTCGCCTATGGTTTCTTCGCCGACGACATCTACGACGCGATCCTGCGCTGGGTCGTCATCGGCGTCCACGCCCTCACCGCCGCCTGCCTGCTCCTGCTCGCCCGACCCGCCTCACCGCGACCCGCCGCCGCCAATTCCTGACCAAGCCCGCCCGCCGCCACCGATGAAAGCCTCCCGTATCCTCCCCCTCGTCGTCCTCGCGCTCGGACTGGGCTACCTGCTCTCCACGCTCCTCCCGCCCGCGCCGCCCGTCGACGCCCCCGACCACCTCTCTTTCGGCCAGTTGCCCGTGCTGGTCGGCGGCCGTATCAAGCCGCTCGATACCGTGGCCCGCACCACCCTGCTGCAATTCCAGGGCCGCCAGACCGTGCGCCTCGCCGACGGCACCCGGCTCGACCCGTCCCAGTGGCTCGCCGACGTGCTGCTCGACGAACGCCGCGCCAACACCTACCCGGTCTTTGAAATCGTCCACCCCGAGCTGCTCTCCCTGCTCAAGCTCTCCGAAACCGACGGCGTGGGCAAAAAACGCTTCTCCTACGACCAGATCGCCCCGGCCCTGAAGGAACTCGAACGCCAGGCCGAGCTCGCCCGCCCGATCAACGCCCAGACCCGCAGCCCGTTCCAGCGCGCCGTCATCGCCCTGCGCGACAACCTCGGCCTCTACGTCCGCCTGCAATGCTCCCTCGTGCCGCCCGACCTCGACGACCCGCTCGGCGCCCTGCGCGACTTCCAGGACAACCTCTCGATCGGCGTCGCCGCCGTCCGCCTCCGCCAACAGGGCATGGCCCATAACGAGGAAGCCGCCCGCCGCGTCCTCGACCTCGCGTCACGCTTCGACTTCATGGCCAGCAACGCCTACCTGCTGCCCGTCCCGCCCGACGAATCGGAGACCGACGACACCGCCTGGCGCCGCGCCGGCGAGGTCCTGCTCGGCACCTTCCAGACCAACGCCATCGAGGCCCACGTCTTCAGCTACGCCGGCCTCGCCCAAACCTGGCGGAGCCGCGCCAGCAATGACTTCAACACCATCGTTCGCCTCCTCCGCGCGGAGATCGACCAGCGCTTCGCCGACGAGCTGGTGAAGGTGAAGGGCGAGACCGTCTTCAAACGCGCCGCCCCGTTCTACTCCGGCATGGTCATCTTCGTCGCCGCCCTCCTCCTCGCCGTCTTCTCCTGGCTGCGCTGGCCCGAGACCCTCGGCCGCTCCGCCTACTACCTGCTCGCCCTCGGCTTCGTCCTCATGACCGCCGGCATCGGCGTCCGCATGTGGCTGGAGGGCCGCCCGCCCGTCACCAACCTCTACTCGTCCGCCCTCTTCGTCGCCTGGGGTTCCGTCGGCCTCTGCCTCGTGCTGGAAAAAATCCACCCCCGCGGCCTCGCCAGCGCCGTCGGCGGCATCATCGGCTTCTCCGGCCTCATCATCGCCCACCACCTCTCTCTCTCCGGCGACACTCTGGAAATGATGCGCGCCGTGCTCGACTCCAACTTCTGGTTGGCCACCCACGTCGTCATCATCACCATCGGCTACAGCGCCACCTACCTCGCCGGCTTCCTCGCCGCCCTTTACATTCTTCGCGGCGTCTTCACCCGCTCGCTCGATTACTCCACCGCCGACTCCATCGAGCGCATGGTCTACGGCGTCATTTGCTTCGGCACGCTCTTCAGTCTCGTCGGCACCATCCTCGGCGGCATCTGGGCCGACCAGTCCTGGGGCCGCTTCTGGGGCTGGGACCCCAAGGAAAACGGCGCCCTCATCATCGTGCTGTGGAACGCCCTCATCCTCCACGTGCGCTGGGGTAAACTCGCCGGACCCCGCACCCTCATGGCCCTGGCCGTGTTCGGCAACATCGTGACCAGCTGGAGCTGGTTCGGCACCAACCTGCTCGGCATCGGCCTCCACAGCTACGGCTTCACCGACCGCGGCTTCTGGGCCCTGGTCTTCTTCGCGCTCAGCCAGCTTCTCCTCATCCTCCTCGCCGTTCTGCCCGGCCTGCCCTGGCGCAGCCGCGAACTCGTCCGCGCCGCCTGATCAGCCCCCCCGGATCGCCATGACCAAGTCCGACATCGCCGCCGTCCTCGAGGAGATCGCCGTCCTGCTCGAACTGGAGGGCGAAAACCCCTTCAAAACCCGCGCCTACCAGGCCGGCGCCCGCGCCCTCGAAGCCATGCCCCCCGAGGAGTTCGCCGACCACCTCTCGGCCGGCACTCTAGGCGAACTCAAGGGCTTCGGCGACGCCCTGGTCGACAAAATCACCCGCCTCCACGCCGACGGCCGCCTCGAGTTCCACCAGAAACTCCGCGCCCGCGTCCCCGCCGGCGTCATCGCCCTGCTCGAAGTCCCCGGCCTCGGCCCCAAAAAAATCAAGGCCCTCCGCGAAAAACTCGGCGTCGACTCCCCCGAGACCCTCGCCGCCGCCTGCCGCGACGGACGCGTCGCCGCACTCGACGGCTTCGGCGAAAAAACCCAGGCCAAACTGCTCGAGGGCCTCGCCAACCGCGAAGCCTACGGCCGACGCCACCGCTGGTGGGACGCCCGCGCCGTCGCCGAACCCATCGTCCACGCCCTCCGCGCCCTACCAGGCGTCCGCCGCGCCGAGGCCGCCGGCTCCCTCCGCCGCAACCTCGAAACCGTCGGCGACCTCGACTTCATCGTCGCCGCCGCCCCCGCCGACGCCGACTCCATCACCGGCTGGTTCTGCGCCCAGCCCGGCGTCAAGGAAGTCACCGCCCGCGGAGAAACCAAGGCCAGCGTGCGCTTCGACTCCGGCCTCCAGGCCGACCTCCGCATCGTTCCCGAGTCCCAGTTCGCCTACGCCCTCCACCACTTCACCGGCTCCAAAGACCACAACGTCGCCCTCCGCCAACGCGCCCTCGCCCGCGGCCTCTCCCTCTCCGAGTGGGGCCTCGTCCCCGACGCTGGCCCCGGCACCGCCAAGGAAAAAGCCGAACGCGGCGAGAGCCTGCCCGCCACCGACGAGGCCGCCCTCTTCGCCCACCTCGGCCTCGCCTGGATCCCGCCCGAACTCCGCGAGGGCCTCGGCGAGATCGACGCCGCCCAGTCCGGCGCCCTGCCCCGCCTGGTCCAGCTCACCGACCTGCGCGGCGCCTTCCACAACCACACCACCGAGTCCGACGGCCACGCCACCCTCGTCGAAATGGCCGCCGCCGCCGAGGCCCTCGGCTGGGACTACCTCGGCATCGCCGACCACTCCAAATCCTCCGTCCAGGCCCGCGGCCTCGACGAAAAACGCCTCGCCGACCAGGTCGCCGCCATCCGCTCCCTCAACGCCTCCGGCCGCTTCCGCACCACCCTCCTCGCCGGCGTCGAGTGCGACATCCTGCCCGACGGCCGACTCGACTACGACGACGCCACCCTCGACGCCCTCGGCCTCGATTACCTCGTCGCCTCCGTCCACAACGCGTTCACCCAATCCGAGGAGGAAATGACCGCCCGCATCGTGCGCGCCATCGAGCATCCCCGCGTCACCATGCTCGGCCACGCCACCGGCCGCCTCCTCCTCCGCCGCGAAGGCTACCGCGTCGACCTCGCCCGCGTCATCGACGCCGCCCTCGCCCACCGCGTCGTCATCGAACTCAACGCCCACCCCGCCCGCCTCGACCTCGACTGGCGCCACTGGCGCCGCGCCGCCGCCCGCGGCCTCCTCTGTGCCATCAACCCAGACGCCCACGACACCTCCGGCCTGCGCCACCTCGAAGCCGGCGTGCGCGTCGCCCGCAAGGGCTGGCTCGAACCCGCCCACGTGCTCAACACCCGCGATCTCGCCGGCGTGCGCCGCTGGCTCGCCGAACGCCGCTGAAAACCGCCTCTCTCGCAATCGTCCCGCCGATCTTCGCGCGCCCCTCCAGTTTCTCCACGAGAAAAATCCTTGGCCGACCAAGGAATCGCGAACCATAGTGCGCCCGAAAATCACTCCATGAAGACAAGCCGCCGCTTCACCTTGGCTTTGCTCGCAGGTGATTTCGCGTGCGTGTATCTCGCCTTCAACGCTGCGGCTTGGTTTTGGTTGCCTGATACTTACGATATCTCCAATCCGCTTACCTGGTCGCTCCTATTGCCGGCGGGTCTGGTGACCTTGGCCTTCGCTTTAATCGATGGTTACGACGCGAAAACCGACTACCTATCGCTGGATTACGTCAGCCAGCATCTGTTGGCCGTGACCGGTGCGCTCCTGGCCACCGTCTTTTTCACCTATGTCGCCGTCACGGCCGAATTCGCCCTGCAAACCAGCCGCGTGATTCCCGTCTTGGCCTTCGCCTTGCTGGCACCCACCACCCTGGCCGGCCGCCGTTTTCTTTGCCTGCGCCGCGCCGCCGTCCGTCACGCCCACGCCGTCGTGTTTGCCGGCGATGAGGCCAGTGCGACTGAGTTCGCGCAAGAATGCGCCCGAATGAACTTTGCCTCCCCCCTTCGTCTGGTCGCAGCTTCAAAACCCTCGCCCGACGACCCGCACCCCACCCTCGCCGAGGTCGTCGCCGAAATCGAAACCGGCCACTCCCAACTGGATGCCATCGTCCTGCGCGAGTCGTCACGCGAACTTCCCGAAGGCCTGCCCCAACGCTTGGTGCAACTCCACTTCGCCGGCATACCCACTTACACACTCGAACTTTTCCACGAGGTCGTCTGGCGAAAAATCCCCCTCTACCGCATCAACCAGACCTGGCTCTTCCAAGAGGGCTTCACCCTGGCTCGTGAACCGTTGTTCGAACGCTGTAAACGACTGTCAGATATCGCCCTTGCCGCCACGGTATTGCTTCTGGCGCTGCCTCTAGTCACCGCAGCTGCCTTGGCCATTAAATGCGACGACCGCGGACCGGTCTTTTTTCGCCAAACCCGCATCGGTCAACATGGTCGCCCTTTCACGCTGTATAAACTTCGCACCATGCGAACCTCCTCCGGTGGTTCGCGCTACACCGCCGCCAAAGACCCGCGCATAACCCGCGTCGGCGGCTTCCTGCGCGCCTCCCGCTTGGATGAACTGCCGCAGCTCTGGAACGTCCTACGCGGGGAAATGAGCATGATCGGGCCTCGCGCCGAGTGGGATGTGCTCGTCTCGGACTACCAGAAAAACATCCCCTGTTATCACTTCCGCCACCTCGTTCGCCCCGGAATCACCGGCTGGGCCCAAGTAAACTATCCCTACGGAGCCAACTTGGACGACACCCTGCGTAAACTCGAATACGACCTCTACTACATCCGCCACTATAGTTTTCGTCTCGACGCCGCCATCGTCCTTAAAACCATTCACGTGATGTTGTTCCGCAAAGGCGGGCGTTGAGCCTGCGCTCTTGATCAACCGGCGTAATCGGCAGGTTTTCCCCGGTTAAAACCACCAGCCAGCCACCAGAAGTTGAGGTTGAAGCAGCCATATTCGTCGCGGAATCGGCTGCGGGACTTGACACCCATTTTCGGCGGACGCTAAAGTGGTGGGTCTTTTCAAAACACTTCACGCACCGAGAAGTGGGCCTCCGGCCCGCTTTTTTTTTCCCCACACCACGAATCTCATGAGCAGCGAAATCCTTACCGTTTTAGAATACATGGAGAAAGAGCGGGGCATTGCGCGTCCCGACATGATCGCCGCGATCGTGAACGCCATCAAAGCCGCTGCCGTGCGCGGAGTTAATTCCGGCCAGGAACTGCGCATCGACATCAACCCACGTAACGGCCAGCTCAAGGCCTTCGCCCAACTCAGGGTGGTCGATTCCGTTTCCGACCCCAAACTCGAAATTCACGTCGAGAAAGCCCAGGCGCTGCGCGCCGGAGCCGCCATCGGAGAACTTGTCGAACGCGAAATCCACCTTTCCGAACTAGGTCGTATCGCCGCTCAGGCCGCCCGCCAGGCCGTGACCCAGAAACTGCGCCAGTTCGAAAAAGATCGAATCTACGACGATTACAAAGACAGCGTCGGCAACATCATCACCGGCACCGTGCGCCGCCGCGAACGCAACGACATCTTCATCGATCTCGGCAAAGCCGAAGCCGTGCTCCCCGGCCGCGAGCAAGTCCCTGGCGAGGAATACCAGACCGGTGACCGCATCCGCGCCCTGCTCCTGGCCATCGAAAGCACCCCGCGCGGCCCCGAACTCATCCTCAGCCGCGGCAGCCCGAAATTCGTCCGCCGCCTGTTCGAAGTCGAGGTGGGCGAAATCGCCGACGGCACGGTCAAAATCGAAGCCTTCGCCCGCGAACCGGGCTATCGCACCAAAATCGCCGTCACCAGCACCGACCCCAAGGTCGACCCCGTCGGAGCCTGCGTCGGCGCCCGCGGCGCCCGCGTCAAAACCATCGTCCGCGAACTGAACGGCGAAAAAGTCGACATCATCAACTGGTTCACGGACCCCAAGCAGATGGTGCTCGAGGCCCTCAAACCAGCCGTGCCCCGCCACGTCGCCCTCGACGAACGCGGCAAACGCATCCTCCTTAAGGTCGCCACCGAAGACTTGGCCGTCGCCATCGGTAAAAAGGGCCAGAACGCCCGCCTCACCTCCCGGCTCCTCGGCTGGCGCATCGACATCGAGGAACACAAGTCCGAGTCCCTCGACCCCCGCTCCCAGGCCATCAAAACCCTCTCATCGGCCTTTGGACTCTCCACCGCTCTGGCCGAACGCCTGGTCAGCGTCGGCATTAACTCGCCCGCCGCCTTCGAGGGCGTGGACGCCGAGGCTTTGGTCGAGGCCGGCTTTACCCCGGACGAAGCCGCCACCATCCTGCAAAGCATCGGTGCCTGAATTCGCGCCACGCCTACCTTTTGTTTAAACGCCTGCAACCTCCGCCCTGTCCTCCCGCCCGAGAATGAGTATCCGCATCCACGAACTAGCCAAAAAAATCGGCCTGGAAAATAAAGCTCTTATGGCGCTGCTGGCGGAGCGCGGCTACCCGGCCAAGAGCGTTTCCAGCACGGTGGATAACATTACCGCCGAGGCCCTGGTCGAAGAGTTTGCGGACAAAGCGCCCTCCGTCGATACCCCGCCGGCAGCCAGCGAACCGGCCCCCAGCACCTCGAACCGCATCCCCAGCGTAAAATCCAAGGACGACATCGACCGCGAGCGCGCCGCCGCCGCCGAAGCCACCGCGCCGGCAACGCCCCCCACCCCGGTAGCCAAAGCACCCACCCCGCCGCCCGCTGCTCCAGCCCCCGTCTCCGCGCCACCCCCGCCTCCAGCCCTGTCGGCCCCGCGCCCGATCTCA
>CAYNUW010000095.1:0-11422 GCA_964400455.1 uncultured Akkermansia sp. | reverse complement strand
GGCACCGACGCCACACCGGGGTAAGGACAATGAACCAGCCTGGGTGCGTTACACGGCCGAGGCCGCGGCCAAAGAATTGGGCGTTTCTTATGCTGAGGTCGCGGCGAAAACGACCGCCAACGCGCGGGAGTTTCTGCGCATTTAGAATGCGGCCTCGCTCAAGCGCCGGCCTTTGACCAGCCGGTCGCGCTTGCCTCAGGCCTCGTCAAATTTGCGCGCGAAAAGGGCATCCAGTTCGTCCAAAAGCGCGGCAGAGTCTGCGCCGGTGGCGATGAATCGGACTTTCGAGCCTTTGCCGGCCGCCAGCATCATCAGGCCCATGATGGACTTCCCGTTCACCTGTTCGTCGTCTTTTTCGACCATCACCTCGGCTTTGAATTTGTTGGTGATACGCACGATCATGGCGGCAGGACGGGCGTGGATGCCCATTTTGTTTTGCACAACAAGGTCTCGGACTAGGGATGCTGCGGAGTCGGTCATCAGGTAATTGATGGCGCTAACTTCCAAGCCGCGCGGCGGCTTGCAACCATAAAACCGGCGCTTCACGGTGGTGTTTTTATGAGCCAGTCATGTCGCGAAGAGACGGTCATCATCGTTCCCTGCCGGTTGGAATCCACGCGTTTCCCGCGCAAACTTTTGCACGAGGTTCGAGGGCGTCCGCTCCTCCTGTGGGTCGCGGAGCGCATTCGGACCGTGGCTCCCGGATTGCCCTGCTGGTTTGCGGTGGACGATGCGCTGTTGGCCGCGCCGTTGCAGCGGGAGGGCTATCGGGTGGTGGAGACGAGCGTCGCCCATGCCAGCGGCACCGATCGCATCGCGGAGGCGAATCGGGTGATCGGGGCGCGCCATGTCATCAACGTGCAGGCGGACGAGCCCCTGGTGACCGGGGCGCAGATACGGCGCCTGGCGGAATTGATCGCCGGTCCGGCCGCGATGGCCACCCTGGCGACGCCGTTTCGTCGGGCGGAGGATTTTCTGAATCCCAATCAAGTGAAGGTGGTTTTTGCGCCGGACGGGGGCCGGGCGCTGTATTTTTCCCGTTCCCCGATGCCCTTTGCGCGGGACCTGGGGGGACGGGTGGACGATGATTGGGTGCGCGAGAATCCCTGTTACAAACACCTCGGTCTTTACGCCTACAAAGCCGAGTTGTTGCAGTGTTTCGCGGCGCTGCCGGCCGGGCGTTATGAACGCATCGAAAAACTCGAACAGCTGCGCGTGCTAGAAAATGGATACGACATCGCCTGCGACGTGACCGAGGATCCCGGGCTGGGGGTGGACACGCCGGAGGACGCGGTCCGGTTTGAAGCGGCGCTCGCCTAGGGCGCGCGATCCGGTGCCGGCCGCGGTAGGTCGGCTGCCCTCCGTATCCGTTTTGCTTCTACAAAGAGTTTCGCTTTTCGGGCGTCACCCCGCCGTCCGGCCGCGTTGCGGGGTGGCCGAAGCCGGCCCGGCGACGCCGTCTGAGCGCGTGCCAGCCGGCAAGCCCCGCCAACGCCAGCGCTGCCTGGCCCGCCGGCTCCGGCACCAGCGCGCCGGGCACGAGCGCGCCGCCGCCACCGGGGGTCCACGTGGCCTCACCCAGGCCGTCGAAGATTATCTTGGCCAGGGTGCTCGATCCAGGATCGATGTTCGCAAGAAAAGAATCCACCGTTTCGGTCCAGTTTACGATGGTCAGGATCGAGTCGCCGCTGAGCACCAGACCGGTGACTTGAAAGGAGGAGGCACCCGAGCCAAAGTCGATGACGCTGTCTCCGGCGATGATCAGCTGGTCGATGCTCTGGCTCGTGTCGTTGAGGTTCAACACCGCGCCGTCTGCCAGGGTCACATCGTTCCAGCCGGCGACTTGGTTGTCTCCGCCGAAGGTGACGGTGGCTCCGGAGATGGACACGTTGCCTGAGGCGACCTGGAGGGCGTAGCCCGAACTCTGGTCGAGCACCACCGAGCCGCCGGAAATGTTTACCGAGGAGAAGTAATTGGTGCCGTCGCCGGCGAACGTGGTCGTGCCCGTGCCGGTTTGGGTGAAGGCCCCCCCGGCGTTGATCTGGGTTTCCAGGGTCGTGGTGCCGGAACCGGAGACGAGGACGTTGCCGACATTGATCGCCGAGCCTGCGAGCACCACCGCGCCTGAGCTGGAAAGCGTCAGGTCGCCGCCCCCGAGGTTCAAGGTGCTGTCCGCCGTGACTGAGCTTGAGCCGGTCACGGTGAAGCCGCCGGCGTTCACCTGGCTGCCGTTGAACGCCACGCTGCCGCTGCCGGCGACCACCACCGAGCTGGAGCCGGCGTTGAGGTTTTGTTCAAAAACGACCGAGCCCGAGCCGTCCACCGTCACGCCGAGGGAGGCATTGACCGCGCTGTTGAAGGTTCGGTCCCCGGTGCCTGAGACCACGAGTGCGCCGCTGTTTAAGCTTTGGGTGGTGAGGATCGAACCGGCGCCCGAGAGGGTAAGCGTATGCCCCGACAGTTGCACCTGGCCGCCCAGCACCAGTTGATCCGCCGCCGCGACGACGGTGGTGTCGGCCGTCAGGGTCAGGGTGGCCGCGAGGGTGTTGCTTCCGGAAACGCTCCGCACCGCGCCGCCGCCCGACACGCCGGTGCCGGCGACATTAAAGTTGCCCTCCGTGACGGTTACGCCGCCTTGCAAGGCCAGCGTGGCTCCCGGTGCAACCACGTTACTCCACGACGTGCCGCCGAGTGCGCCCGAAGAGGCCACCGCCACGGTGCCGGCATTCACCAAGAGGTCGCCTTTCAAGGCGGTGTTGTTGCCCGCGAGGGTCAACGTGCCAGTGCCGTTTTTCGTCAATGCCGCCCAGGTATCCGTGCCGCTGAAAGCTCCGTTGACGGTGATGTCGGCCCCGCCGTCCAGGGTGAGGGCGCGACTGTTTGGGTTGACGCTCCCGTTGATGACTAGGTTGCCGGAGGCGGCCGTCCAAGACTGGTTGGCGGACAAGGTGAGGGGGTTGTTTATCGTTTGGGTAGCCGTGGAGTTTACCGTCAGTCCTCCTGACCCGATGGTCAAAGTGGAGCCCCCGACGGTGAAGCCTGCGGCGCCCGAGGCAAAGGTTACCGAGGATACACTCCACGCCGAGTTGGCGTTTGGCGCCGTTCGGGTGGCCCCGTCGAAAACCAAGGCCGCGGTTCCGTTGTTCAGGGGCGCCCCGTTTGGATTCCAATTCGCCCCGGTGCTGAAATTGTTGTTCCCGCCCCCTCCGTCCCAGGTTTTAGCCAGCGCACTCGGCGCCCCCTCGAGCACGAAGCCGAGGAGTAAAGATATGTGATGCTTTAAGGTAACGCGTAACAATTTATAATACAATGTTTAGCTATATAAATGATGCAGACTTTCCCCAACTGTCTGCCTGGAAGTAGGTAATTCGGCTCAGACGATCCCTTTGGGCAAAAGTTTCCTTAAATTTAGAAATACTTAGATCTATTTATCAATAACTTATGAGTATATACAATGTATTTACTAAGGGGGCGCTGCGGGTGGGTTTGAAATCGAACCCATAAATTGATATTTTATGGCATTTTACCCTAAACTTCTGGACGCTTTTTTGTTTAAGCTTTGGGCGCGACTGGGCCGGGAATCGCGCTACTTCTGGCATCCCATGTCGCGTCCGTTTATCTTTATCGCGCTCACGCTTTGGCTGAACCTCGGAACGGCGTCGGCCCAGGAATCTCAATCTGTGCAAACGATACCACTGGCTGCTCGTCCCCTGCCGCTGAAGAACGTCCGCCTGACGGGCGGGCCGCTTAAACATGCGCAGGACCTCACGGCCGACTACCTACTGAGGCTCGAACCCGATCGTATGCTGCACCTGCTGCGGGTGCGCGCCGGTTTGCCGCCCAAGGCGGACAAGCCGTATGGCGGCTGGGATGGCGAAGGCCGGCAGCTCACCGGCCACATCGCGGGGCATTACCTTTCCGCCGTGAGCCTGATGTATGCCGCCACCGGCGACGAACGTTTCAAGGAGCGCGCCGACTACCTGGTCGCCGAGTTGCGCGCCATTCAGGCCGCGCATGGAGATGGCTACATCGGCGCCCTGATGGCGGAGGTGCGGCGCGATGGAGAGCGGGTGCTGGTCGACGGCAAGGAGCGTTTCAGCGCCTTGGCCGAGGGTGTCGTCGCCAGCGGTGGTTTTGATCTCAATGGCATGTGGGCCCCTTGGTATGTGCAGCACAAGCTCTTTGCCGGCCTGCGTGACGCCTGGCGGCACACGGGCAATCGCGACGCGCTGGAGGCGGAAATAGCGCTCGCCGAGTGGGCGGATCGCATCCTTTCCCGTCTGAGCGACGAGCAAATCCAGAAAATGCTTGAGACTGAGTTTGGCGGCATGAACGAAGTCATGGCCGATCTCTACGCCGACACGGGTGACGAACGCTGGCGCCGCGCGTATCGATATTTTGAGCACCGCGCCTTGCAGGTTCCGCTGGCCGAGGGCCGTGATGTGTTGCCGGGCAAACATGGCAACACCCAGGTGCCGAAGCTCTATGGCGACCTGATGTATCACCTGCACACCGGGGCCGTCCAACCCGGCGACGCGGCGCGTTTCTTTTGGGACGTGGTGGTGGACGACCACACCTTTGCGACCGGCGGGCACGGCAAAGACGAGTATTTCGGTCCGCCCGACCAGCACAACCATCGCATCGACGGCCGCACGGCCGAAACCTGCAACGTCTACAACATGCTGAAATTCACCCGCACGCTCTTCGGTGTGCGGCCCGATGCGCGCTATGCGGAGTTCCATGAACGAGCCCTTTTCAACCACATCCTCGCCTCGATCGATCCCGATGACGGGCGCACCTGCTACATGGTGCCGGTGGGCCGTGGGGTCACCCGCGAATATCAAGACATGTTTGGCGGTTTCACTTGTTGCGTCGGCACCGGTTTGGAGAGCCATGCCCTGCACGCCGATGGTCTTTTCTACGACAATGGCGATACGCTTTGGGTGAATCTTTACGCGCCCTCCATCGCTCGGAGTTCGAGCCTCGGGGTGGGTTTGGAGGTATCGACCGACTTGCCCGAGGGTGAGACAGTCACGATTCGCCTGGCGCTGGCTGAACCGCGCACCTTCACGCTGGCCCTGCGCCGTCCCGCCTGGGCGGACGAGGGCTTCGGGTTGCAGGTCAACGGACAGACGCTGGATCCGGCCACCCCGCCGGGGCGGCATGTCGAGCTGCGCCGTGCTTGGGCCGAGGGCGACGTGGTCCAGCTGCGTTTGCCGAAAAATTTGCGTGTCGAACCCCTGCCCGACAACCCGCGCCGGGTCGCGTTGCTCTGGGGGCCGCTCGTTCTCGCGGGTGATCTTGGGCCGGAGTCAGCCCAGGCCGAGGCCCGCGCGCAACTGCCGGTCATCGTCACCGACTCCCCCCGGGTGGCCGATTGGGTGCAACCGGTCGAGGGTCGCCCCGGCGTTTTTCGCACCGCCGGCACGGGCCGGGATCGCGAGATCGAGTTCACGCCATTTTATCGTCTGCATCGCCGCACCTACGCGGTTTACTGGGATACCTTTGGCACGGCCGAGTGGGAGCAACGGGCCGCCGAGATTGCGCGTGAGCGGGAGGCGCAAGCGCGGCTGGAAGCCGCCACCATCGCTTACGCCCAGCCCGGCGAGATGCAGCCTGAGCGCGACTTCAATCAACAGGGAGAAAACACCCGTCCGGATCGCGTGATGGGCCGTCCCGGGCGCCGTGGCACCGGTTGGTTCTCGTTTGATCTGCCCGTGGCCGTCGGCGAGCCCACGACTCTGGTTGTGACGTATTCGAGTGACGAGTGGCGAAAACGCACTTTCGACCTGCTGGTGGACGGAGAGAAGCTCGCCTCCGAAACCGTGGAGCGAAACGGCGAGCCCCGGTTTTACGATGTCAGTTACCCGCTGCCGCCGGCCCTCACCGCCGGCAAAGCCCGCGTCACTTTGCGTTTCCAAGCCACCCAGAACAACGAACTCGCCGCCGTCTTCGGCCTGCGCACCGTGCGCTCCGCCAGCGTCGCTCAGCCGTGATCATGCCCTGTGCGAACGCGGTGAAACAAGAAGCGAAGCCGCCGCCGAGAACCTAGGTGCCTTGGCGGTTGTCCGCGCTTTTTTACGCTCTCCCTTTTACCACCATGCCCACCCCTGCTGTTTTTCGTCATTTACTTGTTCACTGTGCCTTGATCGCCGGTTTCGCCACCGGCTCCGCTCAAGCCTCCTCGGCCAACGCCTGGCTCTTCACCTCGTTTCGCGGCGAGGGCGACGGGCTGCATCTCGCCTACAGCCACGATGGGCTGGACTGGACCAACCTCGACCGCGTCTTCCTGCGTCCGGCCGTGGGCGCCGGCCTGATGCGCGACCCTCACCTTTTGCGCGACGCCGACGGCTTGTATCATCTGGTTTGGACCACTGGCTGGAAGGACCTCGGTATCGGCTACGCCACCTCCCGTGATCTGGAGACGTGGTCGGAGCAGCGTTTCCTGCCCATTACCGAGGGTTTGGCCGGCGCGGAAAACTGTTGGGCCCCCGAGCTCTATCGCGTGCCGGAAACCGGCGATTACGCCATCGTCTGGTCCAGTTCGGTGCGCGCCCCCGGCGCAGAGCGCGGTGCTTTCCGGGCTTATTACACCCGGACCGCTGATTTTAAAAACTTTACCCCGCCGGCGCTGTTGCTCGACCCCGGAGTCAACAACATCGACACCACGATCGTCCGCACCGGCGATCGTTACACCTTGTTTTTTAAAGAAGCGGACGACCAAAACGCCGGAGTGTGGGGGGCGATCCGCACCGCTGTTTCAACCAACCTGCTTGGGCCCTACGAGGTGCTGCCGGAACCCGCCTTGAGCGGTGAGCGCGCCGAAGGTCCGGCCCCCGTCGTGGTGGGCGGCCAAACTTTGCTCTATTTCGATTACTACGCGAACAACCGCTACGGCGTGCGCGCCTCGACGGATCAACGCACCTGGACCGACATGTCCAAAATCGCCTCCGTCGTCCCCGGACAGCGCCATGGCTCCATTCTGCCGGTGGAGTCCGCGTTGGTGGAGGCGTTGCGCCAGACGTCCGCCCGTCTGGCCGGTGCGCCCGCGCCCGCCCTCGAAGGTTGGACCGCCGATCCGGCGATACGCGCCTTCGGCGACCGCTACTACATCTATCCCACCAGCGACCGACCCTACTGGAATACCACGGAATTTGCCGTGTGGTCGTCGCCTGACCTTATCGCCTGGAAAAAGGAGACCGTTTTTCTCGATCTCGCGCGCGGCGACGTCGCCTGGGGAAAAAACAAGGCTTGGGCGCCCGACTGCATCGAGCGTGACGGCAAATACTACTTCTACTTTTGCGCCGAACATAACATCGGCGTCGCGGTCGGCGACTCGCCCATCGGTCCCTTCCGCGACGCCTTGGGCCGTCCGTTGGTGGAAGACGCCAAGATCAAAACCTTCAGCATCGACCCTCATGCTTTTATCGACGACGACGGCCAGGCTTACCTCTACTTCGGCAACGGCACTCCGACCGTCTGGCGTTTGAACCGCGACATGATCTCCTTCTCCGGTGAGCCGGTGGAGTTTAAGCTGAGGGAGTTTCGCGAAGGCATCGTCACCTTTAAGCGCGGCGGAAAATACTACTACATGTGGTCGATCGACGACGCGCGCAGCCCCGACTACCGCGTGGGCTGGGGCGTCTCCGATTCTCCCTTGGGCGACGTGGTCTCGCCGGAAAAGAATTTTATCGTCCTGCGCCAGAACGGCGCCGCGAAGGGCACCGCCCACCACAGCGTCGTGAACGTGCCCGGAACGGATCGTTGGTATGTCGCCTACCATCGCCACGCCATCCCGGGTGGCGGCGGCTATAAACGGGAGACCGTGCTCGTTCGCATGGAGTTTGACGCCGACGGCAACATCCTGCCCATGGATCCCATGCAGCCGGCCTTCCGCCCCGGCGATGTCGGCGAGCCCTTGGTGAACGGCCGGGGACGGCCTTGATCGTTGGCCCGGGCCGATGAGCGCGGAAACCACTGTCCCCTCTGGCCGCTGCGGTGAGGGGTTTGTCGAAGAGCCATCGCGCTCGTGATTTCGCCGTTTACCCCCGCGGAAAACGCGCCGGGGTGAAGTTAAGGATGGCGATGAGGTTGCTTCTGTCGGCGAGGACAGCGGCGGGAGGCGGCGGACACCCTTGGTCGGGTGCGTGCGACTGGACGATTACTCCGCGGGCAGGGGGCGCTCGGGCCAGGCTTGCTGGCCGGTGAGGCCCTGGCCGCGTTTGACGCCGTAGAGGTTGCGCTCCGTGTCGGCCAAGGGCAGGGGACGGACGGGCGGAGAGACCCGGGCACCCTCGGGGCGGAGGAGGACGCGCTGGCCCTTGGCGAGGGCGATGCGGTATTCGCCGGGGGAGATCTCGACGACGTCGCGGCGGGGAAGGCCGAAGACCTCGAGACGGCCGCGCCAGTCGGGAACTTTTACGACGCAGGGTTCGCCGGCCTCGCTCTCGATGGCGACCCAGGCGGTGCGGCCTTCGGCGCGGACGGCGCTGACCAGGAAGGCGCCCTGGCCGCGGAGTTGGTGGAAGGCGGCGTCGGGCCAGTCGGCGGGAGTGGCGGGGAAGACGCGGAGCTTGTCGCCCCAGCTTTGGAAGAGGAGTTCGCTGGTGGCGACGGCGGCGCTGATGGGGGTCTCGATGACCGGGTTGAGGTTGTTGCTCTCGACGTAGAGGGTGTTGGGCAGGAGTTTGCTGATGCCGATGGAGCCGGTGAGGAAGGTGCGGAGGATGTCGCGGGCCTCGTCGGCCGCGCCGAAGGCGGCGTAGAGGGCGGCGGCGCCGGTGAAGGAGTAGCCGGCGAGCTCCTTGCCGTCCTCGATCTTGTGCCAGCGCTCGACGGATTTCTTGACCAGCTCGCGGTCGGCGGGGGAGTCCGGGTCGAGGACGAAGAGCGGGTAGAGGCCGAGCAGGTGGGAGTAGTGGCGGTGGGATTTATCCACCGGCTGGTTGCCGGCGATCATGATGCCGTTGGCGTCCACCGGGAAGGGGGCGAGGTTGGCGAGGGTAGCGCGCCACTCGGCGGCCTCGGGCGAAGGGGTGCCGTCCCGCGCGTCGGCCTCGATCATGGAGCCGAGGAGCCAGCGCAGAAGGGCGAGGTTGTAAGAAGAGTTTGGATACGTGTGGAAGCCGTGGTATTCGGGGGACTCGGTGGGAGCGAGGTCGATGCGGCCGCCGGGCTGGGGGCGGAGGAGGGGGCGGTAGGCCTCGAGGACGGCGCGGGCCTTGGGGAGCCAGGAGTCGCGCAGGGCGGTCCAGTCGCCGGCGTGGCGGTGGAAGAGCCAGTGGTTGTGCATGACCCAGGCGAAGTCGCCGATCTTGGCGCGGTGGTGGACGAAGGAGGCGAGGAGGCCGTCGAAGTTTTGGTCAATTTCGGTGACGAGGTTGCGGCCGAGTTCGAGGTGGTTGGTGGGGTTGGGGAGCCAGTAGGTGAGCTGGACGTTGAGGTTCCACCAGAGGCCGGGCCACTGGGTGACGCGGAAGAAGGGGCCGGTGTTGTCCACGGGCGGGGCGTCCGGACGGGAGGCGGCGGCGAATTTGAAGAGCTGGATCCAATAAAAGGCCTCCAGGCGGGCGTCGGGGAGGGTGAGGAAGCTGCGCGGGTAGAAGGCGTGCCACCAGGCGCGGTGCTCGGCGAGGAGGGCGGGCAGGCCGGCGGAGGCGGCGGCGCGGACATCGGCGACGGCGACGCCGGCGGAGCGGTCGGCGGCGGGGACCTCGTTGGCGGTGGAGACGTAGAGAATGGCGGAGCGGCCGTCGGCGGATTTTTGTTCGAGCCAGGCGGTGGCGTAGTCGCCGCCGGCGAGGAGGGGCTGCACGCAGACGGGCACGCCCTCGTGGGTGGTGAGGCGGGGGTTGGGGTTGGTGACGTCGCCGGGGCGGTTGCCGGGGAAGACCTGTTCGCGGGGGGTGGCGGGGTTGCCGGGGAGGAATTCCCACCGCCAGGGGGCGGGCCGGCCGTCGGCGGTGGTTTCGGTGGAGCTGATCTCGATGGCGTGGACCATGCGGTCGCGCAGGGTGACGACGCGGAGGCGGAGTTCGCCCCGGTCGGTGACGAGGCGGCCGGTGAGCTCGGCGTTCCAGAGGTCGAGGCGGAAGTCGCCGTCCTGGATCTTGCCGGTGGGGAAGAGAGCGATGCGGCCGAGGTCGAGTCGGGGGAAGTCGTGCATGACGCTCATGCCGGGCACGCCGCGGGAGGTTTTCCGGTCGGGCGCGCCGCGGTGGTCGGTGACGTCGTTGCGGCCGAGGTGAAAATCGAAGCGGTTCCGGCCGCGGTTGGCGTAGGCGACGAGGCCGAGCTGGCCGTTGCCGAGGAAGGGGCCCTCGTTCCAGTGGTTGGGGATCTGTTCCCAAACGAGGTCGTGGCGGCCGAGGAAGGCGGGCCAGTCCACCTCGACTCTGGGCGTGGCCCGGGCGGCGGCGGCCTGGGCCGAGCTGACGGAGGCGGGGAGGGGCGTGAACATGAGGGCGGGAAGGAGGGAAAGAAGGGTCAGTTTAAGACGGTTCATGACAGGGAAAGGGGAGGGGGGGACGCGGCGTCTCAGGGCAGGGTGACACGAAGCCGGCCGAAGAGGCGGCCGCCGGGGGCGAGGGAGCGGGAAAGGCGGACGGTGACGGTCTGCATATCCGAGGAGACGGGGCCGAGGACCACTTCGGCCGGGACCGGGGAGGACAGGGGCAGAGGAGTCCAGACGGAGAGGTTCGAACTGTATTCAAACGTCTGCGACGTCTGACGGGTGGCGGTGTCCCGGCGGGTGAAGGTAAAGACGACGAAGTCGCCGTCGAGGGAGGCCGCGGGCAGCCGCGATGCGTCGTTGGCGGAAGGCGCGCCGCCGAGGGCGTATTCGAGGAGGTTGGGCAGGCCGTCGAGTTCGGGGTCGGCGAGCGGGGCGGCGTCCGAGCCGCCGGGCGAGGCGAAATGGGCGGCCTGCCAGTCGGCGAAGGTGAGGCGCGGCGTGAGCACGACGGCGAGTTGGCCGGGCGTGGCGGCGTCGAGGGCGGCGTCGAAGCCCGACGGCACGTTGCGGAGGGTGAGGCCGCCGACGGCGAGCGTCCCGGTGCAGGTGACGAAAACGTGGCGACCGGCGGCGAGGACGTAGGAGGACGGCAGGGTGAGGGTGCCGGACAGATCAAGGTCGCCAGTGACGGCGAGGCGGGCGGAGGCGGCCGACATCGAGAGGTCCCCGGAGAGGCGGGCGTTGCCAACGAGGGCGAGGGTGCCGCCCTCCAAGGCGAGTGTGCCGGCGGAGTCGAGCGGGGCCTGGAGGGTGCCGCGACCGCGAAGGAAGGCGCCGGACAAGATCTCGCACGAGGCGCCCGCGATGCTGGCATCCCGGCCGAGCTGAAGTGTGGCGCCGGGGAGGACGACGATGTCGCTGACGCCGCCAAGCGTGTCAAAGTACTGATCGAGCGTGGTGTCGCCCAGG
>CAYNUW010000094.1:0-11457 GCA_964400455.1 uncultured Akkermansia sp. | reverse complement strand
GGCGCCGACTGCAGGAGAAACCAAGATGGCACCTCCTCCGATGTTGAGATTGCGGGAGTTGACGTCCACCACCCAGTTCGTGGGTGTGGTGTTCGGATGAGGAACTCCAAACCGAATACCGCCCCCGAAAAGATTAAAGGTATTACTGAGGCGAAAAGCGGAGATAGCGTTGGTGTTTCCGTGGATTACGTTGATGGCCTTGAAAGTGCCGCTCGTGCTGGGCGCATTCGTTCCGGTGTTGGGGTTCTCAGTGTAAACTGCGGCGGCCAAGGCCGGCACTATACGATTTGCGGCGTCGACCCCGAGGAAATCCGTGCCGTTATTTGCAGTTCCGTAGGGAATGAGTGAACTGGCGGTAAAGCCGGTCGCGACAAAAGCTCCGGTGGCCAATTCGCCGTAGTTTATCCCAAGTAACACTCCGGGAGCACGAGTTAGCGCACCGTTTAGATTAACCGTGACTCCGTCAGCTACGCTCCATGACTGGTTGGTAGTTAGGTGGATGACCGGATCATCAAAGACGAAAGTTGACCCCGTTGTGGCGCCACTGAAATCTAAACCACTGCTTCCGAGGCTGATAATAGCTTTCGGGGAGCTAAACAATGCGTCCACCGTGATGCCAGTGGCCGCGCCCGAGACCTTTAAGCCTTTGATAGATAAATTGCCATTCAGTGGGACAAGGTTGGACGGGAGGGGGACGAACGTCGAATCGATTACGGCAACATCATTTTCAGTTGGCAGGGTTCCACCCGTCCAGCTGGTTGCTAGCTCTAAGGAGTCAGAATTGTTGGCCTTGATCACTTCCGCGGCCTGCGCAGTGGTGGAAATAGCGGCCAGCATGGCCAGAAGTCGACGAGTCGAGGCCGAGTATTTTCCGCGGGCTTGATGTGGGGTATTCATGGTATTTTAGGGGGGGCAATTTGGGCTTTTAAGTAGGTAACGAAAAATTGTGGCCGTCGTAAGTGGATCAGGGCGTCAGACTCATCCAAGCGGTGTTTAACTGTCCTCTGCCGCTGCCATCTGGATTCACTGCCAGTGAGGTGTTCGGGTTACCGTTGTCCCAGGACATGCGGCTGGTGTGTCCATCTAGAAAAACCACGTTGATGCCTCGATTGTGACGTTTATATTGAGCGGCGTAGATCCCGCGCATGATGCCGGCTTCGGAAATACTATAAGAATTTCCGGCTCCGAGTTGGGCACCGGCGGTGTCGGAAAAGTGACGCTCCATCATCAACAGAGTGCGGGCAGGAGAAGTGGCACGTGAAAAGGGTATCTTGTCTGATTGATTGGTCGGCACTTTGACATCGACGCCAGCCGCATTCTTGATCGAAGGCCAGATCATGACGTAGCAGGTGTAGTCGGGAGTGTTGCCTCCATTGTCGGCGATGCGGCGGGCCACCTCCTCGGTTGGGCAGAATAGCATGTCTCCATAGTCCAAACGTGCTTCGCGCTTAAAATAGGGAGAATACACCCCGGCGTTGGTTCCGATCTGCGACCAAGCACGGCCGTTACTTGAGACCACGTAGTAGGTGTTTTTGTTGTCTACGGCGTAGAGGTTGACGGCCATTCCCCATTGGCGGAGGTTGTTCGCGCATTGGGTCGAGCGGGCCTTTTCCCTGACCGCCCCCACGGTCGGTATAATGATGGCGGCCAAAATGCCGATGATCGCGATAACCGTGAGGAGTTCGATCAAGGTGAAGCCTGAGCGAATCCGGGTGTGATGGAATGAATACGACTTCATGGGGTCAAAAAATGTTATCGGTCTTGAAACTCGCAGGTGGGGTTGCGATGCGGAGAGGGTGTAACGAAACCAAGCTGACGCTTGGGTTCCCGCATGATAAGCTTACTTGAGTCTTACAGTAAGCTCAAGCGGGGCTAATCGATTTTTTGCCCCTTTGGACGACGACTCCGTCTCACCAGATTTGGGTGAGCCATCCACCGAGGTGGAGCGTGGCGCAGGCGGCGAAGGCGGCGGCGACGTCGTCGGCCGTGACACCCCAGCCTCCGGGCAGGGATTGCAGGCGGGAGATGCCTAAAGGCTTGGCGATATCGAACAGTCTGAAAAGGACGAAGCCACCGAGAAAAATCGCCCAGGGCGCGTCGTTCACCCACGTGGCGGGCAGGTGATGCCAACCGACGAAACAGAGCGGCATAACCACAAACTCATCGAGGACGACCTTTCCGGGGTCGCGTTCTCCGAGTCGAAACTCGGCTTCTCCGCAGATCGCGACCGAAAGGTAGATGGCGGGAACACTGAGCAACAGGGTGAGCCACCAGGCGTGGGCGGAGGGCAGCGGCGCAAAGAAGAGCGTGAAGTAGAGGAGGCCGGCGACCGAGCCGGCGGTGCCGGGTCCTCGGCGCACCCGGCCGACCGGGCCGAGGGTGGCGAGGCTGACGACCCAGGCCGTCGGCAAGAATTTAGGCCACTGGGGTTGACCGGGAATCATGCAGGGGCCTCAGCTCGCGAACAAATCCCAGTTGCGGCGCAGATAACGGTAGCCAGACCACACGGCCAGGAAGGTGCCGAGGATAAAGCCGACCAGGCCGATTTTGTGCACCCACTCCGCGAGGCCGTGAATAGGCCAGCCCGTCCAGGCGGCGATGTCGCTGTGCAACATCGGGGCGGCCAGCAGGCAGCCGATTGCGATCATTTGGGATACCGTCTTGGTTTTGCCGCCGCCGTCGGCCGGCACGACAACGCCCTTGGCGGCGGCGACCATCCGCATGCCGGAGACCAAAAACTCGCGACACAGGGTGATGAGCACCCAGGGCAGGGGTATGACTTGTTGTTCCACGAACGCCACCATAAGGCCGATCACGAGGATTTTATCGGTCAACGCATCCATGAATTTGCCGAAGTTGGACACGATGCCCCGACGGCGTGCGATGGAGCCGTCGAGCCAGTCACTGATGGCGGCGGCGATGAACAACCAGAAGGCGAGCGAGGCCGCTCCGGAGAAGTCCAAATACATAAGCCCTACGATGAGGAACGTGAGCGGAATCCGGGAAAGGGTAAGCAGGTTGGGCAGATTCCACATGGGCGGGGCGGGTGCGATGGCCGCAGGCAAGGGAGGAGCCGGCGCGCTGGCAAGGCATGATGCGCAAAAACGTGCCGCTAACGTCGCGGACCGAGTTACCAAGGCGAGCCGCGGTAGGTTTCCGGGCGAGTTTGCGCGCTACCGGCTTGCGCAGCGGGACACAGTCGGGTTGAACTACGGACCATGAACCTCCGTCGTTCCGCGCTTTTGCTCACCTCCATGCTTGGTTGCCTGTTGTCCACGGGCTGTTTCACCGTGCCTCTGGATGAGGCGGGCGAGATGAAGGCGGTCATGGTCGCGGGCGAGTTCCGCATGTTGGTCAACGCCGATTTGCCGAAAACTCTCGCGGCCTGCGAGGCGACCTTCCGGCATTTTGGCATGTTGGAGGTGCGACGCGAATCCGGGTATTACGACGCTGGTTTGGCGGCGCGCACGCCCGATGATCGCAAGGTTCGGTTGGGGATACAGGAGATCAACAGTCTTCAGAGCGAGGTGCGCATACGAGTGGGTCTGAAGGGTGATCGTGCACTGTCCCGGCAGATTTTTGACCAGATCGAGGCTACGCTTTCCGGGCGCTGAGGGGGCGTGATCGGTTGCGTTTTGAGGCGGTCGTCACGCCTCTTCTTGGATTCGCATAAAAATCCCGGCTCGCCCAAGGGCGGAGTCGGTGTAATGTTTCACTCTTCAACAGTCCTTCCGGTTTCTCTGGCCATCGACCTTTACTACCGTGCGTGTCATTCAGTCCGCCTCTAAAAATTTTGAGTTGGAAATCGCCGCGTTCTGCCGCGGCGCGAGTGTGCCGAAGGATATTCACGATGCCGTGGCGGCGATCATCGCCGACGTGAAGCAACGCGGAGACGAGGCGGTCGGCTACTACGCGGCTAAGTTTGATGGCGCGAAGCTGCGCGCGCGGGATTTTCGGGTGAAGGTTGCGGACATCGCCGCGGCCGCCAAGCGGGTGCCGGCGGCGGATATGAAGGCGCTGAAGGCGGCGCACGAGGCGATCGTGGCGTTTCACGAGAAGTCGCTGCCGAAGGAGTGGAGCGCAAAAAATCCGCACGGTGCGATGGTGGGCGAACAGTATTATCCGCTGCGACGAGTCGGGCTCTATGTGCCGGGAGGCGAGGTGCCGCTGGTCTCCACGGTTCTGATGACCGTGACCCTGGCCAAGCTGGCGGGTTGTCCGGAGATCGCGGTGTTCACGCCTTCCAATCCGTCGGGCAAGGTGTCCGACGCGATTCTTGCCGCGCTGCATCTGGTCGGGGTCGACGAGGTGTATTGCGTCGGTGGCGTGCAGGCCATCGCCGCCGCCGCCCACGGCACGCTGACCATCCCGGCGGTCGATAAGATTTTTGGTCCAGGGAACGCCTACGTCTGCGAAGCTAAGCGGCAGGTTTTCGGGGTGGTGGGGGTGGATTCACTGCCCGGCCCCAGCGAGGTCATGGTGGTGGTGGATAGCTCCGCCGATTTGACCTTCGCCGCCTCGGATCTGCTCGCGCAGGCGGAGCACGGTTCCGGGCGGGAGAAAATCTACCTGGTGGCTCCGAGCTTGGAGCTGCTCGAGGCGGTGCGCACCGAGTTGACCAACCAATTGAAGTTTTTGAGCCGTGCGGAGAAAATCGTGAAGGTGCTGGCCAGCGGTTTCGTAGGGGTGGTGGCGGCCACGCCCGAGGATATCGCCCGGGTGGCCAACTTTGTGGCGCCGGAGCACTTGGAACTGATGGTCAAGGAGTCGTTGCAGAAGCAGCTGCTCAAGACGATCACCACGGCCGGAGCGATCATGCTGGGCAACCATACACCGACTGCGGTGGGCGACTTCGCCGCAGGCCCGAGTCACGTGTTACCGACCGGTGGCGCCGGAAGATTTTTCAGCGGGCTGCGCATCGCTGATTTTATGCGGCGCAGCAGCGTGGTGCGCTACGACGCCGCCTCGATCAAAAAAGCCGCCCCCGTGGTGGCGGCCTTCGCCGCGCTGGAGCGTCTCGACGCCCACGGCCGGAGCGTCAAGTTGCGGGCGCTTTGAAGCGCTTCAACGCGTAGATCTCACCGCGTGCCGGGCTATGGGCCCAGCACGCGGCGCACTTCGGAAAGTATGCGCTCCAACGAGGCGGTTTTGTCCACGTAGGCGGCGATTTTGCCGGTCACGGCACGGTCGATCACGGCGGGGTCGAAAAGCACTCCAGTGAGGAGGATGATCGGGATCCGTGGATGTTTTTCGTGAACCTCATCGATGAAGTCGTAGCCGTCGGTGTCTTCCATTTGGAGGTCGGAGATGACCAGATCGGGCGTCGAGGTGGCAAGGAGGGCGCGGGCCTCGGCGGCGGAGGCGGCCCCGCTCACTCGATAGCCGGCGGCCCCGAGCGCTTCGGTCAGCAGGGCGCGGACCTCGGATTCGTCGTCTACGGTAAGAACGTGCTTTCGGCTCATGGTGCAAAGGAGGGGTTGGCGAGGGGCGTTTGGTCGAGCCGCAGGGTGGCCACGGCGCCGACGACGCGATTCTCGTCGGTCAGCGGAGTCAGGGTAAGCACGCCGTCGAGTCGGGTGCCGATCTTGGTGGCGAGGCTGGCTCGGAGTCTGTGCTGCGCTTGGCCAGCCTTCAGGGGTTCGAGCAACGCCTGGGGTTCGAGCGCGGGGGCACCGGGGGAGGGGGAGAGGGTCAGCACACGCAGTACGGAGGCGCGGACCAGGTCGGCCGCTTCAAAGCCGGTGGCGCGGGTCACGGCGGGATTGATGCGGGTTACGTGAAGGGATTTGGTGAGCACGAACACCAGTTCGTCGATGGAATCGATGACGAGTTGGTTGTATTTGAGCTGGTGGGCGAGGGACTGTGCGGCCCAGCGGCGTTCGAGATTTTGCGCCTTCAAGGCGTCGCGCATGGCGCGAAACGAGTTGGTGAGGCGGCCGATCTCGTCGGCGCGGGAGGTGGGCGGAAGCTCACAATCCAGGTTGCCGATGGCGATGGCGTCGGCGGCGCGGGCGAGGTCTCCGAGCGGGCGTAGGGCGCGGCTGGTGACCCCGATGACGATGCCGGCGAGCAGCAGCAGGGAGGAGCCGAGGTAGCCGGCGGCAACCCGGCGAAAGGTGCGTTGGGGACGCAGGAACTCAGTCTCTTCGTAGCCGACGACCACGCCCCAGCCGGCGGTGCGGGCGGGCTTGTAATTGGCGTGGACTCGGCGGCCGGTGACCGGCTCGGCGTAGCGAAGCGCGCCTTGTTTACGGGCACCGATTTGTCGGCGGATCTCCGCGAGCTCGGGGACGTTGGTGCGTTCCGCGAGGGTCTCCATGGTCTCGGCGATGACGTAATCCCGGCGAGGGTGGATGATGAGGCGGCCGGTGCGGGAAAAGACCAGGGTGAAGCCGGTTTCGGCGAAATCGCTGGTATTGGCGAGGCGTTGCAGCCAGTCGAGTTCGAGGACGGCGGAGACGGCGCCGGCGACCACGCGTTCATCGCCGTCTTGTCGCCAGACCGGCACGGTGAGTCGCACGACGTCGCGCTCGGACTCTTCGCGATCGTGATAGGGTTCGCCCCAGACCGCCTGGCCGCGGGCGAGGACGTCGGCATACCAGTCGCGGGTCCAGAAAGCGCGATCGGGGGTGGTTAAATCCAGCGGGCGGAAGCGAGCGGGTGCGGCGGTGCGATAAACGGCGATGCCCAGGCGGGGGGAGCCGGCGGCGAGGGCCTCCAAACAGATGGAGATGCCATGCACCTGGGGTTGATCGAGCAAGGTGTTGCGGGCGAGGCGCTCGGCGGAGCTTGGATCGAGCCGGCGGTCTTCGAGTTCGCGGGCGACCAGTCGGGTGAGGCGCTCGACCGAGCCGGTGACCGCGTCGAGCCCCTCGGTGACCGCGCCGACGGCGAGGACCGCCTGCATCTCGGCTTGTTCGACCAGAATGTTTTCAACGGCGCGTCGGTTGAGCTCGGTGAGCGCCAGCAGGGCGAGTCCGCTTAAGACGAGGATGAGGCCGGCTAGGCGGACGGGCAGACGCTGAAAAAAAGAGACGCGCATCGGGGCGGGTGGTCGGCGTTGAGTACGGTATCAGCGTGGCGGCGGTCGCCCGCAAGTCGAGAGGTTACCTTGCATGAGGAGCGGGAAGGATCAAGGTAGGCATGGTCGCGCCGATAACATATCGACCCAGTGAAACGATTCTTCATCATTTTTAACGTCCCGACCTTTCTCCGTTGCCTCTGGCTGGCGGTGGTGGGGGGGTGGCTGTTGTCGGTGCGGGGGGGCGAGGAGCGGGTCGTGCGGCTGGATCCGAGTTTCGCGGCGGCGGCGAGGGAAGCGGCGCTCAAGCTGCCGCCGCCGCCGGTTTGGACGCAGTCCGACGCCGCGGGGGTCTGGACGGTGGAGGAGTTGCGGTCGGCTTTTGCGCGGGTGACGGACACCCCGCCGGCGATCAACCACGTGCGCGAACGCTTTCTGCTGCCGAACGCGGATTGGATGCGGCGTTACAAAACGTGGTTTTCTCGTTTGGAGCGACCCTTGCGGCTCAAGTTTGTCGCCGAGAGCTGGGACTGCGACGACTACGCCAATTGTTTTGTGACCTTTGCGGACATGTTGACGATGCGGGGTCGAGAGACGCGTGGCATGCTGGCGGTCGGGTGGGGGACGGTTTTTAATCGGCATGAGTTTGCGGGCATCGCGGCGGGTGGGGCTCACGCGGTGGTCGTGGTCGCGACGGGGGAAGGATTGTTTGTGATCGAGCCGCAGGATGGGACGATGGTCGCGCTCGAGAAGTATCCGAATCGGGATACGTTTGAGACGGTCTACTTCTGAGCGATGCGCGTCGTTGCGGTCATGCTTCTGCTGGTGAGCGCGGGCGGTGCGGCCCGGGCGGCGGACCGCGAGATCGCGTTGCCGGCGTTTCCACAGCCTCCCTTGGCGGGCGAGACGCGTCCGCAGAGCATGAGTTCGGTGCGCTTGCTCAGGGAGCTGCAGCGCGGTGGGGTGCGCGGGCTGGATCGTTTCGACGCGATGGACGGTTACTACGCGGTGTTTCGCGCCGACGGGCTGGCGGGCTTGGCGGGGTGGTTGGAATTGGCGTGCCGGGCGCTGGATTTCGAGGTGGGGGAGGCGCGAGCCGGGCATTACGACGGTTCGGTGTTTGCCCGTCTGCTGAACATGGCGACCTCGCTGGCGGCCTTGCGGGCCGAGGTGTTGCGTGACGAGCGGCTGGCAATGCCGATCGGGGTGCTGGCTTGCCGGCGGGAGGAGGCCTGGGGGGTGTTGCCGGCGGATGGCGGCGAGGACGCCTACATACTGTTCGCGACCGACGAGGGGTTGTTGGTTTATGATCCGCCGACCCGGCAGTTGGCGCGTTTGAGCGAGTTTCCGAATCGGGGCGCGGTGATACGGGTGTGGTTCTGAGCCGGCATTGGCGGGCGGCGGGTAAACTTTGAGGTGGAATCGGCGGGGCGGCCGGGCAGGGTGCGGAGTTTTCCTTCACTCGCCATGGACGCCTCCCAACAAGAGATACTCGATATTTTCACTCGCACCCGTGCCTTGCTGCGCGGGCATTTTGTGCTGCGCTCGGGGCTGCATAGCGGCCACTATTTTCAGTGTGCGCAAGTCTGCCAGAACATGGCGGCGGTGGAGCGTTTGGCCGAGCTGTTGGTGGCCAAACTGAAGGCGGCGGGCGGGTTGGATTTTGCGACCGTGCTGGCTCCGGCCATGGGTGGCCTGGTGATCGGTCAGGAGGTGGCCCGGCGCGCGGGTGTGCGTTACATTTTTGCCGAGAAGGAGAATGATCGCCTGGTGTTGAGGCGCGGCTTCAAGTTCGCTCCGGGAGAGCGGGTCTTGATCGTGGAAGATGTCGTGACGCGCGGAGGGCGGGTGCTGGAGTGTCTCGATCTCGTGCGTCAAGGCGGTGGAACGCCGGTGGCGGTGGCTATGTTGGTGGACCGCAGCGCGGGCACGATGCGATTTGATGTGCCGGCGGTTTCTTTGCTGGAGCTTAGCTTCCCGACCTATGCGGCGGATCAATTGCCGCCCGAGTTGGCGGCCCTGCCAGTGGAAAAGCCCGGTAGCTGAGCGGACGAGAAGCCCGGTGCTTGGCTCACCGAAGCTTGGCGAAAAACGGGCGCCCCGGCGAGTAGCCGGGGCGCGGAAGGCAAGGGCGCCGCGTCGTGGCGGTGCGCGGCCGACGCCTCACTTTATGGTGATGGCGAGGGGACGGTAAAAGCCCTGGTGGAAGACGAGCAGAAGATTGCGACCGGGACGGAGAAGGGCGCGGGCGGAGTCCAGGTCTTCGATGGCTTGGCGGTTGATTTCGGCGACGACCATGCCGGTGGCCAAACGATCGGCGTACGGGGAATCTTCTGCGATTTCGGTGATGAGCAGGCCGGTGAGGTCGCGTGGGGCGCCGGCGCGGCGGCGGGTTTCGTCGTCGAGCGGCCGGGCGGTGACCCCGGGCAGCAGCTCGGCCGGGTCGGTGGCGGAGAGAGAGCCGAGTTTTACGGTGATCTCTCGTTCCTTGCCGTCGCGGATGATGCCGAGCCGGATTTCGGTGCCGGGTGCGCGGGAGGCGATGGCGAAGCGCAGGTCCTGACTGGAGGTGACGACGCGACCGTCGAGGCTGATGATGACATCGCCGCGGAGCAGGCCGGCGCGGTCGGCCGGTCCGTCTTTGCTGACCCCGGCGACGAAGACACCGCGCTGGTCCTTCTTGAGTCCGAGGGCTTCGGCCTCCTCGGGCTTGAGGTCTTCGGTGGGGAAGTTCACGCCGAGGAAACCGCGTTGAACGGTGCCGGTCTCGACCAGGCTGGTGAGGATGCTGGAAGCCAGGTTGGACGGGATGGCGAAGCCGATGCCGACGTTGCCGCCGGCCGGGGCGATGATGGCGGTATTGATGCCGACGAGGCGGCCCCGGGCGTCCACGAGGGCGCCGCCGGAGTTGCCCTGATTGATGGCGGCGTCGGTCTGGATGAAGTTTTCGTAGCCGCCGACGCGTTTGTTGGCCAGGATGCCGACGTTGCGCCCGGTGGCGGAGACGATGCCCATGGTCACGGTCTGCCCGACGCCGAGGGGATTGCCGATGGCGAACACGAGGTCGCCGACGCGGAGTTTTTCGCTGTCGGCGATGGTCACCACGGGAAGGTCGGCGGCTTCGATTTTGATGACGGCGACGTCGGTCTTGGGGTCGGCGCCGATGAGCTTGGCCTCGAATTCACGGCCGTCGTTGAGCGAGACCTTGAGCTCGTCGGCTTCGGCGACGACGTGGTTGTTGGTCAGGATGTAGCCATCCTTGGATACGATGACGCCCGAGCCCAAACCCTCCTGGCGCTGGGCGGGGCCGGAGAAGGCTTCGTCGCCGTAGAAGCGGCGGAAAAACTCGGGGACCTGGACGCGGGTCTGGACCACTTTGGCGGAGTAGACGGAGACGACGGCGGGCTGGACCGGCTCGATGATGTCCGCGTAGGAGACGGCGCGGGCGGAAGGTCGGTCGGGTGTGATTTCGGTGGGGTCCAGGGTCAGTCTCAGCTTGGCCGCGATGTCGGCCGAGGGAACCTCCTCGGCTTGGCAGGCCGGCAACAAGGCGAGGGCGAACAAAGACAAGGCTAGGCGGACCGGAGCTTGGGTCTTCATCATGGTGATTGGGAAAGGATAAGCCATCGACCTCGCCGGAGCGAGGCGAGTTCCCAAAATCTTGCGGGCCGGGGGCGGCGGGCGTCAGAATCCCTTCACCTTAAAGAGCGAGGTGACGGATTCGTTGTTGTTGATGCGCACAATCGCTTCGGCGAGCAGGGGGGCGACACTGAGGACCGTGATGGGAAGGCCCCGGGGATCGACCGGGTTGGAGTTGGGGGTGATGAGCTCGTCGATATCGCCTCCGCGCAGGCGTTCGTAGGCCATGTCGGACAGGAGGGCGTGGGAGACGGCGGCGCGCACGGATTTGGCTCCGTGGGCGCGCAGGAGTTTGGCGGCGTTGACGAGGGTGCCGGCGGTTTCGGTGATGTCGTCGACGATGAGCACATCCTTGCCCACGACGTCGCCGACGATGTTGACGGACTCGACGGTGGTGGCGGAGGTGCGTTTTTTCCAGACCATGCCAAGGCCGGTGCCGAGGGCGCCGGCGTAGGCGGCGGCCATTTTCATGCCGCCGACGTCGGGTGAGCAGACGACGAGGTTTTCGGCGGGGAAACGTTCGAGGTATTTAAAGATGACCGGGGAGGCGAAGAGGTGGTCCACCGGAATGTTGAAGAAGCCCTGGATCTGCTGGGAGTGCAGGTCCATGGTGAGGACGCGGTTGGCTCCGGCGGAGGTGAGCAAGTCGGCGACGAGTTTGGCCGTGATGGGGACGCGCGGCTGGTCTTTGCGATCCTGGCGGGCGTAGCCGTAAAACGGGACGACGGCGGTGATGCGTTGGGCCGAGGCGCGTTTGGCGGCGTCGATCATGATGAGCAGCTCCATCAAGTGGTGAT
>CAYNUW010000093.1:0-11519 GCA_964400455.1 uncultured Akkermansia sp. | reverse complement strand
CCATTTCTCCACGATCTGGAGCTGGATTAAGCCGGGAGTATCGCGCATCGCTTCACCTCGGATACGAATGGCCTCGGCCTCGCCCTTGGCCCTGATGATGGCGGTGTCCGCTTCGATCTGAGTTTTTTGCTGGGTGAACTTCGCCTTGGCCGCCTCTTGCTCCTGCACCATCTTGGACTCAATGGCGGACTCCAGCTCCTTGGACAGGGTGATGTTTTCCAGCACGATATCCTCGATGATGAGCAAGCCGTCGATCTTGTCCTGCGCGGCGGCCAAGGCGCGGGATTTGATTTGCTCGCGTTGTTTGACGATCTGTTCCGCGCTTTGCAGCGCAGTGACCTCTTTGAGAGCTTCCTGGATTCGCGGTGCGATCAAGGTGCTGAACGGTTCACCGAAAAACTCCTGATAGATGCGCACCACCGACTCTTCGGGAATGCGGTAGAGGACACGCAGGGCCACGTTTACCTGCTGCAGATCGGACGAGTAACACTCGGCGGGGACGTCACGCGTTTGTTGGCGCACGTTGATCGGGATGACGTGGGAGATGAATGGTGCCTTGGTGCCGAAGCCTTCGCCGAGAGGTGCAGGGGAAACTTTACCCAGCGTCACGAGGACGCCGCGGGTGCCGGGTTCGATGACGTAGGTGGCCTGTGATGCGCCGATCACAAACACGAGAATAAGAATTACGCCGCCGATCATTTTGCCTAGGGCAGAGGGATGCATGGTGGCCTACGCTGCGCCACCTTTGGCTCCGCGCAAGTGTATCCGCGTGGTGCGGGCTTGCTCCGAGCGAGCGACGGTGGGAGGTTTGAGGTCGCTCTCACGACCATGACATCCCCCGCCTGCACACCTCGTCATCTGTTGGTGGATGGCTCAAATGTGGTTCAGGCTTGGCCGGAGACGCGAAAGCTCGCCCGAACCAATCGGGAGGCGGCGAAGGCTCAGGTGTTGCGACGACTGGCACGGTGGCATGATCAAGCTGATCTGCGCGTCACCGTGGTGTTTGATGGTCGCGGGTCCGAGCTTACGATTGAGTCGGTCGAGGGGGCCGCGACCTTTGCCTGCGTGCATACGCCGGCCGGGGTTACGGCCGACGAAATCATCGAGCGTCTGGTGGCCGGGGCGGCGGAGCCGGCGGGGTGCCTGGTGGCCACGGCGGATCGGGCTGAGCGGGCGTCGGTGGAAGCGGCGGGGGCGGCGGTGTGCGATCCGGCGGAGTTGGCGGCACGCTTGGATGCACTTGAGGCGCGGAGTGACCGTGCGGTGGCTTTGCTGAAACGATCGAGCGAGGCGTCCTGGCAAGCCCCCAGGGCGGCGAAAAAATGAAAGGTGACGGCACATTGGCCGAACTGGCCGGGATGGACGGGGCGTTTGTTTTTACCGAGCTGCTTTTGCAACGCCTCTGGTTACGCGGTGACTTCGATTCCAAGTCCCTGCGTCTACGGGACGGCCGCCCCGTCACCCTGGTGCGTCGAGGGCGGTGGAATCGTGGGGGAGGGCCGGACTTTTTTGATGCGGAGATGAAAGTGGGCGCCGGGGATGCGGTTGAGTTATTGCGCGGTGCGGTCGAGGTGCATCTGCGGGCGGCGGATTGGGAGCTGCATCGTCATGCGGAGGATCCGGCCTACGGTGAGGTGATTTTGCACGTCGTGCTGTTTCCGTGTCGCGAGTCTTGGACGCCCGGCTGGGGCGGAAGGCGTCTGCCGATCTTGGAGCTATTGCCATGGCTGGAGCGTGACCTGGAGGCGTATGCGGCGGAGGCGGCGGTGGAGGGCTTGGCGGGACGTCCTTACAGTCAACTCAGGGAGTGGCTCGCGGCGGTTTCAGCCGAGCATCTCTTGGCGGAGGTTTCGCGTCATGCGGAACGCCGCTGGCGGAACAAGGTGACGATGGCGCGCGCCCGTTTGGAGCGTTTGGGGTGGCGGGAGGCGTGTCACCAAAGCGCGCTGGAAGTGCTGGGTTACCGTTTTAATCGTGAGCCCATGTTGATGGTGGCCCAGGCCGTGCCCTTGGTTGAGTGGTCCGGCGAGGCGGCAGAGGTGGGGGCCTTGCTGTTGCTCGGGGAGGGGACCTGGCGGAAGGCGGGTGTGCGACCGGCGAATCAGCCGAAGTCGCGGTTATTGCAGTATTCCCGTTGGGTGCGCAGCCGGCCGGATTGGCCGGAGCGTCTGTGGGAAACCGCGTGCGGGCTTGCTGCTGACGCCCGTCCCGCACGGTGGCGTAAGCAGATTTTTGATACGGTCGCGGGTGGTCACCTGGGGGGTTCGCGGTTCGATACGATGATTTGCGACGCGTGGTTGCCCCTGCTTGCCGCCAAACAGCACGAAGGACCGTGGCGCGCCTGGTGGATGGACTGGCGGACGGGTGACCTGCCGGATGAGCTAAAAAAGCTCGCGCGCGAGTTTTTGCCGGAGGACATCGGGCGTCGCCAAGGCACGTTGCAGGGCTTGCTCGGTTGGTTGGCTGAAGTTCGGGCCCGCGAGAAGGAGGTTATAAGTTCTCCGGCCGTGCCGCCTTCGTCGGAGCATTGAGGACCTCGTTAAAGCCCGGGGACTTCGGCGGCGTATTCGGTCAAAACTTCGGGATCGGTTTCGAATGGTTGCAGATCCGACAGGACGGCATGGTCGTGCAGGCGGGCGAGCGCCCAGACGGCATGACGGCGAACCAGCGCGGGGGCGTCGGGTCGGCGAGCGTCGGCGAGTTCCCGGAGGCGCGGCAGGCAGGATGCGTCGCGAAGGTTGCCGGCGACGATGCAGGCGTTGCGGAGCAGTCCGGCCAGTTTCACCCGTTTTATGGCCGTGCCTTTGAACAGGGTGGCGAACCGTTCCGGCGTCAGGGTCAGGATCTCGGGCAGCGTGAGCCGGGCTATTTCCGGTCGCGGATGCAGCAACAAGTCCCGACTGGCCTGGGCGAAGCGGTTCCAGGGGCAGACATCCAGGCAGGTGTCGCAGCCGTAGAGCCGATGGCCGATGCCGGGGCGAAGTTCGCGCGGGATGGTTCCCTTGTTCTCGATCGTGTGGTAGGCGACGCAGCGGCGGGCATCGACCACGCCCGGGGCGGCGAACGCGTCGGTGGGGCAGGCGTCGAGGCAGCGGGTGCATTTGCCGCAAAGTTGGCCGGCGTGGCCCTCGGCGGGCGGGCGACCGGGCAGGGGAGGATCGGGCGGCAGCTCCACTCGGGTGATGATGGCGGCGAGGAAGAGCCAGTTGCCGAAATCGCGCGAAATGAGCATGGCGTTCTTGCCGGTGAAGCCCAGGCCGGCGCGGGCGGCCCAGCCGCGTTCGAGCACGGGGCCGGTGTCGACGTAGCGACGATGGTCGTCGGGGCCGCCACCGCCCTCCTCGGCGAGCACCTTGGCGGCGCGTTCGAGGGCGCGGCCGAGCGTGTCATGGTAATCCGAATACAGGGCGTAGCGGGCCCAGGCGGGGCCGGCCGGGGCGGGGTCTTCGCCGGGGCGGCCGTAGTTGACGCCGAGCATGACGAGGGTGCGGGCGCCGGGCAGGACGAGTTCGGGGTCGCCGCGTTTGGCCTCGCCGCGTTCGAGCCAGGCCATGTCGGCGTGATGGCCGGAGGCGAGCCATTTGCGCAGGCCGGCGCCGAAGGCGGGTTCGGCGCGGGCATAACGAACCGCGTCGAAGCCGAGCCCGACCAAACGGTTGCGCAGGCGTTCGGCTGCGTCGTGGTCGAGCACGCCCGGTGGGTTCATGGCGGAGCGCGGGAGGGCCGAGTCAGGCGGTTGAGCGGGCGCGCACAAAATCGAGGGCGTCGCGGCGATAGACGCGGAGAACGTGTTGCACGACCTCAAGCTGGGGGCGGTTGTCGGTGAGGATGACGCTGCCGGAACGGCGATAGACGGGTTCGCGGCGGGCGTAGAGGTCGCGGATGCGTTGCTCGGGGTCCTCGACGTTGAGCAGAGGGCGCTGGCGGCTGCCGGCGGTGCGACGCAGGATGGTCTCCACGGTGGCGTGGAGGCAGATGACGACGCCGCGGCGCTGGAGTTCGGCCAACATGCCGTCCTGGACGACGAGGCCGCCGCCGCAAGCGACGACGGTGCGGTCGGGCGGGTGGCCGGTGGTGATGAAGTCGCGCTCCATGCAGCGGAAGGCGGGCTCCCCGTCGGTGGCGAAGATGTCGGCGATGGGGCGACCCTGGATGCGTTCGATCTCGTGGTCGCTGTCGAGCCAGCGGTGGCCGAGGCGGGCAGCGACGATGCGGGACACGGTGGTTTTCCCCGTGCCCATGAATCCAACCAAGTAGAGATTGACGTCGCCGGGCGGCATGCAGACCCAAGGAGAAGAGAGTGGGGGTAGCGGTGCCAGCCTTTGTTTCTATTGCTGGGGCGGTCAGAGCGTCGGGCGCGACCTATGGGTTTTGTCGGTCTCGACGGCTTCTCCTCGCTGCTGCTATGTCCCTTGGTTTGTCTGCTATCGACGTATTTGCGGTTGGTTCAGCTGCTTCCAGTATACGAGTCCCTCGGGCACTGTCTCTGCTCCCTGCCTGGTAGTCTTCAATTTTGTTTCATTTACGCTTTCTTTGTATGCCGCCTCGAGCCCCGGGGAGTCTTCATCAACCCCCGAAACTGCGGCAACTTCCACACTTTGGCGGCCTGCGTCCTCCATCAGCCAACGAGCTCGGCTACCTGAGGTCATTATAAACGGCGAGGTAGAGCGAGCCTTGGCGGCGATCGTCACCGTTTCGCGGCGGTGATGTTTCGTCCCCTTCGACCGTCGACCGTCTGGTCCTCTGCCTTAGGCACCGTATCTGAAGATTTTCAAATAGCAGCTTTTGAAAATGATGCGCGACTCTAGAAAATTTTAAGCGATAAATGGGAGACACCGCGCCACATTTCAAAGTCGCATGCTTTGGACCACAGAAGACCCCATCGGCACCCAACCTTTCAACAAAGACTGAAACTTGGACTGCGTCATCTCCAGTAACTTCGCCCACCTCCGGGAGCACGACGAACAGCTCTTGCGGGTCGGTATGCTGGCCGAGCGTTGTTTCACCGAGGATCCCAAAACCTGCCTGCTAAAACTCAGCCATCCACGCCTTCGGGGCTGGAAACAAGCCGGCTACCGCCTGGAAATCGTTTACCTGAAGCTTAGCGACGTGCGCGTTTCCCTCGAACGCATCGCCAACCGTGTGCGCAGCGGTGGCCACCACGTCCCCGAAGCCGATGCGCGGCGACGCTTCACCCGGAGTTGGGAAAATCTCAACCACCATTACCTCCCGCTTGCCGACGCTGCTTAGATTTTTGACGTCAGCGGACCGCAGCCGATTCTTTTCCACGAGAAGCCATGGAGACCCACGCCACAAAGATTGCTCCGCTTCCCGCCGTTTCGGCTCGCTCCGCCGCGATCCTTGCGTCGTTGCGCTATGCCCGAAAAAGCGCGGTCAAAACGGCCAAGATGCACGGCGTCCCAGTCGTCTATCTGCGCGCCGGCACCCTCGTCAGGGAGCGGAGTTAAGTCCATCCCTCGTGGGTTTCTTTCTCTCGTTGATCAGCTACGGAGCCCGACAACCGGGCAAAGACTAACCGCCTGATTCGGCGACGCGGACGTCGCCGCTCCGTGCCAAAAGCTTCGCAATGATCCTTACATCGCGGAGGTGGCTTTTACCCGCCGAAAGCAGCGAAGGATCAAAAAATCTCCGGCGGCGGAGGGGCCGGCCGGAGATCGGGTGTGTGGTTACGAATTCGGCCTTAGGCCGACGCGCACCAGATTCCGGACTTTAGGGAGCCCCCTTTGGGTGGATGGCTGGCTCCCTTCGGCCGTGGCTGGGATGCGGCTCAACCGGAGGTCGAGCCGCCACGGGATGCGTGCCTAAAGGAGCACGCACCAACGTGGTTGGCTAAAATCCAAGCGGTAAGGCCATTCGGCCTAGAAGGCGGAGCCGTCGGCGCGGGTGCCGCAGAGGTAGACTTCGAGTCCGAGTTCGGCGGCGAGGGCGGCTTTGGTGTAGAGGGCGAGGTCGGCCTCCTTGGCACTATGGGCGTAGGCGACCTGGATGTGGTTGCTCTTGTGGCGCGCCATCATCTGGTCCCGGGTGACGCCGTAAGTCACGGCGTGCATGATCGGCCATTGGTAGGTGGTCTCCTGCCAGCGGCGCTCCGTTTCTTCCTTGGGCAAGGCGATGACTTTGGCGCGGCCGAGGTCCATCTTGAGTTTGCCGTTTTCGACGAAGACGCGGCTCCAGACGATTTCGCCGGTTTTGGCGATGCCGCGGAGGGTGCCGCCGCCGAGGCGGAAATACATGGACGGCTGACGATGGGAGTCGGAGCCGGCCCAGCCGTCGATGTGGTGGTCGGCGGGAGCGCTGCCGGAGATGAGGAAGACCCACACGTAGTCCTCGGTGGTGCCGGATTTATCCCAATCACCCCAGCGCAGGTCGTGGAGGGTATTGGCTCGGGGCTGGCCGAGGGCTTGGTGGACGCGGTCGGTGAAGAGCCCGTCAAGGCCGGAGCATTCGTCCACCTCGTTGAAGTGGGGGATGGGCGCACCGTCGCGAATGATGGAGCCGTCGGCGCGTTTGACCGGCGGACGTTCGGTGGAGTTGAGCGTGCCTTCGACGAGGTCGGAGGCGGGCAGGAGGTCCTTCAGGCCTTGTTGATACTGGATGCCGATGGTTTCGCAGCCGAACTCGTCGGCGATGCGGACGGCGGCGATGTAGGTCTTGCACTGCCAGAGGACCTGGCGCTCGGTGAGGTCGGTCTCCTCGTTGGGGCCGAAGTGGAACTTGAGGCCTTTTTTCTTATACCAGTCAAAGACCTCGAGGGCCTCGGCATCGCTGACCTGGGTGGCGGCGTAGTAGAGGGCGGATTGGGAGAGGCGTTCTTTGTAGACGCCGGTGGAGAAGAGGAGTTCGTCGGGGATGATGGCGTTATACATGCCCATGCAGCCCTCGTCGAAGACGCCCATGATGGCTTTGCGGCGGCGGAGGTCGGTAGCGATTTTATTGGCGGTGTTTTTCGCCTTGGTGGGCAGGGTGGCTTTGGCGAAGGGTTTTACGTGGACGGTCTTGTGTTTGACTGCGCCGGTCTTGAGCCAGGTTTGCAGCCCGCCGAGGAAGAGGTCGTCGTCGAAGTTTTCGCTCCAGAGGGTGGAGTATTTCACCCCGGCCTTGGTGAGCGAGCCGTTGAGATTGAGCATGCCGACGAGGCCCGGCCAGGTGCCGGACCAGTTGGCGACGTTGAGGATGGGGCCTTGGTGGGAGATGAGGCCGTGGAGTAGGTGGTGGGAATATTGCCAGACGCATTCCGCAACGATGAGCGGAGCGGTGGGGTCGATGGCGGCGAAGACCTCCATGCCTTCCTTCTGCGAGCCGATGAAGCCGTGCTTCACGTCTTTTTTGTAGGGGTGGGCCCGCACGAGTTTGTAACCGAAGGAGGCGACGACCTCGGCGAGCTGTTTTTCCATGGCGGCCTGGGCGGGCCAGCAGCGTTCGTTGGCAGATTGTCGCAGGTCGCCATTGGCGACCAGGTAGACGGATTTTTTGGGCAACTTTTTCACGGAGGACATGGCGGGATGGACGTAGGGGGGAGGCAGGTAGGTATGTCGAATTTCGACTTCTCTACTTTATCACATTGCCGTATAAAAAGAATGGAGGTTAACGACTCTGGCATGGATGATATCGACCGGATGCAGGCAGGAGGTTTGGTGGCCATGGCGGTGCGCACGAGCCGGATCTTTTTTCTACAATCCGGTGGGCCATGGCGGGAGCGGGTGAGCGTGGCGCTGGGCGGTTGGGAGCGTTGTCGGCCGGATTACGTGGTGAAGCGTGATCGTTATCCTTACCACGTGGTGGAGTTGGTGGTGGGGGGAGCGGGCCGGGTAAAACTGGACGGGGTGGCGCACAAGCTTGAAGCCGGGGTATGTTTTGCCTTTGGCCCCAGGACGGCGTGCGAGATCGAGACGGATGCGGAAGCGCCGTTGGAAAAGTTCTTCTTCGCGCTGGCTGGTCCGGGAGTGTCGAAGGCTCTGGCGGCGGCGGGTCTGGGGTCGGGCGGGGTGCGAAGGTCGGAGGCGCCCGGTGAGTTAAGGGAGGTGGCGGAGTTGTTGGTGCGGGAGGGCAGGCGGCACGGCGCGGCGGCGGGGGCGGTTTGCGCGCGGCTGGCCGAGGTTTTTTTGCTGAAGCTGGGTGAACCGCGGGGTAGCGAGGGCGTCGGCGGTGCGGGGCTGGAGGCGGCGCGGGCGAATTTTGAACGCTGCGTGGCCTTGATCGACCGTCACGCCGCCGAGTGGCAGAGCTTGGCGGATGTAGCCGTCGCGGCGGGAATGGACGGGTCGAGCGTTTGCCGGTTGTTCAGGCGGTTCATGGGAGAGACTCCGCACCGTTACCTGAGGCGCAGGCGGATGATGCTGGCGGCGGCCTGGCTCGTGGAGCACGGGGGTAGGGTGCAGGATGCGGCGGCTCGGGTTGGAATGCACGACGTCTTCCACTTTTCCCGGGTCTTCAAGGCGGTGCACGGGGTGCCGCCCAGCGCCCTGTTGGCCGCGCGAAGATAGGCGGCCGTGGATGAGCGAGCGTCAGCCGGCGACTTTGCGCAGGTAGAGCGGCGTGGAGGCGATGTGGTCGCCATCGAGGAGGAGATCGAGGGAGTGTTCGCCGAGTCGCTCAAATTTGATGCCGCCGATGTTCATGACGAGGTTAACCACCGTGGTGGTGTGGTCGCTGGGTGGCGGGGGGGCGCTGATCTTCATTTCGATCGGTTGCAGCACATCGCGGCCGTCGGTGTCGGTCAGGGTGAAGCGCACGGTTTTGGGACCGGCCTCGGTGTCGTCGAAGCGGAGTTTGGCGGCGACGCAGAGCTGGGGGTGATAGACGGGCATTTGCGGCGCGCCGAGCGCGTCAAACACGCCTACAAGCGTGAGTTTGCCGGCGTAATCGGCGGCGAAGTCACACGCGACAAAAAGTTCTACCTTCATAACGGGTTCAAGGCACACCGCCGACCGGGCCGCAACGCAAGGTCTATCGCGAACTACCGGGTTTGGCGTTGGTTCGGGGCAGGGCGTGGTCGTGGCCGAGCCCGAACTCGCTGAAGTCATTGCATACGCCGTCGTAGGGGCGGTCCTGTTTGTAGATCTGCAGGATGCGACCGTGTTCGGCGTCGGAGGTGGGAAAAATGCGCGGCGGCTCGCCGGGCAGGAAAAGACCGGTGTAGGCGCGATGGCGATCAACAAGGCGGCGGATGACGAGCATGGAGGGCAAGGGAGCCGGTTTTCGCGCGGGTGCGAATCTTGGTGGCAGAACGATTGATGAGGGCGGGCGTTTTCGTGTCGCCAGGAAGGCGAGGGTGGCGAGGGTGGGGGGATGACTGTGGCGACGTTACAACGGGCGCGGGCGCTTCTCTGCGCCCTGCAAGACGAGATCCAGGCGGTGCTGATCCGGGCGCGGGCGCGGCAAGGGAAGCGCTTTGCCCAGGTGGCGGCGGTGACGCCGGAGGACACGATTTTTCACGTGGATAAGATTTCGGAGGCGGCGATCCTGGGTTGGTTGGCGGAGCACTGGCCCAGAACGTGGCCGGTGGAGCTCGTGATGGAGGGGCTGACGCCGGGCACGACGTTCCCCCGTGGGCTGGCACCGGCCGAGACGCGGTGGAAACTGATACTCGACCCGATCGACGGCACGCGTTGCCTGATGTATGACAAACGTCCGGCGTGGACCCTGGCCGGCTTGGCGCCGCAGCGGGGGGAGAAGACTCACCTGGGGGACATCCTGGTGGCGGCGATGACGGAGCTGCCGACGGCCAAAGCGGGTTGGGTGGACCAGTTCAGCGCGGTGCGAGGCGGGGCTTTGAGGGCGGTGCGCAGGGAGTTGGCCAGCGGGGTGGAGAAGCGGTGGCGGCCGCGACCCTCGGCGGCGGTGGATTGTGATCGGGGGTTCGCCTCGGTGGTTAAGTTTTTTCCGGAGGGAAAAAGAGCAACGGCGGAGCTGGAGGAGGCCCTGTGGCGGGAGCTGGGTTTATTGGGCAAGGAAGGCGGGTCGCGGGTATTTGAAGACCAATACACGTCGACCGGAGGGCAATTGCACGAGTTGATCACGGGTAAGGACCGGTTTGTGGCGGACCTGCGCCCCCTGGTATTGCCGGCGGCGGGTTTTGCGGAGGCCCTCTGCTGCCATCCATACGATCTTTGCACCGCGTTGCTGCTGGAGGCGGCGGGCGGGGTGGTGGAGGACCCGCGCGGCGGCTCGCCACGGGCGCGGCTGGATACGACCACTCCGGTGGCCTGGGTCGGGTATGCCAACGCCGGTCTGGCGCGCAGGATGCGGCCGGTCTTGCGCAGGGTTTTGGCCGAACGGGGACTGCTCGGCCAAGGCCGATAAACCCGTCAGGCGGCGGCGAAGACCGAGCGCAGAATACCGACGCTTTCGGCGAGTTCGTCGGAGGTGGCGACCAGCGGGGGAAGCAGGCGCACGACGTTGCCGCCGGCGACCGGGCAAAGCAGACCGGCGGCCCGCAGGGCGGCGACCACGGGAGCGGGATCGGCGGTGAGTTGCAGGCCGACCATGAAGCCCAGTCCACGGAGGCCGGCGACCCGGGCGGGAAAGTCGGTGGCGAGGGCGCGGAGGGCGTCGTGCCAGGCGGGGGAGACGGCGGCGACGTGTTCGCAGAGGCGTTCGTCGCGGAGGATATCGAGGGTGGCTAGAGCGGCGGCGCAGGCCAGCGGAGTGCCGCCGAAGGTGGTGCCGTGCATACCGGGCTGGAAAAGGTCGGCCGCGCCTTCGCCGATCCAGATGGCGCCGATGGGAAAGCCGCCGCCGAGCCCTTTGGCCATGCCGATGGCGTCGGGGCGCACGCCGGCGTGGTCGAAGGCGAAGAAACGGCCGGTGCGGCCGATGCCGCACTGGACTTCGTCAAGCATCAGGAGCAGACCATGCCGGTCGCAGAGGGCGCGCAGGCCGCGCAGAAATTCGGGAGTGGCCGGATGGACGCCGCCTTCGCCCTGGATGGTCTCGACGAAGATGGCGGCGGTGCGTTCGTCGACCAGGGCTTCAAACGACGCGAGGTCGTTCAGGTTGCCGAAGGCGAAATCGGGCAAGAGGGGGCGGAAGCCCTTTTGAATTTTTTCCTGGGGGGTGGCGCTCATGCCGCCGAAAGTGCGGCCGTGGAAAGCGTTTTTGGCGCAAAGGACTTTGACGCATTCACCCTCGCGGCCGGTTTTGCGCAGGCCGTGGAGACGGGCGAGTTTTAGCAGGCCCTCGTTGGCCTCGGCGCCGGAATTGCAGAAGAACACGCGGCCGGGGCCGGCATGGCTGACGAGACGGCGGGCGAGTTCGCCCTGGAGCGGGTTGCGATAGAGGTTGCTGACGTGGACCAGCTCACCGGCCTGGCGGGCGACGGCCTCGACCCAGCGCGGGTGGCAGTGGCCGACGGCGTTGACCGCGATGCCGGAGGCGAAATCGAGGTAGGCTTTGCCGGTGTCATCCCAGACCCGGCAACCCCGGCCGCGCACGAGGGTGAGGGCGGGACGGCCGTAGTTGCGCAGCACATACGCATCGTAGGCGGCCTCGGTGGCGGA
>CAYNUW010000092.1:0-11519 GCA_964400455.1 uncultured Akkermansia sp. | reverse complement strand
CCCGCCTCCTCCCCATCACCCAGAGCGCCGGACCCGGCGCCACCGAGGACCGCCCCCTCCTGCCCTCCGCCCTCTACCTGCCCGCCGCAGGAGAACACGCGCCCGGCGCCTTCGCCCTGCCGTGGACCGGCGGCGACGACGCCCCCGTCATAGGCGCCTACGCCCGCTCCCGCGGAGCCCTCGCCCCCGACCGCCTCGTCCGCTCCGCCAAATCCTGGCTCTGCAACACCCGCGTCGACCGCACCGCCCCCCTCCTGCCCTGGGAATCCGAGGCCGTGCCGCCCACCCAGCGCCTCTCCCCGCTCGCCGCCAGCCGCGCCTGCCTCCAACACCTCCGCGCCTCCGCCCTTCATCACCTCGCCCGCCCCGACGCCCTCGCCGACACCCGCGTCGTGCTCACCGTGCCCGCCTCCTTCGACGAGGCCGCCCGCACCCTCACCCGCCGCGCCGCCCTCGAAGCCGGCTGGGGCGACGACCTCCTCCTCCTCGAAGAGCCCCTCGCCGCCTTCTACGCCTGGCTCGACCACGCCGGCGCCGACTGGCGGAAAATCGTCCGACCCGGCGACCTCCTCCTCGTCTGCGACGTCGGCGGCGGCACCGCCGACTTCAGCCTCGTCGCCGCCGCCGAACGCGACGGCGCCCTCGCCCTCGACCGCGTCGCCGTCGGCGAACACCTCCTCCTCGGCGGCGACAACCTCGACCTCGCCCTCGCCCACGTCCTCCGCGCCCAGCTCGAAGACGCCGGCAAAACCATCGACGAGTGGCAATTCCTCGCCCTCGTCCAGGCCGCGCGCGACGCCAAGGAGACCCTCTTCTCCGACCTCTCCCTCCCCGCAGTCCCCGTCGCCGTGCCCACCCGCGGCGGCCGCCTCTTCGCCGGCACCGTCGCCACCTCCCTCGCCCGCGCCACCCTCGACGCCGTCGCCCTCGACGGCTTCCTCCCCCTCACCCGCCCCGACGAGCTGCCCGCCACCCGCTCCGCCGGCGGCCTCCGCGAATTCGGCCTCAACTACGCCGCCGACCCCGCCCTCAGCCGCCACCTCGCCCGCTTCCTCCGCCGCAGCCGCGCCGCCGCCTCCGCCCACCCCGACCTCGCCGCCCGCTTCGCCTCCTCCCCCGACGGCCCCTTGTCCCCCACCCACGTGCTCTTTAACGGCGGCACCTTCAAGGCCGCCCCCATGCGCGCACGCGTGCTCGACCTCCTCGCCTCCTGGTCCGGCGGCGCCCGCCCGATCGAGCTGGCCGGCGCCGACTACGACCTCGCCGTCGCCCGCGGGGCCGCCGCCTACGGACGCCTCCTCGACACCGGCAAAGGCGTGCGCGTGCGCGCCGGCACCGCCCGCTCCTACTACATCGGCCTCGAATCCACCGCACCCGCCGTCCCCGGCTTCAAACCCCCGGTCAAGGCCCTCTGCGTCGCACCCCAAGGCCGCGAAGAGGGCTCCCCGCCCCTCGCGAGCGAACGCGAATTCGGACTGCTCACCGGCGAAAAGGTCGAGTTCCGCCTCTTCAGCAGCACCGCCCGCCCCGACGACGCCCCCGGCGCCCTCGTGGCCCACGCCGAACGCGACCTCGAGGAGAGCGCGCGCCTCGAGGCCACCCTGCCCGCCGACGAGGGCCCCGCCGACGGCGACCTCCTCCCCGTGCAAATCGTCTCCCGCGTAAACGAGCTCGGCGTGCTCGAACTTTGCCTCCGCCACGCCGCCACCAACCGCGAGTGGCGGCTCGAATTCCAGGTCCGCACCGAATGATGACCGCCCGCCACGGCATCGGCATCGACCTCGGCACGAGCAATTCCGCCGTCGCCCGCTGGACCCGCGACTCCCCCCGTCCCTCCATCCTCCCCATCGCCCAGTGCGCCGGCCCCGGCCTCGTGGAGGACCGCGAACTGCTCCCCTCCTTCCTCTACCACCCCCGCCCGGAAGAGGCCGCCACCCTGGGCCCGGACCCCGTGCCCGGCCACTGGGCGCGGGACGAGGCCACCCGCTCCCCCGGCCGCGTCACCCAGGCGGCCAAATCCTGGCTCTGCCACCGCGGCGCCGACCGCGAGGCGCCCTTCCTCCCCTGGGGCGGCGACGAGGTCCCTTCCTCCGCCCGCCTCTCCCCGGTCGACGCCTCCGCCCGCCTGCTCGCCACCCTTCGCACCGCCGCCCTTCGCGCCCATGACGGGGAGCCGCCCGGCTCCACCGTCATCACCGTGCCCGCCTCCTTTGGACCCGACGCCCAAGAACTGACCCTCCGCGCCGCCCGCCAAGCCGGCTTCGACGGCGCCGTCCGCCTCCTGGAAGAACCCCAGGCCGTTTTCTACGACTGGCTCTCCCGCCACCAGACCGACGGCGCCCTCTCCACCCTCATCGACCGCCACGGCCGGGCCGGCGAACTCCACCTCCTGGTCTGCGACATCGGCGGCGGCACCACCGATTTCAGCCTCTTCCGCGCCCGCCTCGCCCGCGCGGACGCCGCCGCCTCCCCCGAGCTCGCCCGCGTGGCCGTCGGCGAACACCTTCTGCTCGGCGGCGATAACTTCGACCTCGCCCTCGCCCACGAGCTGGAACGCCGCCTCGGACCACCCGCGCCCGACCCCGCCCAATGGGCCGGCCTCGTCGCCGCCGCCCGCTCCCTCAAGGAAGCCGCCTGGCGGGAAACCGCGACCGACGACGACGCCCCCCTGCGCGCCGCCCTGCCCGGCCGCGCCGGCCGCCTCTGGGGCGGCGCCCGCACCGTCGAGATCCGCCCCTCGGAGATCCGCACCCTGCTCCTAGAATCGTTTTTCCCGCCCTGCCCGCCCGACGCCCGCGCCCGCCGCGCCGCCGCCGGCCTGCGCGAACTGGGCCTGCCCTACGCCCCCGACCCCGCCATCACCCGCCACCTCGCCGAGTTTGTGCGCGGCCACCGGGTGGACGCCCTCCTCTGCAACGGCGGCACCCTCCTGCCCGCGCCCCTGCGCCGCCGACTGCTCGACCTGCTCGGCTCCTGGCAGGACCGCGAGATCGCCGAACTCGAAAACCCCAGCCCCACCCTCGCCGTCGCCCTCGGCGCCGCCTGGTATGGCCGCGCCCTCGACGCCGCCCCGGCCGACCAGCCCCGCCTCATCGAAAGCCGCACCGCCCGCGGCTACTGGCTCGAAACCGCCCGCGCCGCCGGCGCTCCCGCGACCGACCGCCCCTGGCTCGTCTGCATCGCGCCCCAAGGCACCCCGCTCGACCAACCCGTGCTCGCCCGACCCGACGGCCTGCGCGCACGCGTCAACCGCGAGACCGAGTTCAGACTCTACACGACACGCGACCCCGGCTCCGCCGCCGGCGACCTGCGCCAGGCCGGCGAGGCCGACGAGCGCCTGCCCGCCTTGCGAGTGCGTCTGCAAATCCCGGCCGGCCTGCCCCGCCCCGCCAACGACCTGCTGCCCGTCCGCCTGGAGACCACCACTACCGGCGCGGGCGCCCTGCGGCTGCGCTGCCTGCCCGTCGACCCGCCCGCCGGCTATCCCGAGGGCTGGACCCTCGACTGGCGCCTCAACGACCGCGGCCCCGACACCCCGCACGCACCGGCCGCCTCCGAAACCGACGCGCCCTCCGCCGACGATGCCGCGCTCCACGCACGGCTCGCCGCCGCCGTGCGCGAGACTTTCGGCCCGGCCGGCGATGATGCCGCCGCGCGCCGCCTCGGCCCCCGCCTCGAAGCCTTGGCCGGCGCCCCGCGCGAAGACTGGCCGCCCGCCCGACTGCGCGCCCTCTGGCCCGCGCTGGCCGAGTTTTTGACCAAAAAAGGCCGCTCCGCCGCCCTGGAGGCCACCTGGCTCAACTGGGCCGGCTACTGCCTGCGCCCCGGACGCGGCTGGCCGCACGACGACGCCCGGGTCGAGGAGCTCTGGCGCCTCGCCCAGGTCGGCCTCACCTGGGGCAAGGATCCCGCCGTGCGCCCCCAGGCCTGGATCATCTGGCGCCGCGTCGCCGCCGGCCTCGCAGCGGAGCGCCAAACCGAGCTCTGGCAAAAGTGGGAAAATCGACTCAAGGGCGGCGAACCCGAGGCGGAATTACTTCGCGCCGCCTGCTGCCTCGAACGCATCGGCCAGAACCGTCGCCTGGAATTGCTCGACTGGATCCTCGCCCGCGGCGCCAAGTGGCCGGCCAAACTCCGCGAACCCTGGTGGTGGGCCACCGGCCGCCTGCTCGCCCGCACCCCGCTCTGCGGCGATCCGGCCACCGTCCTGCCCGCCTCCGCCATCACCCGCGCCCTCCCCTTTTGGGAGAAAAATCACCCCGGCGAGGCGCTCGGCACCGCCCTCAACGCCCTCGCCCAGGCCGTGCGCCCCTGCGGCCTGCGCGAACTCGAGGCCGACCAGCCCGCCCGCGACCGGGCCCGCATCCTCATGAAAAACTGGGGCGCCACCGCCGAGCAAATCACCCGCCTCGACACCCGCGAAACCGACGAAACTCACCTCTGGCGCCAGCTCGCCGGCGAACGCCTGCCCAGCGGCCTCTGGCTCGCCGCCGCTGCCGCGCCCGGCGACTGAACGCGGACCCGCCCGCTCCTCGCGCAGCGGCGACTCCCGCTGACTGCGCCGGGGTCGCGGACCGCGTGAATCAATTCCCCGGATACAGCGGATTCCACCAGCCATTCGCTTCCAGCGGACCAAACCAGCCCACGGACTCGGCCAGATTGTCCCCTTGGTAATAGTTCGGGCCCGCCGGCGCCTCCGCATTGCGCCGCTCCGCGCTCACATGGCCGTCCGCCCACGCCACCAAAGCCCGCCCCGAGAAACGAAAATGCACGCTCGGCTGCGCCGGCTCCGCCGGCCTCCCCGCCGGATTCAGATGAAACGGCGCCTCCGCGAACGGATACTCCTGCACCCCTCCCCGCACCGCCAGCGCCGTCGTGGCGAAAGCCACCACCCGCCCCGGACGCGGCAGCCGCTCCAGCCGCGCCGGCCGATACGGATCCTGCGCCGTGCCCCGCGCGGCGGGTCCGCCCAGGTAGGCCCCGTTGTAGCCATACCCACCCGCGCCACTTTCATTGAAACTCGCGGCCCGCGGCGAATCGGCCAGCGCCGGGCAAAGCTTCACCCGGCCGTCGCGCCCAAGGTAGGGCCCCAGCCAGCCCTTGGCCGGATCAAACGGCGCAGACAACGACGGCCGCGCACCGTGCCAGCGCGTGCGATTATCGAGCGACATCGAGGGCGGAAACTCGCCCCGATGCTCCGTGATGTAGGTGTGCGTCGCCTGGATCAACTGGCGCAGATTGGACGCCGAGGACGCCTGCCGCGCCGCCTGCCGCACCCGACCCACCGCCGGCAACACCAGCGACGCCAGCAGCCCCACGATGGCGATCACCGTCAACAGCTCGATCAAGGTGAACGCGGACGCCCGTTTTCTCATGGCGCCACCCTCTCCACCCGCAAACGCAGGAACTGGCGCGGCGTCTCCGTCAAAGTCCGGCGCGCCCACGTCGTAACCTCCCCGTCCGCACTTGTCTCCGCCGGCCACAGCGCCGTCTCCGTCCCATCCCAGACCGCCAGATCGGCGGACCACTCCACCCCCCAGCTGAGATCCGGCCGATTCGCCGCCGGCCGGTAGGCCAGACCCAGCCCTCCCTCCGACCGCACCAACCGGGGCGCGATCACCGCCCCGTCCGCCGGCGAGCGCGGATCGCCGCCCAACGCGTATTCCAGCAGGTTCGGACAACCATCGCCGTCCGGATCCGCCGCCGCCTCGCCCGCCGCTTCGCCGACGGCGAAAAAGCCCGCCGCCCAAGCCGCGTATCCGCTGGCTGGCGACACCGCCGCGTGCCGCACCCCGATGGCGTCCAGGTCGAAACCGCCGGCCGCGAAGGGCGTGGGCCAGGGATCGTTGACCCGGTTGCCCAGCGAATCGACGGAACCCAACCCCGCCCCGATCGCCCCGACCGCGTCGACCACCCGCACATGGGTGACCGCCGCCACATCGAGCCGCTCGTCCACGCCGGCCAGTTCGCTCAGATCGAACGGGGTGCCGTTGCCCAGCCGGTATTTCCCCGCCAAGTTGCGCAGTTCCGTGGCGTCCACGTGCCCGTAGGTCCCCACTTGGGTCCCGGTCGCGGTCAGCGAAACGGCCGGAAAGCGGAAAAAGTTCACCCCGTCGGAACTCACCTCGACAAACGCGAGCTCCAGAAACGTGTCGCCGAAGGAGTTCTCGAACACCGCAAAATCCCAGCCCGGCCCGTTGGTGATCGGCGCGTCAAAGGTCAGCGTGATGCTCCCTCCGTCGCCCAGCGAGACCACGTCGTAGACGTCCTCGCCGGCCGGCCCGAGCGCGAGCTCCCCGTAGCCGAACGTGGCGAAACCGGCGGAGGCGTCCCCCGCCTGCGCCGGCCCCCGAGTCAAGGCGACGTAGCCCGTCGCCCAAGCCGCAATTCCCGGGTCGTCGTAAGGCACCGCCAGCGAGCCCGGCGTGCCGGCGGGCCCGGCAAAGGGCCCGCCGGACAGGGGCGCCGCCAACAGGCAGGCCAGCCAGTAGCGGAGCGTCTTCACCGGAGGCGACGACGACGACCGGCGGCGCAGGCCAGGCCGGCCAGCCCGGCCAGCCCCGCGAAGGCGGAGGGCTCCGGAATCGCGGTCAGCGCCAGATTATCCAGCGCCACGTAGGTCGGCGTATTCAGCCCGAACATACCCACATCGGACCCGAGCCACGAGAACCGCACCGAGGCGGCCGAGCCCAGCGGGGACAGATCCACCGTGCTCCAGGCGGAGACGATGTAGTCGGAGGCCCCGTCGGCGAAGGTGTAGTCCGCCAGGCGGAAGGTCACGCTGCCCGTCGTCGCTCCCGCCCCGCCCAAACCCGAGTAGCCGGTCAGCACCACGTCGAGAAAATCCGGATCCGTGCCACTCGCGCCGCCAAATTTCTTGGAGAAGCCCGAGCCGTTCAACATGTCCAGCGCGGTGTAGGTCGTGTTGGTCAGCGCCACCGATTGCGCCACGTAGCCGGCCGGCAGGTCGAAAAAGGCCGACGAACCCGCGTAAACCACGGCGTAGATGCCGGACCCGCCGGCGCCACCGCCGCTGTAGGCGGCGTATTGGTTGCCAAAACCCGCCGTGGTGGCGTCCGCCACATTGGAGTAGACGAAACCATCCCAGTAACCGCCCCAATCGGCGGTGTAACTGTTGCCGAAGCGGACGCCGCCGCTGGACCAGCCGGCGGTGTTGGTGGCCGGCCCGCCGTTGTAGAACGACTGCGCGGGCAACGTGAGATCGGAGAAATCCACCGTCAGCGCCATGGCCGGACGGACGGAGACAAGGCCAGTCGCGACGAGGGCCGCGAAGCCGAGGGAACGCCCGACGCGCGATGCGCCCGGGCGGAATACGGTTTGAATCATATGGGTGGTCTGTTCGGGTGCGAGCAGACGAACCTTCGGCCGACGGACGGCTTGGCGTTCGCGAACTGCCCTCACGCTTCATTTTGCGATGAAGATTTCGCGACCGGTCGCCCGCAAAAGTTCGGCGACCGGCGCGTGAGACGATTTCGGGCGGATATTCGGACTCCGCATGTCTCGACGCCGAAGAGTGCTGGACTCCTCCGCGCCTTCCTCGCCCCTCGCCTTCACCGGACTGCTGGACCGATTGGCTTTGCCCGCGTCGTTCGCCGACGCGGCGTGGGTCTGGATTGATGCGATACCGCAGCGCAACTGTGGCCGGATCTCACGGCCTTCCCCGTATCCAAAAACGTTAAAAACAAAGAACGCGAACTACGCCGACATGGTCGGAACCGCGCGCTTAACCCGCAAGCGCCAATTCCGCGCGTCCCTTGGCCAACCACGCTCGTTTTCAGACGCCCCCCGCCAAGCACGGCCGAAGCCGGCAATCTCTCACCACCCCCTAAATTGGATTGCCCGTGCCCCTCCCAACCCGGCAAATCACCCCTTTCCCCCCGCCGCCATGCTCGAACCCGAAGTCCTCGCCCAGATCGAAACCATCCGGAAACGCTCCACGCATCTCTGGACGTTTCTCGACGCCGAGCAGAAACTGCGCGAAATCGACGCCATGGAAGCCCAGATGGGCGCCCCCGGCTTTTGGGACAACAACGACCGCGCCCAGAAACACATCGCCAAGGTCAACGGCCTCAAACGCGCCGTCCTCCCGGTCCAGGCCTTCCGCAAACGCGTCGGCGACCTCGACGCCATGCTCGAACTCATCGAAGCCGGCTCACCCGAGGAACAGGCCGAGTTCGGCGCCGAGCTGAAGCGCGACACCGCCACCCTGGCAACCCAACTGGACGAACTCGAAATCGGCGCCTTCCTGACCGGCCAGTTCGACCGCAACAACGCCATTTTCTCCATCCAGGCCGGCGCCGGCGGCACCGAGTCCAACGATTGGGCCGACATGCTCTTCCGCATGTATAGCCGCTGGGCCGAGCAACGCGGCTTCACCACCGAACTCATGGACGTGCAGCCGGGCGACACCGCCGGGATCAGCAAGGCCACCCTGCTCATCAAGGGCGAAAACGCCTATGGCTACTGCAAGGCCGAGCGCGGCGTTCACCGCCTTGTGCGCATCTCCCCCTTCGACAGCAACGCCCGCCGCCACACCTCCTTCTGCGCCGTCGACGTCGTCGCCGAAGTCAACGACGACATCGACATCAACATCCCCGAGACCGAGGTGCGCATCGACGTCTACCGCTCCTCCGGCAAGGGTGGCCAAGGCGTCAACACCACGGACTCCGCCGTGCGCATCACCCACATCCCCACCGGACTCGTCGTGGTCTGCCAAAACGAACGTTCCCAACTCAAAAACAAGGCCTCCGCCTGGAGCATCCTCAAGGCCCGCCTGTATGAGAAAAAGCAGGATGAACAACGCGCCGAGATGGACCGCTTCTACGGTGAAAAAGGCGAAATCGGCTGGGGCGCCCAGATCCGCAGCTATGTGCTCCAACCCTATCAGATGGTGAAGGACCTGCGCACCGGCGTCAGCACGTCGGACACCCAAGGCGTCCTCAACGGCGACCTGGACCGGTTCATCAACGCTTGGCTCCGCGCCGGCTGCCCCCGCCACCGCAACAAAGACATTCAAATGGAGGAGTAAGCCTCCCGCGATTCGTTTAGCCGGCCCAGATCGGGCGTATTTTGCACTTTAACCAGGAAGCGCTGCGCCATTTGGCCAGAAAAATGACTTACGCATCGGTTAGGATCCCTAATAACCACGGCGCGCGCGTTTTTTTGCAAAAGACGAGTGGAAAATCGAACGCTGGATTCTAGCTTGAATCATTGCGCGGCCCGGGGACTGTCGTTCTCCGGCTCTACGCACTCCGACCACTTTTTCGACCAATCTTGTTTATGACGTCCCGCTTCGCCCCTCGCGCCCGCCGCTGCTTGGCCGCGTTTTTTGTCGCCCTCACCCCCTTGCTGCTGGGTGGCTGGCTCTCCGGCCCCCAATCCACCTTCGACGTAAAGGGCCCGGTGGCCAAGTCCCAGCTTGAGGTGTTTAACGTCACCTTGGTCGTGACGATGGTCATCTTTGTGATCGTCGCCGCAGTCTTGGCCTACGCCACCCTTAAGTTCATGGCCAAAAAGGGCGACGACCCCAAGGCCGCCATACCCCATCAGGGCCACGGCAACCCGCTGGTCGAACTGGGACTGATCGTAGCCTCTATCGGCGCGCTCGTCGTCATCGCCGTGCCCACCATGAAGGCCATCTGGTATACCTACGACGTGCCGGAAGAGCAGCGCGAAAACGCCTACGAGGTCACCGCCCGCGGACTGCAATGGTGGTTCCAGTTCGAATACCCCGCCGAACAAATCGAGGGCACCGGGCAACTCATCACCGCCAACGAACTCGTCATCCCCGCCGGACGCCCCGTGCGCATCAACCTCCGCACCCAAGACGTCATCCACTCCTTCTGGGTGCCTAAACTCGCCGGCAAGGTAGACATGATCCCCAACCGCGGCAACCACCTCTGGCTCCAGGCCGACGAACCCGGCTACTTCTGGGGCCAGTGCGCCGAGTTCTGCGGAGAATCCCATGCCGTCATGCGCTTCCGCGTCATCGCCCTCGCCGAGGATGAATTCGCCGCCTGGGTCGAAAACCAGAAGAAACCCGCCCGCACCGTGGAAGTCGCTGCCACCGCCGCCCAAGCGAGCTTCGCCAGCTACGATATCACCCCCAAAAAGCCCAACGCCCCCGGCTACTCCGCCGCCTTCGATGCCGATCCCATGGGCGCCTGGACCACCCAACAGTTCCCCGACCCGCAAGAGAACCCCGCCCTCATCGCCAAGGGCCGCCAACTCTTCGCCGAGAAGAGCTGCGTCACCTGCCACGCCGTCCGCGGCCACAGCGCCGGCGGCGGCAATGCCCCTGACCTGACCCATTTCGGCTCCCGCACCACCCTGGCGGCCGGTTTGCTCGAAAACACCCGCGAAAACCTCCATCGCTGGATCGTTCACCCCAACGACGTAAAACCCGGCAATAAAATGTGGGTCGGCGTTCCCATGGCCGGGGGAGCCCTCATGACCGGTTATCTGAAAATCGACCCAACCAAGCGCTACGAGAAGCAGACCGAGCGTCACATCGACGTGAACGACGAAGAGGGCCGGGCCTTGGTCGAGTATCTGCTCAGCTTGAAGTAAGATTCCGCAGCATCGCCCCCGTTTTACCACTTTAACCAACTCCCATGGCCTCCACCGCCACCACCGCCCCCTATTCCCCCGCCGACGCACCCGCCCGACGTGCCGTTCGCCCTTGGTTCTTTACCCGGCCCGCCGCCCAAACCGGTCTGGTCTCCTGGCTCACCACCGTAGACCACAAAAAGATCGGCATCATGTATGGCATCACCGCCCTCTTTTTCTTCCTCGTCGGCGGTTTCGAGGCCCTGCTGATCCGCATCCAGCTGGCGGTGCCCAACAACACCTTCATTTCCCACCAGCTCTACAACGAGCTCTTCACCATGCACGCGACGACGATGATCTTCCTCGCCGTCATGCCCCTCTCCGCCGCGTTCTTCAATTACATGATGCCGCTGCAAATCGGCGCCCGCGACGTGGCCTTTCCCCGCCTAAACGGCTTCGCCTTCTGGGTCTTCCTCGCTGGAGCCATCGTCATTAATTGGGGCTGGTTCACCAAGGCCTCCGCGCCCGACGTCGGGTGGTTCGGGTATGCCCCGCTGACTTCCAACCAGTATTCCCAACAGTTCGCCGGCGACGTCTCCACCGACCTTTGGATTATGGGCCTGCAAATCCTCGGCGTCTCCTCGGTCGTCGGTTCGCTCAATTTTATCGTCACCATCATCAACATGCGCGCCCCCGGTCTCACCATGATGCGCCTGCCGGTGTTCACTTGGATGACCTTGTTCACCGCCTTCCTGATCATCCTTTCCTTCCCCGCCATCACTATCGCACTCGTTGAACTCATGTTCGACCGCTCCTTCGGCACCGGCTTCTTTGAAGTCGCCAAGGGCGGCCTGCCCATCCTCTGGCAGCACCTCTTCTGGATCTTCGGTCATCCGGAGGTTTACATCCTGATCCTGCCCGCCATGGGCATCGTGTCCGAAATCCTGCCC
>CAYNUW010000091.1:9081-11560 GCA_964400455.1 uncultured Akkermansia sp. | reverse complement strand
GAAATATGGGAGTGAACGCATTCTCCCCAGGACAAGACGCCGCAGCGTCATGTCTTACTGCCCCGCGAGGAACCCTGCCCAGCGGGTGGTGAATTCTTCGGCCAAGGTGTCGGCGACCGCGTCCCAGCTCGGCGCCTGCTCTCCGAGCTCGGCGGCCAGCGAGGTGACCACCCCTTGCTCGGGCCGTATGCCGCAGGGCACGATGCCGCCAAAATGTTTAAGCTCCGGGGCGACGTTGAGCGCAACCCCGTGCAGCGTCACCCAGCGGCGCACGCCGACCCCGATGGCGGCGAGTTTGCGCTCGCCGACCCAGATGCCGGTCAGGCCTTCGCGTCGGGTCGCCGTCACACCGTGACGCGCGGCGGTGGCGATCAACACGTCCTCCAAAAAGCGCAGGTAGGCATGGAGATCGCGTCGGCGCTCCAGGCTCACGATCGGATACGCCACCAGTTGCCCCGGTCCATGATACGTGATGTCGCCGCCCCGGTTGGTCTCGCGCACGCTCACTCCTTCGGCGGCTAGGCGTGCCTGATCCCAGAGTAGGTGGCGCGCTGCGCCGACCCGCAGGCCCACCGTGAACACGGGATCGTGTTCGACCAGCGCCAGGGTGTCGGGTGCCTGACCTTCCAGGCGTGCGGTTTGCAGCGCGGTCTGGCGCTCCAACGCGACGTCGTAGGCGAGACGTCCCCAGCGGACGATTTTAAGCTCGGGCGTGGACATGGTGGCAGCGATCCGCCCGATGGGGTTTTCAGCTCCAGGCGTAGTTGAAGCTGACGCTGATGCGCTCGTCGTTGGACCGATTCTGGGCGACCTCGTGGCGCAGCCAACTTTCGAACAAGATCACGTCACCGGCGGCGGCTTGGTAGGTGATGTAGGGCTGGTTGGAGGGGTGGGCTTTGGGGAGCTTGGGTGGTGCGGCCATCAGGCAGGCCAAGCGTGGGTCCTCAAATTTTAAGCCCGGGCAACCGGGTGGGGTGACGACGTAGTAGGTGCCGCTGATAAAACTGTTCGGGTGCAGGTGCATCGAGTGCGCGGCGGTGGGTGGCATGATGTTGAGCCAGAAATCGGTCATGCGCACGTCTCGGCCGCGCAGGTCGAGATCGAGGGCCTTGGCAAAGGTGCGCACGTGGCGGGAGATGCGTTTTTCCAAATCGGAGAAGGTGCTCGAAAACTCGTGCAGGCGGTTGAGTGAGGCGTAGCTGGTGTAGCCGCCCGGATAGTTCTTGGCCGACCATTTGCGCCCGGCGTCGTCGAAGTCGCGGATCTGGTGGCACTCGGCCGTGAGCTCGGCGTTGTAGCGCGATGAATCGCCGGCGCGCAGGGGGGCGTGGTAGAGGCGGGTGGGGAACCACTCGCGGATGGCGGCGTTGGCGGGGGCGACGGCGGGCTTGGTCTTGGGCATCGGGAGAGCAGACTTGGGCGGTAGGTGAAATGCGTCGATCGTCACTCAGGCCCGGCGGCGCAGCCGTGCGACGAGCTCGGGATGCTCGTCCAAATGGTGGGTGAGGCGTTCGAGCACCGCGAGGGTTTCACCGCTGATGTGGTGTTCCATGCCTTCGACGTCGCGAAAAATGACATCCTCGGGCAGGTCGAAAAGTCGCAGCAGCCGGGTAAGGAGTTCGTGGCGGTGGGCGATGCGGGCGGCCACGGCTTCGCCGGCGTCGGTCAGCACCATGCCGCGATATTTCTCGTATTTGACCAAGCCGTCCGCGTCGAGCCGCTGAACCATGGTGGTCACGCTGGCTTGGGAGATTTTCAATTCGGCGGCGATGTCCACCACCCGGGCGTAGCCCTTGGTGCGGATGAGAGCGGCAATCCGTTCCAAATAGTCCTCGGCCGCCGCGCTGGGCCGGGCGGCGGGTGTCAGGAGAGGGGGCGCGGAGTTGGTCTCGCTCACAAGCCGGAATACAATGCGGTCAAAGGGTATTGGAAAACAAAAAGCCGCGACCGGCGGGGGTCGCGGCGGAGGAACGCGGCCACGATTTTACTTCGCCGCGCGAGCCGCCTTCAGGCGTTTTTCGCCGGCGACCACGACCCGAAACATTTGGATCGCCATCCAAACCACCCCGGTGAGGCACACCGTGGTGGCCGCGCCGAAGATGTTCTGGAACAGCGGGTCGCTGGAGGGCACGTGACCCCGAAGCTTGCCGAACATAAAGCCAAAGAAGGCGGCGCAGATCAATAGATCCACCCCGATCGTGACGGGGGTGACGTGCTTCTGCTCCTGGGGAGCGTGGATTTGTTCGGCGGTGGGCGAGGACATGGCGTTTAAATTGAAAGCATCAGTCAGCCTTAGGCCGGGCTTTTGTCCAACGTGTTTTTGCGGCGCTCGGCGCCCTGCGGCGTGAAACGCGCTCGCGACCCGAACGAAGTCGGTTATCAAGGGTCTCAATCAATCATGTTGTTTTTAACCCGACTTCAGCAATCCGGCGACGCGCTGGTGGTGCCGGCGACCACACCTCCGCCGACGGTCGATGAC
>CAYNUW010000091.1:0-9071 GCA_964400455.1 uncultured Akkermansia sp. | reverse complement strand
CGGCGGCCGCGCCGACCCTCCCCGTGTCGGTTTCGGACGATGTTTGGGCGGCATTGTCCGGTTTGGTGTGGTGGGCCGACCGAAGCGGCCGTGTGCGTTGGTTGAATGCGGAGTGGCGGCGGGTGTTGGGCGGTTCCGCGGCGAAGGAGGTCGGGCTGCAGGATCTGCTGGAGCGCGTGCACGAGGAAGACCGGCAGCGTGACTGGCCGGAAAATGACGAGTCGGTCGTCTATCGCCTGAGTGTTCGCGGGGGCTTCCGTTGGATGAGAGAAACCGTGCGACCGTGCGGTGATGGCTACTTGGGTGTCACCACGACAGCGTGGTCTGTCGCGCTTGCCGAGTTTGGGCGTATTCTCCACGGTGGAGCGGAGCTGTCGCTGGTGCGGTCGGAAGCGGTCGGCATGTTGGTGACGCAGGCCGAGTTTGACGGAGCCATGCTGGTGCAAGAGCGCGATGACGGGCGATGGGAAGTGATGGCGACGGCCGGGAGCGTCCTGCTCGAGGGGGTGGTCGATGTGGTTGGCAAAGCCGGTGCGGGCCCGACTGCCTGGACGGAGCATCCCGGCGCAACCGAGCGCTTTCCTTTGGCGGAAGCCTGGTTGGTCGCCTCGGGCTGGGCGGGTGCGGTGGCTTCATGGGCCGGTGCGAGCGACGGCCGCGGTTGCTGGTTGATCGGTCTGACCAAAGCGACTGCGCCCGCTCGGGAGGCCAAACAGTTTGTGGCCGATCTCGCCGGTCTTTATTCGGTGGCTTTGCTTCGCGCCGAGGCGGAGTTAAAGCTCCAGGAGAGTCGTGAGCGCGCCTTGCAGATTCAAAAACTGGAGGCGGTGGGTCTGCTCGCGGGAGGTGTGGCGCATGATTTCAACAACCTGCTTACGGCCATTCGGTGCTTTGCGGAATTGTTGCGCGACGACACTCCCGATGAGATTCAAAAGGGTCGTATCGACGATATTCTGCATGCGTCAGGCCGGGCCAGCCACCTAGTGCGGCAACTGTTGTCCTTCAGCCGCCAGGAAATGGTGCAGATAGAGTGTATCGACCTGCATGCGCTAGTGGACGGTTTGCGGGGATTCATCCGATCCTTGGTCAGTGAACACGTTTTGCTGGATTTCCTTTTGGGTGAGGGGGCCGCTTGGTGCCGCGCCGACCCGAAACAAATCGAGCAGGTGCTCTTTAACCTGTGCCTGAACGCCCGGGATGTCATGCCTGTGGAGGGGCGGTTGACCATAGCGGTGAGTGCCGGCCCGGACCGCGCCGACGGGGCCAAGCAAGTGAGGCTTTCCGTGCAAGACACCGGGCCCGGTGTGCCGGCGGAGGTGCAGGCGCATCTCTTCCAACCTTTCTTCACGACCAAGGCCAAGGGGCGAGGCACCGGACTCGGATTGGCCTCGTCGCGCAGCATCGCCCGATCTTTTGGCGGGGATTTGACCTTTGAAACCTGGCCGGGACGCGGCACGGTTTTTCACCTGGATCTGCCGGAGGTGGCGGATCCGATCGGCAGTTTGCCTGAGGAGGAGACGACGGCGGCCGAGGCTCGTTGTGTCCGCATACTGCTGGTCGAGGATGATGATCTGGTGCGGGCGGTGACCATGATGCTGGCCGAATCGCTCGGCCATCATGTGGTCGCGCACGGCGACCCGTCGGAAGCCGTGGCGTGGGCGGAGCGCGGAGGCATTCACGAGTTTGATCTCTTGATCACCGACGTGGTCATGCCGGGAATGAACGGTCACGAGCTGGCCAAACGTTTGACCGCCATGAGGCCGGGACTTCCCGTGCTCTACATGTCCGGCTACGTCGATGATCCGACCATTCAAGCTGCGGTGCAGGCACCGGGTGTGGCCTTTTTGGCCAAGCCCTTCTCGAATCAGGATTTCACCACTCGCCTGAACTCGGTTTTGCTTCAGGTTCCAGGCTGAACCGCCCGTGGTGAAGCCCCCGGCTAGGCCGTGGCCGGTTCCAGTCGCCGATTTCGCACCCGACTGATTTCAATCCGCGTCCAGATCGATACCGCCAGAGCGACGACAAACAGCCCGGCGAAGATGGTGAGCGTGCCGGCAAAACTACCCGTGCGCTCGCGCACCGCCGCCGCAATCATCGGACCGGCCACGCCGGCCGCCGACCACGCGGTCAAGATGTATCCATGGATCGCCGACAGCTCCTTGGTGCCAAACAAGTCCCCGATGTAGGCCGGGATGCTCGCGAAACCGCCGCCGTAACAGGTCAGAATCAGGAACAGGACGATCTGGAACCCCACCGCGTGCGTGATGGAAGGCAGGGCCAGAAAAGCCGCGATCTGCAGGGCAAAGAAGGCCATGTAGGTGGCGGGTCGTCCGATGATGTCCGAAAACGAGGCCCAACCGATGCGACCGATCCCGTTGAACAGACCCATCATCCCCACCATCGTCGCCGCCTGGGCCGCGCTCAAACCCGCGATTTCCTGACCCATGGGTGAAGCCACCGAGATGACCGCGATACCGCAGGTCACATTGATGAAAAGCATCACCCACAAAAAGTAGAACCGCCGCGTCCGCACCGCCTCGCTGGCCGTGGCTTGCGCCAAATCGATCAACCGACGTTTGCCGGCCTGTCCGCCTTGAGTTCCGGCAGCCCACCCGCTGGGCACCCAGCCGGTGGGTGGCGGCTCAATGTAACGAGCCGAGGCGCTCATCACGACACCATACACAACCGCCAGCAGCGCGAAGGTCATCGCCAAGCCGACCCCGTCGATCAGCCGCGCGATCACGGGTCCGCCCAGCAGGGCGCCGAATCCGAAGCCCATGATCGCCAGCCCCGTGGCCATGCCGCGCCGGTCGGGAAACCATTTCACCAAGGTCGAAACCGGCGAGATATACCCCACGCCCAGTCCGATTCCCCCCAGCACGCCGTAACCAAGGTAAAACAGATAAAGCGACTCCAGCTTCATCGCGAGGGCGGCGACCAGCAGGCCGCTGGTATAAAATGCGGTGGATAACAGCCCGCCCGCCCGCGGTCCTTTCCGCTCGATGAACCGGCCCAGGAAGGCCGCGCTTAACCCCAAAAACACAATGGCGATGCTGAAGGCCAGCGTCACCTGGTCGATGTGCCACCCGAAGGCGTGCATGATCGGTTTGGTGTAAACGCTGTAGGCGTAAACCGCACCGATCGAGACGTGTATGCCCACCGCCGAAGCCGCGATCAGCCAGCGGTTTTTGAGTGGCCCGGCGGGCTCGGGCGGAGTGCACACCTGGTTGTCGTGGGCTTGGGTTTTCACGGTGATTGAGTAGCCAAGCGGCGAAAGGCTGCGCAAGCACGGGGCAAAAAACGCCCACCCTTTCCCCATCGATGCGCTACCTATAGAATTAACAGCCGCGCCAGTCGGCCCAAGCTGGCGGGTGAGTTTCCGTCGGGTTCGGTCGCCGCTGCGGCGCCGAGTCCGTGGCGGCTCGTCACCCACTTTGCGCCATGTCCTCCCTGGTCTCTCCTCCCGCCGCCGCTTCCACCACAACCGCTCGCGCGGTCTCTTCCGCGCGATCTCCCTGGCACGATTTTGAGGAGGGGGACTGGCAAAAACGCGTCGATGTCCGCGATTTTATCCAACGAAACTACCGGCCTTACGAGGGCGAAGAGAGTTTTCTTACCGGAGCCAGCGCCCGCACCGCCGCCCTCTGGAACCATATCAGCGACCTGCTCAACCGCGAACGCACCTCCCCGGGTGGTATGCTGGATCTGGATACCCGCATCGTTTCCGCGATCACCTCGCACCCCCCCGGCTACATCGACCGCGATCTCGAACTCATCGTGGGGCTGCAGACCGACGCCCCGCTCAAGCGCGCCTTCATGCCCTTTGGTGGCTTTCGCATGGCCGCGTCCGCGGTTGAGAGCGCCGGCCGGCAGGTGGATCCCGAGACCGAGGCGATTTTTAAACATCGAAAAACCCATAACGAGGGCGTGTTTGACGCCTACACTCCCGAAATCCGCGCCTGCCGCACCGCCGGCCTCATCACCGGTCTGCCCGATGCCTACGGACGCGGCCGTATCATCGGCGACTACCGACGCGTCGCCCTCTACGGCATCGACTTTCTGGTGGCCGACAAACGACATCAACTCGCCGAGACCGTCGGCCCCAACCTGAGCGCCGACCTCATTCGCGACCGCGAGGAGCTTAACGAGCAGATCCGCGCGCTGCTCGACCTCAAACGCATGGCCGCCGATCACGGCTTCGACCTCGCCCGCCCGGCCGCCTCCGCCCGCGAAGCCTTCCAATGGACCTACTTCGCCTACCTCGCCGCCGTGAAGGAACAGAACGGCGCCGCCATGTCGATCGGCCGCGTGGCCACATTCCTGGACATTTATCTGGAGCGCGACCTCGCCTCGGGTGCGCTCAACGAAACCGCCGCCCAGGAATTGGTGGATCAGCTCGTCATCAAGCTGCGCCTGGTCCGCTTCGCCCGCACCCCCGAGTATAACGAACTCTTCAGCGGCGATCCCACCTGGGTCACGGAATCGCTCGGCGGCATGGGGCTCGACGGCCGCACCTTGGTCACCCGCACGTCCTTTCGCTTCCTCCAGACCTTGCACAACCTCGGCCCCGCGCCCGAGCCCAATCTCACCATTCTCTGGTCCACCCGCCTGCCCGAGGGCTTCAAGGCGTTTTGCGCCAGCACCTCCATCCGCACCAGCTCGCTGCAGTATGAAAACGACGACCTGATGCGCTCGTATTGGGGCGACGACTACGCCATCGCCTGCTGCGTATCCGCCATGCGGGTGGGCAAGCAGATGCAGTTCTTCGGCGCGCGCGTCAACCTGGCCAAGACCATGCTTTACGCCATCAACGGCGGCATCGACGAGATCTCCGGCAAGCCCGTCGCCCCGTCCTTCCGCCCCGTCACCGACGATGTGCTCGACTACGCCCGGGTGCGGGAGGCCTTCGAGGCCATGATGGAGTGGCTGGCCCAGCAATACGTCAACGCGCTCAACTGCATCCACTACATGCACGATAAATACTGCTACGAGCGCCTGCAGATGGCCCTGCACGACCGCGCGATTCTGCGCACCATGGCGTGCGGCTTCGCCGGTCTCTCCGTCGTCGCCGACGCGCTGAGCGCCATGAAATACGCCCGCGTGCACGTGTTGCGAGACCCGGTCACCGGCCTCGCCGTGGACTACCGCGTGGAGGGTGATTTCCCCAAATACGGCAACAACGACGACCGGGTGGACGAGCTGGCCCGCTGGTGCTGCGAGACCTTCATGGCCAAGCTCCGCCGGCAAAAGACCTACCGCGACAGCGTGCCCACCCAGTCCATACTCACCATCACCTCCAACGTTGTTTACGGCAAAAAGACCGGCAATACCCCCGATGGCCGGAAGGCCGGCCAACCCTTCGCTCCCGGGGCGAATCCCATGCACGGGCGCGACACCAAGGGAGCGGCCGCCTCCTTCGCCTCGGTGGCCAAGCTTCCGTATTCAGAAGCTCAGGACGGCATCAGCTACACCTTCAGCATCGTGCCCGCCGCCCTCGGCCGGGACGAGCCCGCCCGCGTGGCCAACCTCACCCAGTTGATCGACGGATACGTCGAGGCTGGCGGCCACCATGTTAACGTCAATGTGTTCGACCGTGAGACGCTGCACGACGCCATGGCTCATCCCGAGAAGTATCCTCAACTCACGGTCCGGGTCTCCGGTTACGCGGTGAACTTCATCAAACTCACCCGGGAACAGCAGCTCGACGTCATCACCCGCACCTTTCACGGGGAGTGCTGAGTCCGCGCCGTCCCTCCGCCATGCTCGCCTTCCCCGCCACTGCTCCCGCCGCCGGTCCCAAAGCGCCCGCCAGCCCCATTCCCGCGCGTCCGTCCGGACACGTCCACTCGGTGGAAAGCGCGGGGATGTTGGACGGTCCGGGGCTGCGCTATGTGGTGTTTCTCGCCGGGTGCCCCTTGCGCTGTCTGTATTGCCACAATCCAGACACCCAGTGCCTCTCCGCCAGCCCGGTCCGAAGCGCCGAGGAGCTCTTGGCGGAGATTGCCGCGCTGCGACCCTTTTTGCGCCGGGGCGGCGTGACCATTAGCGGCGGCGAACCCTTGGTGCAGGCTGGTTTCCTCAAGACCCTTTTGCGCGGCGTCAAGGCGCTCGGCCTGCACACCGCCGTCGATACCACCGGCTACCTGGGTGGCCGCGTGGATGACGAATTGCTCGCCCTCACGGATCTCTGGCTGCTCGATCTCAAGTCCATCGTTCCCGAGACGTATCGCCGCGTCACCGGCGTGGAGGTGGCGCCGACCCTCGATTTTGCCCGTCGCCTTTCCGCGGGGCGGCATCCCCTGTGGCTGCGTTTCGTCTTGGTGCCGGGCCTTACGGATGCGGTGGAGAACATCGAAGGTATCGCCCGCTTCGCCGCCAGCCTGGGCACGGCGCTCGAACGCGTCGAGGTGCTCCCCTTTCACAAGCTGGGCGAGCAAAAATGGCGGCAGCTCGGACTCGACTATACATTGGCCGACACGCCCCCGCCTGCCCCGGAGACCACCGCCGAGGTGCGCGAGCGTTTTCGGACTCACGGTTTGACCGTATACTGACCCTGGGCGCCGCCGTCGGAACGGGGTCTCTTGCCGTTCGCCTCCGCGAACATTGCTCCGGGCGGATCGGCGGCGGTGCGGCGCGGGCCGTTCAGGTGCGCGGTTCGGGATCGTCGTCGAACAGTTTGCGCATCATGGCGCTTGGGTTGCCCAAGAAGGAGCGCGTGATGCGATAATGATCGGTTTCTTCAAAGGCGATACGTCGGATGCCCTCGCCGTCGAACAGATAGATCCACGCGTCCGGGAACGCCATGAGCAGCGGCGAGTGCGTGGCGATGACGCACTGCGAAAAATCCCGGGTGAGGTCATGCAGCCGCACCAGCATGGCCAGCTGGCGCTGGGGCGAGAGCGCGGCCTCGGGTTCGTCGAACAGATAGATGCCGTGGCCGCCGAGGCGCCGGGTCAGCAGATTCAAAAAGGCCTCGCCGTGCGACTGGGCGTGCAAGCTTTTGCCTCCGTAGCCGGCGAGCACGCCGCCGCAAAAGGGAGTGGCTTCGAGGGCGTCGAGCTCGGTCGCCCAGTTATAAAAACTCTCGGCGCGGAGAAAGAAGCCGTCTGACGGTCGGTTTCGTGTGCGCGACACGCTGAGCAGGGGGGCGAGGGCTGATTCGTAAGCGGGAGCCACCAGACTGTTCACTCGACTGCCGCCGGAGGCTCGGAAGCCTAACTTCTCGGCCAAGGCCTCCAGAAAGGTCGATTTGCCGGAGCCGTTTTCGCCGACCAAGAAGGTGACCTTTGGGTGCAGCTTCAACTGTTCAAGGTTACGAAGCGCCGGGATACGGAAAGGAAAGGCTTCCCAATCCGTCACTTTGTCGCGGAGCAGGGTGACCGAGTCGAAATAGTGGTGACAGGCGGCCATCGGACGGAGGCAAAGCGCATCATGCCTCGGTCGCAAGCGCGGCCGAGCGGCTAGACCGGGTCTCCGACCTAGAGGAGAGTTGCTTGGGCGGCGTCGCCTAGCGGTTTGAGGCCCACGGCGTGATAGCCCTTGGGGGTGAGGACTCGGCCTTGGGGCGTGCGCTGCAGGTAGCCTTCCTGGATCAGGAACGGCTCGTGCACTTCTTCGAGGGTGTCGGCGTCCTCGCCCACGGCCATGGCGACGGTGCCGAGGCCTACCGGGCCGCCGCGGTAGTTTTCGGCCATGACGCGGAGCATACGTTTGTCCATCTCGTCGAGGCCGCGGGCGTCGATCTCGAGGAGCTCGAGGGCGGCGGAGGCGGATTTTTGGGTGATGCGACCGTCGCCGCGCTGCTGGGCATAGTCGCGGGCGAAGTTGATCAGGTTGTTGGCAATGCGGGGCGTGCCGCGAGAACGCGTGGCGATCTCGCGCGCGCCGGCGTCCTCGAGCGGGACCTGAAGCAGGCCGCAGGAGCGTTTCACGATGCCGGCCAGGGTCTCGGCGTCGTAGTAGTCGAGGCGGGTTTGCAGGGTGAAGCGGGAGCGCAACGGGGCGGTCAACATGCCGGCGCGGGTGGTGGCGCCGACCAGGGTGAAGCGCGGCAGGGAGAGGCGGACGGAGCGGGCGTTGGGGCCTTGGTCGATCATGATGTCGAGGCGGAAGTCCTCCATGGCGGAGTAAAGATACTCCTCGACGGTTTTGGGGATGCGATGGATTTCGTCGATGAAGAGCAGGTCGCCTTCTTCAAGGCTGGTGAGCAGCCCGGCGAGGTCGGAGGCCTTTTCGACCACGGGGCCGGAGGTGATGCGGACGTTGCGCCCCATCTCTGCGCCAAGGATGAGGGAGAGGGTGGTCTTGCCGAGGCCGGGAGGGCCGCTGAGCAGGATGTGGTTGAGCGCCTCGCCCCGCGCGCGGGCCGCGCCGACCATGATTTTGAGCCGTTCGACGCTTTTGGCCTGCCCGGCGAAATCGGCGAACGAGAGCGGGCGCAGGGCGGCTTCGGCGTTCGAGACCGGGGCGGAGAGTTGCGCCGCGAGGTAGCCGAGTCCCTTGACGTCGGCGGGGGGCGTGGCGGGGGCGGACTTGGAGGAGGGCTTGGGCATGGGCGGAGAATCTAACCACGAAGGCGCGAAGATGAGAAAACTTGGATCACTGGACCAGACGTTTGATGCCGTGCTTAAGCAGCGGGACATTAAAATTGATGAGCAGGCCGATGCGTTGGCCGGAAGGTTTCATCTAGGTGAGGAGCCGGGCCTCGTGGATCGGGGCGATCTGATCGACGGTCTTTAGCTCTACCACCACCGAGTCCTCCACCAGCAGGTCGAGCCGAAAGCCGCATCCCAAGTCGCGGCCCTTGTAGGGCACCGGCAACTGCACTTGTGCGGCCACCCGCAATCCGGCGTTGGTCAGTTCTTGCTCCAGCGCCTTTTCGTAAACCGTCTCCGGCAAACCGGGCCCGAGAGGGCGGTGAACCTCAATCGCGCAAACCGGAACTTTTTGGGAAATGGGATCAAACTCCATCTTCGGGGCTTCGTGCGCTTGGTGGTTTAAAGGACCTAAGTTCCGTTCATTTCCACTCCATGTCGGCGCCGAGGCTGCGGAGGTTCTCCACGAAGCGGGGG
>CAYNUW010000090.1:0-11741 GCA_964400455.1 uncultured Akkermansia sp. | reverse complement strand
GCAGATGGTCAGTAGGTTGTGCGAGATGAGCTGCGGCTATCGCCGGATCTAGGGTTATACAAAATAATTAACCATCTACAAAATAGAATCTTAGAGTAACTCGCCGCCCTGAGGACAGCCCCTCGCCTCCCAGACAAAACAGGCCACACGATTGCGCCAAGGCTCAACGGGGACCACCGTTCCAGGCCATAAACAAGTTGCTTGGCCTTTGATAGACATGGCGTGAACCATTCAACACCAGCCAGGTTAGAAACCAACCAAACGCGACCGCTCCAAGCGCAAAACCAGGCACCCAGTCCCAGCCCGCCGAGGCGGCGGGAACCGAAGAAATACGGGTGAAGGTAAGAACAAAAATGCCGAAAAACATCCCGCCCATCATCACCGCGTAGACCAGCCAGCCAACCCCGCGCCAGATCGCAAAGGGTGCCACCAGACAGGCGACCCCGAGTCCGTAATACAAGGAGTGCGCAGCCCGCAGCATGACTTCGGGCCCATGCAGGAGGTTCGCGATACCGCACTGCAACAGCCCAGCCATCACAATGGGCAGAACAATCGGAGCCAACAAATACGCGGCGAGTGCGCCGGCACCCATCGGAAGTGTGCGCAGGGTGCGCATCGAATTTAGGGCCGGCAACATGCCCAGCATCGGCAGGAACATCGCCCACACCGGCTCCGTTCGCGTGTAATCGAGCAGGATCACGTGCAAATCCCGCCCACTCAGTAAGAGATGCATCAGCAGCACGACACTTAAAAAGGCCGCCAGCCCCAGCAGCACCCACCCACAGGAACGCGCCAACCACCAGGTGACTCCACCGCAGCCGGTGTAAAGTGCTCGACCCGTCGTCGCCCGTCGGGACTTGGACGTCCCCAAACTCATCCAACCCGCCCAGCCGAATGCATTCATGGCGGGCAGTCGCGCCATGCTCTGCAACGAAGCGTGCGCGTGCGTCCAGCCCCGCCAGGTCAAAACCACCGCCGCCACCACGGCCGCGACGGTCACATACGGCCGCTGCTCCACCACATCCCCCCACCAAACCCATCCCGCCGTCATCAGCACTCCGCCGAGGATCGCAGCCAACATCGTCGCCAGATTTCGCCAGCCTTTGCCGGGTTGAAACGGAAAGGTGTGCAGGAGGCCGAAGCCCGCCCCCAAGAGCAGCACCGCCGTGCCCGCCCGGCGCACCGCCGCCCCGTAATCGACCAAACCGCTGGTGAACGCATCGGCCAGCGCGGTGGCCGTAAAGATCAGCACAATGGCGGCACCGGCGGGCAGGAGCACCGCTCCCACCCACCACGCCCGCCCCGCCGCCTTCGCCGTGATCGGTAGACCATGCAACACGCGCGCATATCCACGCTTCAGGTCCAGGCTGAGCAAAAACGGCCCGCAAAAGAGCGCGATTTGAAAATAAAAAACCTGCAAGGAGGACGCCCAGCCTCGACTGGCCGGCGCAGCCGTCGCCCAATTCAGGGCGAAAAAGAAGCCCGCACCGAGGCCCAGCATCCAGCGCTTGCGCCGCAGGTAGTCGTTGAGCACGAGCCGGTTCACGCGGCGACCTCCGCTTCCTGATCTTTCATCAAGGCCACAAAAATGTCCTCCAGCGACAGTCGCGACAAGGAGAGCCCGCGCGCCCCGGCCGCCGACAGCATCGCCTCCACCCCATATTCGAGATCGACCAAGGCGTGCCAACGTATGCCCGAACGACGCAAGACCCGCAGGCCAGGCGCATCCGGTGGTCGAACCCCCTCCGGCAACTCAAACTCAGCCAGCCGGTGCCGCTCGACCAAGGCGTCGGTGCGACCCTCCAGCAACAAGCGCCCGCCGCGAATCACCCCGAGATGATCCGCAAACCGCTCCACATCGGCCAGCCCGTGCGACGACAGCAGCACCGCGCGCTCGCCGTCCGCTACGAAACGTAGCAACTCGGCGAAGACGACTTGTTTTGCGAGCGCGTCGAGCCCGGTCGTGGGCTCGTCCAACACCAGCACGGCGGGCTCCCGCACCAGGGCGAGCAACAGCGCGAGCTTCATGCGCGCGCCAAAGGAAAGCTCCGCGATGCGGGCCTCCTGATCCAACTCGAAGACCCGCAACAGCCCGACGCAGCGCGCCTCGTCCCAACGCGGACAAAAACCACGCACGAAGCGGATGGCCTTGCCCACCCGGCCCCAGGTCGAGAAGTCCAACTCGGGGCTGGCGTAGGCCACGCGATGCTTAAACGCCACCTCATCCCGCCGGTGATCGAGTGCACCGGCGCGAATCTCGCCGGCATCCACCGCACCCATGCCAAACACCAGATCGAGGGCGGTGGTCTTGCCTGCACCGTTCGGCCCGATGAGACCATAGATTACGCCACACGGCACGGTCAGGTCGAGCGGACCGAGAGTAAATCCGGAGTGGTGCTTCACCACGCCGCGAAATGTGAGGGCAGGGGCTGGATTCATGGAGTATCGTCTAAAAGAGAGCGGGCCAGGGAGAGGCGTTCCTCGGCGCTCAAACCGGCCTCGGTCGCCTCACGAAAACCGGCGCGCAGCAGCTCTCTGGCCGTGGCCAGTTTGGCCGCGCGACTGCGGTCGTCGCCCCGCTCGGCCACGAACGTGCCCAGGCCCTGGCGACGGTAGATCACACCCTCCCGCTCCAGGTCTTCGTAGGCCCGCTTGACCGTGATCACGCTCACCAGCAGATCTTCCGCGAGCTGGCGAAACGAGGGCAGCGCATCACCCGGCCGCAGACGACCCTCCGCGATTTCCCGCCGCAACCGCGCCGCGAGTTGAGCATAAAGCGCACCTTCCCCCGCCGGTGACAGCGGACCTAGCAGGAGGCGAACGGAAGGCGGGCCCATGACGGAGTCTTACTGTATATATTAAGTATACACAGTAAAGCGCAAAAGCATAGCCCAGTAAAGACAGGCACGTTGCCCCGACCAAGCCCCCACCTCAGAACGCCACGTTATTGGCGCGGGTGTGCAGGGTCTGAACGACCGAAATGTTGCGCATGGCGAAGGCGGCCTCGCAGTAACGTAAGTAGTAACGCCATTTGCGCAGGAACCGTTCGTCGAAGCCCAGCCCGAGAACTTCGTCGCGGCGCTCCTCGAAGGTCTCGCACCACATCCTCAGGGTGCGGGCATAATCGGGGCCGATATCCTCCAACTGGTGCAGCATAAAGCCGCCCGCCCGGGCCAGTTGCTCGTTCACCCGGTTGAGCGACAAAAGCAGCGATCCGGGAAAAATGTGCTTCTGGATAAAATCCACCCCGCGTCTCAGCTCCCGGTAACGCTCTTCCGGGCAGGTGATGAACTGCAAAGCCAGCAAACCGTCCGGTTTTAACCGCGCAGCCAGGGTGTCGCAGTAAACCGGAAGATAACGGTGTCCGAGCGCCTCCATCATCTCGATCGACACGATCTTATCGTAGGTGCCGGCGTGGTCCCGGTAGTCCTCGAGTCGCACTTCAATCCGGTCGCCCAGCCCCGCCGCTTGGATGCGCTGGCGGGCCAAATCGTATTGCCGGCGGGATATGGTCAGCGTCGTAACCCGACAGCCGTAGGTGGAGGCGGCGTGCAGGCTCCACCCACCCCAACCGGTGCCGATTTCGAGCACATGGTCGGTCGGCTTGAGCCGGAGCGAACGGCAGAGCGCGTCGTTTTTCTCCCGCTGGGCCAACTCCAGCGTCAAATCCGGAGCGTGCGCCGGCCAGCGCGCACTCGAATACATCATCGAGGGATCCAGCCAGAGAGCGAAAAACTCGTTGGAGAGATCGTAATGCTCGGCGATGTTGCGCCTGGCCGTGGCACGGGAGTTAGGCCGCAGCAAATGACCCAAACGGTTGGCCAGGCGAAGCCAGTTGATGAAAAAAGATCCGACGGCCTTGCGGCTGGAGCCGGAGAGCGTGGGAGCGTGTTCCACATTCAGAATAAACCACGCGATCAAACTGGCCAGATCCGGCGTGTCCCAATCGCCATCGAGGTAGGACTCGGCGAAACCAATGTCACCCGCCAGCACACATTTGCTAAAAAACGCCGGGCGTCGCACCCGGATGCAGACCGCGGCGCTCAGGCCTCCCGGCAAACGACGCGCATGAGCGTCGGCGAGCGAACCGAACTCCACCTGTCCACCCTCGGGCAGTTCGATGCGCAAGTGCCCGCGTCGCATCTCCCGCAGAGAGGCCAGCACCAGACGGCGACATAACGGACCGCAATCGTCGGCGGCGGCCAGGCAGGTGGCGGAGTCAGCGAGGGCGGCAGGGGAAGTGGGATCGGCGCTCATGGTGCGGGGGCGGTGGTGGACGGTGCGGCGGCGGGGACGGCAATGGAGGGATGCGGGTGATACAGGTCGCGCTGATCGGCGGCGCGCGCGGACTTGGCAAACCAAGGCACACGTTTCACCCAAAGGCGAAACGCTTCCCAATGTATGCCAAAGATCACCCGGAGCGTAACCAGCGGATACTTCACCGACGCCCACAAAAGCGTGCCGTCCCTCAGCGGACGCGGCGGAGCGGTGTCGGTGACCGTGCTGACCAAGCTGCGACGCCCCCCCTCAAAGTCGTCGATTTGCAACGCGAGGCGTTCTCCCGGTTGGCGCAACCGAAACTCGAAGGCCACATCGACATCGGAAAAGGGCGAAACGTAGAAATACTTCGGCGTGCGCAGACGAAAGGCGGCGCCCAAGCCGGCCGGGGCGGCGCCTCGCTCCAGACACTCCGGCCCGAGGGCATACAGTTTGGTTTCGCGAAAAGTGTTGGTCACCTCCGCCACACAAGCCACAGGCGAGCCATCCCGCCGGGAAACAAAGTAAAATGAAACCGGGTTAAAGACATAGCCCAGCACCCGGGGGAACGTTAGCAACACCACCCGAGCGTCGACCGGAACCTCCACACCCCGGCCGGCAAGCCAGGCCAGCACGCGCGCCTTCAACGGTAACTCACGCTCCGCGTGACCGGGCGCCCGACCATCCGGACCGTTCGTCGGATTATGCAATGGATCCGCCACCGGCAGGTAATCGCGTTGCCAAAAAGACAGCGGCCCCGCTCGGTCCACCCCGAGCCAGCGCAGTCGGCTCCGCAGCACCGGCAGCTCATCCAGATCGAGCGCCAGCATAAACAAACGGTAAGCAAATCGGTGAACCCGCGGATGACGGCGGACATGCATCACGCGGCACTCGTATAGGCGTGAGGATAGGGCGGGCATCGGCGATTCGAGACGGAAGGTTTGCTCCAGCATAACCGCCCCTCCCGGGATGCAAGCCGCGCTTCCGCTTTAAAACCGCGCCGTCTATGCCGGCGTTATGTTTCGGCGGGCCCGCTCCAGCGCGGCGGCGAGCTCTTCCGCCCGCATGGGTTTTCCCAAGTGATCGTCCATGCCGGCCGCCAGGCAGACTTCGCGGTCGCCATCGAGTGCGTTGGCGGTCAAGGCGATGATAAATGGTCTGGAGCCGTGCGGGGGCGCGGAGCGAATACGCCGCGTAGCCTCGAGTCCGTCCATCTGCGGCATTTCGACATCCATAAGCACGATGTCGTAGGGCTGCCGCCCCAACGCCTCCAGCGCCTCCAAGCCATTGCCGGCCACATCGGCGCGATACCCCAAGCGAGCCAACATCAACTGCGCCACCTTGAGATTCACCGCGTTATCCTCGACCAGCAATACGCGCTCCTTGTGCAACGGGGCGGCTTCCGGCCGGCGCTCAATTCCAACGGCGGCGACCGATCCCCCTCCGGAGGTCAAGACCGTCAGGAGAGCGGCTCGCAGCGCAGCGGGTTTGCACGGCTTCGAAACGATGGCCGCACAACGGGCACGCAGTCGCTCCGGCGGCTGATAACCCAGCGGGGCCAGCAGCACCACCGGCACCCCGGCCGCCTGACCGCGCGTAAAAAACGCCTCCGCATGGGCCAGATCCACCAGACAAACCTCGGGCGCGCCGACCACCCCGTCGGCTGCCTCCTCGACGACAAACCCCCAAGCTTCCAACCAACCACAAAGGATGCCGCGAACCGTCCCATTGCCGTGCACCAATCGCAGCCGGCGCCCCCCCGGCTCGCCTCCGTCGCTTGAGACCGCCGGCAAGGCCGGCAGCCAATCAACCGCCAGGGTAAAATTGAACGACGACCCCTCCCCCGGCTTGCTCTCCACCCACATGCGCCCGCCCTGCAGCTCCGCCAGACGCCGGCTGATCGCGAGACCCAGTCCGGTGCCGCCGTATCTCCTCGTGGTCGAAGCATCCACCTGGCTGAACGCCTTGAACAGACGGCCCAAACCTTCCGGCGGGATACCTGGTCCGCTGTCGCGCACCGCAAACAACAAATGCCTCGCGCCGTCACACTCGTGTATCGCTTTTACTGATACCACCACCTCTCCCCGTTCCGTGAACTTCAGCGCGTTGCCCACCAGGTTTACCAGGATTTGCCGCAGGCGGGTGGCATCCGCCCGAACCCGCTCCGGGGTGCCCGGCGCGATGTCATAAACAAGCTCCAGATTCTTCTCCGCAGCGGTGCGGGCGAACAAATCGAGCGCTCCCTCGATGCACTCCGACAAAACCAGGGCCTCGCGCTCCAGCTCAACCTGTCCCGATTCGATCTTGGAAAAGTCGAGTATGTCGTTGATCAACGCCAGCAGGGCCTCCCCGCTGCTGCGAATGATCTCGGTAAACTCGCGCTGTCTCGCGTCCAGCGGAGTGTCCAGCAACAGCGAGGTCATGCCGATCACCCCGTTCATCGGCGTGCGGATTTCGTGGCTCATCGTGGCCAGAAAACGGCTCTTGGCCGCGTTGGCCTGCTCGGCGGCGCGCCGGGCCGATTCCTGCGCCGTGATGTCGGTCATGGCTCCGAACCAAACCGGCCTTCCGTCGGGGCGCCGAACCACCGAGGACCGGGCCGCCAGCCAGCGGCGCACACCATCGGCTCCACGAACCGGAAACACCCGCTCCCAAGCCCGCTCCTCCGCCATCGCCTCACGCAGGGAAGCCAGCACACCAGACCTTTCCGTCTTCACCACCCGGGCCAGGAGACGCTCCGGCCTCCGGGCCAACCCGCCCGCGGCGCGACCCAGCACGCCCCCCAGACCGGAACTCAGCATCGGCACAACCACTCCATCCCGCCCCGCCCGTTCGAAGGAGAAAAGCACGCCGGGGGCGTGGGTCGTGAGCGCCCGCAGGGCCTCTTCGCTCGCCCTCAGCTCGGCCGTCATTTTCGCCGCCAGATCCAGCGCATGTTCCCGCCCACGGCCCAGCGCGTAGGCCAACCCGGCCACCAACACGGTGGCCAGTCCTCCCGCGATCGTCACCAGCCGCTCGGCCCGCGCATCCTGCAGCGCCTCGAAACGGGGCGTGGAGCTGAGGCCCAGCGTCCAGATTCTGCCCCCGGTGGAGAACGCACGCAAACGATGAAAACTCCGTCCCGCAAAACCCGCGCTCGTCACCGGTATGCCATCCGCATCCAACAACAGATTGTCCACCCCAGGCGTCTCGCCTTCGAAAATCTCGACGTCCACCAAACCATCTTCGGCGTCCAGCATCCCGCCAAACATTTCCTCCAGGATAAACGGAGCGCAAATCAGGCCCGTTAAGTGCTCCCGCCGCGTCTGGCTATTCGCCTCCGGAGGCAAATCCCGATAAACCGGAACCAAGTAAAGAAATCCCGCTCGTTTCCCCGTGTCCTGCACCAAGTTTAAGCGCTCGGTCAGGGTCGCCTGGCCCGATTCCACCGCCCGCACCACCGCCGCCCTCCTCCGCGGCTCCGAGCCCAAATCATAACCCTCCGCCGCCACATTCTCCGGCAAAGGAAAAATGTATTTAATCACATACAGCTCGTCCTGCTCACCCTCCGCCGGTCGCACCCGAAACCCTTCGGCCCCCTCCGCCCGCACCCCTTGCTCGAACTCCCCAATACACTCCCGACCCACCCGCTGCACATAACCCAAGCCCTGCACCCCGGGAAACTCCCGGTCCAACTCCCGCGAGGCAACATAGGCCTCGAACTCCGACCGAGTCACCTGCTCGCTCGCGATAAAAAGCCCCCGGGCGCCCAGTATTCCATAAATCGGCAGCCGGATCCGGCGCTCCAGTTCCGCGACCACCCGCTCGCTCAGACGATCAAAACGCGCTTGCAGCGTCTCTCGGTCGGACGCCGCCACCCGAACCCGCGCCGACCAAGTCAACGCCAACCCGACCACCATCAACGCGGCGGCGAGCCAGACGGACCGGCCCGGACGGCTGCCCATGGGCTTGGTCCTAAGGTTTTGATTCTGGTTCGGTCCCACTCGCATGAGTATTCGGCTAGAGTTGTCCCCGCACCGCCTCCGGCCAAGTCATAACTCGCCCAGCCTGAAGCCGGCTCCGAGATGCACCCCGCCGCCGTGGGCCGCCCCCCGCACCGCTTCCTCCGGTGCGAGCCAACACCGGAGCGCGGCCTTGCGCGCTGCACCAAACAAGCTGAAACTGGAAGCCAACCCCGAGTCCCGTGTCCGCCACCGTCTCCTATGTTCGCTCCCTGCACATGGCCTCTACGGCGGGTTTCCTGGTCGCTGCGGGGGGCGCGGTCATTCTGGCCGCATGGTTCGGTGACTGGCGGACCCTCACCAACCTTCGCGACGATTGGCAACCCATGCTGCCCTCGACCGCGACGTGCTTCATCTTGTCCGGCGTGGCGCTCGTGCTCACCACCCGAGCCATGGCCAGCCCACCCCCGGGTTCGAATCGGGCAAACGAAGTCAACCGCCGCTTCGCTCTCGGCCTCGGCCTGCTGGTCGCGTTGGTCGGCGCCCGGCGCCTGATCTACTACGCCGCCGGCTGGCGCAGCGAAATCGACACCTTCGGCCTGGTCGCCCACGCCGGCTCGGGACAAATGGCGTGGACCGCCGGCCTGGGATTCCTGCTCGCCGGACTCGCCATCGCCCTCGGAGCCCGACGCGCCTTTCATCCCCTGGGTCAATTGCTCGCCGCCGCGGTGTTTTTTATCGGGTGGGCCACCTCGGTTCGCTACCTCTATGGCGGCCCGATGCAGGACTGGCCGTTCTTGACCTCGGTTAACACCGCCGCCGCCTTTGCCGTGCTCGGTCTCGGTATTTTTTTCACCCGTCCCGACGCCGGACTCGTCCAGCTCTGGAACAGCCCATGCGCCGGCGGCACCCTGGTGCGCGGCCTTCTGCCCGCCGCCCTCGTCCTGCCCGTGGTGACCGGCTGGCTCCGCCTCCAGGGCGAACACGCCGGATGGTATGGCTTGGAGGCCGGCCTCACCCTTTTCGCCCTGAGTAACGTGGCCGTGTTCGTCGCCCTGGCCTGGCACACCGCCTTTCGCCTCCACCGCGAAGACCTCAGGCGCCGGGAAGCCGAGAAAGCGGAACGCGCCGAACGGTATTTCTCGGACGCCCTGCTCGATAGCCTGCCCGGCGTGTTTTACCTCTATGATCGCGACGGCCGGTTTTTGCGCTGGAATCACCAGTTCGAGAACGTCACCGGCTACGACTCGGCCGAAATGCGGCGACTGCGCCCGGCCGACTTCTTCCCACCCGAAGCCCACCCCGCCCTGAAAGAGCGGGTGGACCGCGTCTTTTCCGAGGGTCGGGCCGATTTGGAGGCCGACTTCCGCTTCAAGGACGGCCGCACCCGCCCCTACTATTTCACCGGAGTGCGCGTCCACCTCGGCGGAGAAACCTGCCTCGCCGGCGTTGGCATCGACATCGGCGAACGCCGCGAGGCCGAACGCGCCGTGCACAAGCTAAACGCGGAGCTCGAACGCCGGGTCGACGAACGCACCGCCGAACTCCAGGCCAAAAATCGCGAACTCGAAACCTTCACCTACTCCGTCTCCCACGACCTCAAGGCCCCCCTGCGCGGCATCGACGGCTACAGTCGTCTTCTGCTCGAGGATTACCACGACAAACTCGACGCCGAGGGCCGCCACTTTCTCGGCTCGGTCCGCTCCGCCGCCACCCAAATGGGCCAGTTGATCGATGATCTGCTCGCCTACTCCCAGCTCGAACGACGCGCCCTCCAACCCCGCACCATCCACCTGCGGGAACTCACCAACGAAGTTCTCCAGCGCCACCAGGAGGAACTCGCCCGCCGCAACGTCGAACTCGTCGTCAACCTGCCCGACCTGATCGTGCACGCCGACGCCCAGGCGCTGGGCCAGAGCCTGCGCAACCTGGTCGACAACGCCGTCAAGTTCACCGCCTCCACCCCGGCCGCCCGCATCGACATCGGCGCCCGCATCGAAGACGAGGTCTGCCTGCTTTGGGTGAAGGACAACGGCACGGGCTTTGACATGCGCTTCGCCGAGCGGATCTTCGACATTTTCCAGCGCCTGCATCGCGCCGAGGATTACCCGGGCACCGGCATCGGCCTCGCCATCGTGCGCAAAGCCATGCAGCGTATGCACGGTCGCGCCTGGGCCGTCTCCGAACCAGGACGCGGCGCCACTTTCTATCTCGAACTTCCCCTCCGCGCATGAACCCAACCGCACCTTTCTCGCCCATACCGTCACTCCTCCTGGTCGAGGACAATCCGATGGACGTCGACCTGGCCTTGCGCGCCTTTCGCAAACGCAACCTCGCCAACCGCGTGGACGTCGCCCGCGACGGTGAGGAGGCCCTGGCCTGGCTGCCGCGCTGGGAAGCCGGCGAAGCCCGCCCCGCCGTCATCCTCCTCGACCTCAAACTGCCCAAAATCGACGGCCTCGAAGTGCTGCGCCGCCTCAAATCCCACCCCGACCTGCGCAGCATCCCCGTCGTGGTGCTCACCACCTCGGCCGAAAGCGCCGACATGCGCTCCGCCTACGCCATCGGCGCCAATTCCTACATCGTGAAACCGGTCGATTTCGACAAATTCGTCGAGGTGGCCGCCCAGATCGACTTATACTGGACGGTCATCAACCAGGCCCAGTCCTGAGCCGAACCCGCTCCCGCACGCAGCGGGGCCTTGCCAGCCGCCGCCGGCCCGCACCAAGTTACCCCCTTTTCCCTCCCTTCCCATGCCCACCCTGAAGTTTGCCGTCCTGCCCGGTGATTACATCGGCCCCGAAGTCATGTCCGAGGCCCTCCGCGTCCTCGAACACGTCGCCACCAAGGAGGGGCTCACCCTCGACTATCGCACCGCCGACGTCGGCGGCGCCGGCATCGACAACCACGGCAAGGCCCTGCCCGACTCCACCCTCGCCCTCTGCCAGGCGGCCGACGCCATCCTCTTCGGCTCGGTCGGCGGACCGAAATGGGAAAAACTCCCGCCCAAGGAGCAGCCCGAGCGCGCCGCGCTCCTCCCCCTGCGCAAGGCCTTCAACCTCTTCGCCAACATCCGCCCCGGCCTGTTGTATTCAGATCTTCGCGACGCCTCCCCGCTCAAGACCGAGCGCATCCCCAACGGCATCGACATCGTCTGCATCCGCGAGCTCACCGGCGGCATCTACTTCGGTCAGCCCAAGACCACCACCGTCCTCGAAAACGGCGAGGAGCAGGCCATCGACACCATGGTCTACAAGACTTCCGAGATCGAGCGCATCGCCGAGGTCGCCGCCGTCACCGCCAAGGCCCGCGGCCGGAAGGTCTGCTCGGTCGACAAGGCCAACGTGCTCGAGACCTCCGTGCTCTGGCGCCGCGTCGTCACCGCCTACTTCGCGAAGAACCACCCCGACCTCGCGCTCAGCCACATGTATGTCGACAACGCCGCCATGCAGCTCGCGCGCGACCCCAACCAGTTCGACGTCCTCTTCACCGAAAACATGTTCGGCGACATCCTCTCCGACGAGATGGCCGTCATCTGCGGCT
>CAYNUW010000089.1:9477-12025 GCA_964400455.1 uncultured Akkermansia sp. | reverse complement strand
CGGGCGTTGACGAGGTAGTTGCTGGTGACTCCGAAGCGGCCCGAGGCGACTTGTTTGATGGCGGAGTTTTTGGAATCGCCGCGTTCGTTGGTCCAGGTGAAGCGGTCGGGGTCTTCGCCGCCTTCACCGGTGTTGGACTTGCCGCCGATGCGGTTCATCGCGATGGCGAGCGTCTCGTGCGCCTCCTGCGAGATGGAGCCGTAGGACATGGCGCCGGTCTTGAAGCGTTTGAGAATGGCCTCGATGGGCTCGACCTCCTCGATGGGAATGGCGTCGGAGGGCTTAAAGTCCAACATGCCGCGCAAGGTGCAGAGGTTCTTGGACTGATCGTTGATAAGGGCGGAGTATTGTTTAAACACGCCGTAGTCGCCGGTGCGCACAGCCTTCTGCAACGCGTGGATGGACTCGGGGTTAAACAGGTGGTATTCACCATCGGCGCGCCATTTCATCTGTCCGCCGGCGGGCAGTGCGTGGTCGGAGACGGCGCGTTCGGCAAAGGCAGCGGTATGGCGCAGGAGAACCTCCTTGGCGACGATGTCGAGGCCGATGCCGCCGACGCGGGACGGGGTCCAGGTGAAATAGTGATCGATGACGTCTTGGCGCAGGCCGACGGCCTCGAAGACCTGGGCTCCGCGGTAGGATTGGATGGCCGAGATGCCCATTTTGGAAGCCACTTTGACCACGCCCTTGGCGAGGGCCTTGACCACGTTTTTGTGGGCGGTCTTGGGCTCGACTCCGGACATGAGACCGTCATGGATGAGCTCATCAACGGTTTCGAAGGCGAGGTAAGGGTTGATGGCGCTGCAGCCGTAACCCAGGAGCAGGGCGATGTGATGAACCTGGCGGGCCTCGCCGGTTTCCAACACGATGGATACGCGGGTGCGGAGACCCTCGCGGATGAGGTAGTGATGCAGTCCGGCGACTGCGAGCAGGGACGGAATGGGGGCGAAGTCTTTGCTCACGCCGCGGTCGGAGAGAATGAGGATGTTAACCTCGTTCTCCTCGATGGCGCGACGGGCGAGCACGCAGAGTTCTTCCATGGCCTTGGCGAGGCCCTGTTCGCCGCGAGAGACCCGGAAAAGAATGGGCAAGGTGTCCACCTTGAGACCGGCCAGCTGGAGGCGGCGGATTTTGGCAAAGTCTTCATTGGTGAGGACTGGCAGGTCCAGCTCGACACGCCGGCAGGCCGTGGCGGAGGGTTGAAGCAGGTTGCCCTCGGAGCCCAGGCGGGTCTCGGACGAGGTGATGATTTCTTCGCGGATGCAGTCGATCGGCGGGTTGGTGACTTGGGCGAAGAGCTGTTTGAAGTAATCAAACAGCAGGCGGGGTTTGTTCGAGAGGACGGCGAGGGGGGTGTCGTTGCCCATGGAGCCGACGCCCTCCACGCCGTCGCGAGCCATGGGCGTCAGGATGGCGCGCTCGTCTTCATGGGTGTAGCCGAAGGCGAGCTGGCGTTGCTGCAAACTGTCACGATCCGGAGCGGGAAGCTCCGGGGCGGCGGGCAGGTCGTCAAGATGCACCAGGTGCTCGGCGAGCCATTGCCGGTAGGGGTATTCGGCGGCAAGCTGGCGTTTGATCTCCTCGTCGGGAATGATGCGTCCCTGCACGGTGTCGGCCAGGAACATGCGGCCGGGTTGCAGGCGGCCTTTTTCGACGATCTCCTCGGCGGGGAATTCAAGCACTCCGGCTTCGGAGGCGAGTACCACCAAACCATCCTTGGTAACGTAATAGCGGGCGGGGCGCAGGCCGTTGCGGTCGAGGACGGCGCCGATGACGCGGCCGTCGGTGAAGGTCATGGCCGCCGGACCGTCCCACGGCTCCATCAAGCAAGCGTGAAACTGGTAGAAAGCGCGGCGGGCCTCGTCCATCGTCTCGTGGTGAGACCATGGCTCGGGGATCATCATCATGACTGCGTGGGGCAGGGGGCGGCCGGCGAGGTGGAGGAGTTCGAGGGTGTTGTCGAACATGGCCGAATCCGACCCATTCGGATTGATGACGGGAAGAATCTTGCGGATGTCGTCGCCGAACAAATCGGAGTCGAACTGAGCTTGGCGGGCGTGCATCCAGTTGATGTTGCCGCGCAGGGTATTGATCTCGCCGTTGTGCGCCACGTAGCGGTAAGGGTGGGCGCGGTCCCAAGAGGGGAAGGTGTTGGTGGAGAAACGCGAGTGCACCAAGGCGATTGCAGTGGTGAGGGTGGGATCGCGAAGATCGGGAAAGTATTCCGCGAGTTGCGTGGTGAGCAACATGCCCTTGTAGACCAAGGTGCGGGAGGACAGGCTGCAGAAGTAGCAGGTGTCGGCGCCGAGCAGGCCCTCGTCGCGCATTTCCGCGCCGCAGCGTTTGCGAACGACGTAGAGTTTGCGTTCGAAATCGAGTTCGGTGGCGAGTTCAGCGGGACGGCCGACGAAAAGTTGGCGGATGGCCGGTTCGCTGGATTTGGCGGTCTCCCCCAGCGAGCTGTTGTTGGTCGGCACGGTCCGCCAGCCGAGAAATTCGAGTCCCTCGCTCTGCACAACTTGAGCGATTTTCTCTTCGATTTTGCGGC
>CAYNUW010000089.1:0-9467 GCA_964400455.1 uncultured Akkermansia sp. | reverse complement strand
TACCAAGCCGGTGCCGTAACGTCCCGCCGCGGGCAGGGTGATGCGGGCCTGTTTGGCCGCCTCGACGCAAAAGGCGTGGGGGACCTGAATCAAAATGCCGGCTCCATCGCCGGTATTGGGTTCGCTGCCGGCGGCTCCGCGGTGATCGAGATTTTCGAGGACTTGGATGCCTTTGACCACCAAGTCGTGGGTGGCTCGTCCCTTTAGGTCGGCGACAAAACCGACACCGCAGGCGTCGTGTTCGAACCACGGATCGTAGAGCCCCTGTTTGGCGGGACGACCGGCACGACCGGACGGTTGGAACTTGGACGTTGATTGGGTGCGAGGGTCGATATGATTCACGGCTAAAGTTGTAAGGGGTAGGTCAGGGGTGCAAAGACACGGAAGTTTGCCCGGGTTCGTCAACCCTCGGCATCGGCATTGATCACAAAAAGGCCCATTGTTGGTGGATAATGGCGAAAGGCGGCAGCGATCTGAGCATAAGACATCAGCACGGTCGGTCGCCGGACGTGAGCCACCGGCCTTTCTGGCAGCGTCAGATACCGGCAACGGCTTGGTGGCATCATCCTGCGGGGCCGTCAGACACGCCCAAGCGAATTGGCTGCGGATCGCGGAGCGAAAGGTGGAAAACGATTCCTCCTCGTGCCCGCAGTTTTCGGCCGCGCGGCTGCGGTGCCTTTGCTAGGTGCGTTCAGCGCAGGGCGGTAAAGTCGAGGTCGAGCGCACCTGGTCCGGTCACGTTGGTGCCGCTGGCAGCATAACGTTCATCCTTGAATCCGATCTGCACAGCTTCGCGGGCGGACACGGAAATGAGCATCGGCACGTTAGGCAGGGTAAGGCTTTCTCCTTGGTTGAGGGTAGTGGCCGGGGCGAGGGTGCGGCCGTCGCTCTTGGCTTTGACGGAGGTGACCTGCACTCGGGCGAGGGCGTGGAGAACAACTTGGTCGGCGGCGGGAGCGACGGTGGTGGTTCTGCCAATTGCCTGGTTGGCCGTGGTCAAGGCGGCTCGGGTGCTCTCGGTGATGGAGCCGGCGGGGGTCGAGGCGGGGTCCTCGGGATTACTGAGCAGGGCGACCACGCCCCAGAGGAGGAGCGCGGCGGCGGCGACGGCGGCGGCGGCGATCCACGGGCCGTTCTTGGCCAGCATGGCTCGATCCAGGCCGCCGAGGGGCATACGCGGCTGGAAAGGGGCGCGCTGGGTGGTGGTTTGCGCGGGGGCGTCGTTGGACTCCGGTTGACCGGAGGATGCAGGGTTCAGCGGGCCGGAAGTCTTGGCGGGTGTGCCCGTGTGGGTGATTTCCATGCGACCATACACCTCTCGACCGACTTTTGCGTGGGGACGGCCGCCTTCGCCCAAACCCAGGGCGAGGTAATCGTTGACGAGCTTTTCGGGCGCGAGCTTTAAAAAGTTGGCGTAGATGCGAAGAAAGCCTCGTATGTATATGTCGGGCAGCTTTATGTCAAATTGGTTGTTCTCGAAACGTTGCAGGTAGTCCCCCCGGATTTTGGTGGCTTCGGCGGCCTCACGGATGGAGATGCCTTTGCGTTTACGAGCTTCTTCTAGGCGTTCACCGATCGTCTGCATGGGGGGAGATAGTGGGAGAGAAGGCGGGGAATAAAGGTAAAACGTTTATCCGGATGCGCGGTTTGTCGCCTTGGGTCAAAAGCCTTTGGGGTCGGGGGTCACGCCGACGACCTTGATTTCGACCGTGCATTTGGCGTCGCGCAGACCAAGGTTCTGCTGAAAAATTTCGCCGATTTCCTGTTCGAGGTAACCCTGAATGGCGTCGAGCTTGGCGTGGGGGCGAACTTTCAGGCTGAGACGGGTGCGGAAGCTATTGGCACGGCGGCGAGTGACTTCTGCTCGGGCGGAGGATACGCCGTTGAGTTGTTCGGCGCAGTTCTCGAGCAAACGATGCAAAGCGTGGCGGGAGATGGCGAGGCTGCCGCCGTCCGCGCGGTGGAGGAGGAGGGTGGAGCGCGGACGCAAAAGAATTAGCACAACCCAGAGAGCCAGGGCGGTCCAGAGCAGGAGCAGATCACGCGGGGCCTCGGCCCAGAGAACGTCAACCCAGGTGGTATAGTCGGTCATGGGGCGGGATTAGTCGGTGGCGGGAGGTTCCGGCCATTGTTCGTCGTCGCGGCTGGTCGCAGGGGCGGAACCGGTGAGTCGCACGCCCTCGACCACGACATCCACCTTGCGAACGTCTTTTCCGGTCATCGCGGTCACCTGCCGGCGGACGGCCAACTGAACTTCGTAGGCGGTTTTGCCGATCTCGGCGCCGAAGTTCACCACCAGACGAATCTCGATATGATAGGTGTCCTCGGCGTCCTCGCCGACTTTAACGCCGCGGTGATCACTTTCCCGTTTGCCGAAGATTTCGCTGATGCCGTCCACGAGTCCCCCGCCCACGCCGGCGACTCCGGGGACCTGCAGGGCGGCCAGGCGCACGATGCCGGCCACGACGTGGTGATTGATCTTGATGTCTCCTAGGGCGGGCTGGTCGTCGTAGCGGGTTTCGGGCGGCTGGTCGTCGGGCGTGAGCGGCGTCATTTCCCGAAAGGCAAAGGCTGGGGAGTGTCGACGGCAAATCCCAATCTTGGCCGGGGGGACGCTTTCACGGGTTGCCTCCGTTTGCGGGACGGGCAGGAAAGAGGCATGGAGTTTTTCTGGGATCGATTGAGAGTTGGGCCGGGCGAACTGGTGTTCGCGGTGCGGGTTTCGGGAGCGCTGGCGGCGACGGGGTGTGCGGGACCCGGATTGGGCGAGTCGGCGGCGTGCGAGCGGTTGGCGGCGCGGCTGCCGGCGGGCGCGCTGCTGCGGCGTGACGTCCACGGGGTGGCGGCGGGGGCGCGAGCGGCTTTGTCGGCGTATCTGGCGGACGGGGGTGCGGACGTGGCCTGGCCAGCGGAGGCGGCGGCGGGCACGCCTTATCAGCGCAAGGTATGGGAGGCCTGTCGGGGTATTCAAAAAGGCAGGACGGTGACTTACGGCGAGTTGGCGCGGGTGGCGGGCGGCGGGGCGCGCGCGGTGGGGGCGGCGCTGGGGGCGAATCCGCTTTGTGTGGTCTGGCCTTGCCATCGGGTGGTAGGGGCGGGAGGGGTTTTGACCGGTTACGCCGGCGGACTGGAGTGGAAGCGGTGGTTGCTCCGTCAAGAAAAGGTGGCTTTGGACGCAACCGGGTGCCGGGTGTTGTCGGGCTCTTGGGGCGCGTCGGGAGATTAGCGTGGCCTTGCCCTGGGCGCTGCGCCGGCCTCACGCTGGGCGGCATGATTTCCGCGCCTCTCCACCCCGCTTTGCTTGCGCCCTCCCTGCTGGCCGGCCGCCATGTCGCGCTGGCTGAAAGTGCCCGCGAGGTAGCGGCAGCCGGCGCGCAGTGGCTGCACCTGGATATCATGGACGGTAATTTCGTGCCGAACCTGACTTTTGGTCCGCAGATGGTGGCGGAGTTGCGGCGGGAGGTTCCGGAGCTGTTTTTTGACGTGCATCTGATGCTGGCCAAGCCGCAGGATTTTGTGGAGCCCTTCGCGCGCGCCGGTGCCCAACTGATCAGTTTTCATCTGGAGCCGGCTTTGGATCACCGCGCCCTGCTGGCGCGGGTGCGGGCGCTGGGTTGTCAGGCGGGTCTGGTGTTAAACCCCGGCACACCGGCCGAGGTGGCGGAGCCGTATCTGGGCGAGGTGGATCTGCTGCTGGTGATGACGGTGCAGCCGGGGTTTGGCGGACAGTCTTTTCGCCGGGACATGTTGCCGAAGATCTCGCGGTTGGACGCGTGGCGACGGGAGCGCGGACTGCGGTTTCGTCTGGAAGTGGACGGCGGGGTGGATGCCAAGACCGGTCCGGAGTGCCGGGCGGCGGGCGCGGACACGTTGGTGGCGGGCACGGCCTTTTTCAAAGCGCCGGATCGGGCGGCGTTCGTGCGGGATGTGGCCGGCTGGTGAGCGCCGGGGCCGGGTCGGGTTTCAAGCCGCAGGGCGGCGCTCGGCCAGCAAGTGACGGACGAGTTCATCGGTGCCCTCGGCCATGGTTTTGGCGGGGTGGTAACCGAGGTCTCGACGGGCGGCGGAGGGGTCGAACCAGTGGTCCTTGGCGAGCTCGGCGGCGATGAAGCGTGTCATGGGTGGTTCGCCGGTGCGTCGGAGGGTGCGCCAAAAAACTTCGGCGACGGCGCCGAGGGTGTAGGCGGCGGGGAGCGGCACTCGGCGTTTGATCGCAGGTTCGCCGAGCCGGGTGAGCAGGTCGTTGATCCAATCCCAGAGGCGGACGGGCTCGGCGTTGGTGATAAAATACGCGCGGCCAGCGGCGGCTCCTGGGTTGGCGTCTGGTGCGCCGAGGGCACTTTCGGCGCGCAGATGGGCCTCCACGGCGTTGTCGATGTGGACCATGTCCACGCGGTTGTCTCCGCGGCCAACGATGGCCAGGCGACCGGCGCGGGCGCGGGCCAGGATGCGGGGCACGAGGTGGGGGTCGCCGACGCCCCAGATGAGGTGGGGGCGGAGGGCGCAGACGCGAAACGCGGGGCTGCTGGCCGCGAGGGCCAGCCGCTCGGCGCGGGCCTTGGTCAACGGGTAGGGACTGGGGCAGCGCTCGGTCAGCGGGAGGCTTTCATCGGCCCCGGCGAGGTCGCGGCCGTTGTAGACCACGCTGGGCGTGCTGGTGTAGATAAACTTCCGGGCGCCGGCTGCGCGGGCGGCGTCGATGAGAACCCGGGTGGCGTCGACGTTGTCGCGTTGGAAATCGGCCAGGTCTCCCCAAACGCCGACCCGAGCGGCGACGTGAAAGACGGTCTCCGCGCCGCGCACCGCCTGGGCGGCGACGGCTGGGTCGTGCAGGGAGCCGACCACCACGCGCACCCCGACGGAGCTTAGTTCGGGGCGGGGTGAGCGCGATACGATGACCACGGGCCGTCCCGCTGAGCGCAGGCGGGCGAGCAGTCGGGAGCCGAGAAAGCCGGTGGCACCCGTGAGTAGAACGGGTGCCCCATGGATGGTGACGTCGGACGGTGTGCTCATCGTTTGGGGTCGGACTCGTATCCCACGCCCGCGGTGGCGGCCCAACGGGCGAGGGTCAGGCGGTGGATTTTCGCGTTGTGGCGGACGTCGACGGGCAGCGAGGGGTGGAAATAGAACACCTTGATGGCGGCGGTGGCGGGGCGAGTCAGGGCGAGTTGGCGCAGCTCGCGGGCCAGAGACCGGCAGGCGGCGCTGTCCTGGGGCAAGCCGGGCTGGTTGGGCTCGATTACGATGGCGGGACGTTGGGCGGATTTGGGGCCGATGCCGATCAGGGCGCAGCGTCGCACCTTGGGGTGGGTGGCGAAGACGGGCTCGACGCACGCGGGGTAGAGCTTGCCGGTTTCGGTGCGCACGGTCTCGACCTTGCGGCCCACGAACCAAAGGCGTCCTTCCGCGTCGAGATAACCGAGGTCGCCCATCCGGTGCCAGACCGAGCCGTCTTCGGCGGGTATCTTGGCTGCGGCGGTGGCATCGGGCAGTCTGTCGTAGGCGCGGGTGACCGTCGGGCCGGTGACAATGATTTCGCCGATCTGGCCGGGCGGAACGTCGCGGGCGGAGTTCAACGAGGGCAGGGGGCCGTCGGCGGCTTGGATGACTCGCACGCGGTTGGCGGACAAGGGGCGACCGACGCAGGCGCCGGCGCACTCCAGGGCGGCGGCGGCGGGGCCGGCGAGCATCTCGGGCCCCGAAATGGTGGAGACCGGCAGGCACTCGGTGGCCCCGTAGGGGCTGTGCAGCACGCCTTGCGGCGCGACCTGGCGCAGGGCGGCCCAGAGGCCGGGTGGCACGGGCGCGCCGGCGCAGAGCACGCGGCGCAGGGAAGGTAAGGATAGATTGGATACCTGGCAGCGGTGGACGATATTGCCCCACAGGGTGGGGGAGCCGAAGGAGGTGGTGACGTTTTCCTGGCGGATGGCCTCGATGAGGCGGAGTGGGTCGGCTTGGGCGGGCCGGGAGGGATCGATTTCGGGCACGACCACAGTCATGCCCAAGGCGGGCGCGAAAAGGGCGAAAAGGGGCAGGAGCGGCAGATCCACCTCGCCGGGTTCGATGGCGTAGGTTTCGCGGATGAGCCGAACCTGGGCTTCGAATTGGCCATGGGTATAGAGCACGCCCTTGGGCGCGCCGGTCGAGCCGCTGGTGAACAGCACGGCGGCCTCGTCGTCATCGCGCCGGTCAATGGCCCCCGGATCGTCGGCCGGGCGGGGCTTGCCGGGCCGGGAGGCGCGGGCGGTGGTGGTGCCGGGCACGGCGACGCGGATTTTTACGCTGGCGAAGGCGCGGAAAAAGAGCCGGGAGCAGAGGCGGGCGAGGGGGATGCCGACCAGGGCGCGAGGCTGGCTTTGGGCGACGCAGCGCAGAAAGTTCTGCCGGCCCATGCCGGGGTCGATCACCACCGGCGCGGAGCCGAGTTCGAACAAGGCGAAGACGACGGCGATCAAGGGCAGGCCCTGGCGGACCATGACGAGGGTGCGGTCGCCCGGCCGCACTCCGGCGTGGTGCAGACGTGCGCGCCAGGCGGAGACCTCGGCGGAGAGTTCCGCGTAGTCGAGCGTCAGGTAATCGATGCGGCCTGCGCGGCGGCCCCTCGGGATTTTGAGGGCGGCCTGGCCGGGGTGGGCGAGGGCGCGGGCGGCGAGATGGCGGGCGATATTGGCGGAGTAGACGGACACGGCGCGGTGGTCGGGAGGATGGAAATGGCGGCCATAACGCACAGTCGTTGCCTTCGCGCAAGCGTCGGCCTCGGTCAGCCGCCGGCGTGGAGCGCGGCGGCGCGGCGGTGCACGTGGGCGAGCATTTCGGTGTGTTCGTGCGCCTCATGGTCGTCGGCGTGGACGAGGCCGGCGCCGAAGGGAGGAGTTTCGTCGGCGGCGTCGGCCCAGTGCGCCCACTCAATCCCGATGGTGCGGGGGGAGCGGCAGGCGGCGATCAGGCCCTCGCGGTTGGCGCGCAGCAGTCGTTCGAGGCGGGTGGGACCGGTGCCGGAGCGCAGGGGGAGACGGTGAAAGTCGGCGTGGCCGAGACCGCCGCCGGTGATCCAGGCGGGACCGTCGTCGTGCGCGGCGGATTGCCGGGCGAAGCTGGTGTCGGGGCGCAGGCGCCAGGAGAGCGCGTCGGATCCACCGGCGGCCGCGGCGGCACGCACGGCGGAGGGTGGGGTGGACGCGAAACGACAGCCCAGCGAGAGCCGGCCGGGGTCGGCCGCACGCAGGGCGGCGCCGGTGATCGTGAAGTATCGACGGGCGAGTTCGGCGGCGAAGCTGGCGGAGTCTTCGGCGAAGGCCGGACCGGGCACCGGTAGTTCGGCCCGGGTGAATTGGCGCAACCGTTCGCGTTGCGCGCGTTCCAGGCCCCAATCGCGGAACGTGGCGTCGAGGGAACCGCCGTGGGCGGCGAGGGCGAATTCCCAGGCGGCGTGGTAGGCGGCGAACGAGGGCTCCGAGCCCAGACAGAGCTGGAAGGCGCTGAGGCCGTCCGGAGACTCTGCCCCCCAGCCCAAGCCGTCGTCGGTGAACCAGCCGATCAAGGCGTCGGTATCGGCCCAAGGTGAGCAGACGGCGGCGGCCTGGGCGTGGGCGGCCTCGGGCCAGCGAGAGTCGAACACATCCGGCAGACGCAGGCCCGGGCCGTGGAGAGTGGGAACGGCGGCCCGGATGAAATCGGCGAGCGCAGTAAAATGAAAGCCGTGTTTGCCCAGCTCCGCCTCGGCCCAGGGGCCGACGGTATCCACGCCCCAGGTGTGCAGTCGGGTGGCGGCGGACCGAGCCCAGCCCGAGCCGAAGGTCTGGCTGGGTGCGCCGAAAAGCTTGCGCACCGTGAGCGCGTAGGGACCGGGTCGCTCGGGCGGAGGGCCGGCGCGACCGTGTCGGTTCACGCCGGCGACCGCTCGCAGAAACACGGGTTGGCCGTCGGGTGAGACCAGCCACCAGACGCCGGCGCGGGTTTTCCCGATGCGGAACCGCCCCTCCGAACCGCGCCAGGCTCCGGGCAGAAAGTCGCTGAGCTCGGGCACTCGGGTTGTGCGTTTGACGCGGGGCATGCGGCGACCTTCAGCGACGGCGGTCGGGGCGGGCGAGCTGGAAACGGTCGCGGGTGGTGGCGTAGTCTTCGCCGCCGAGCCGGCCGACGGCGTCCAGCTTGGCGGGGTCGATGACGCCCGCGGGGTCGAGCACATCGTCCCGGATGTGCACCCAAAGAATGTCTGCGATGACAACGTGGGCGGCGAGAGGTCCTTCTCCGACGGGCACGATCTGCCGGACGCGGCATTCAAAGGCGGCCGGGGCGTCCGCGACGCGCGGCGGGCGCACGTGCAGGCTCGGTGTCGCCGGAATACCAAACGCGGTGAACTCGCTCTCGCCGCGGGGCAAACGGGCGGCGCAGGCGTTCATCGGGTCCGCCAGGGTCCGGGGCACGATGTGGACCACGCATTCGGGAACGATTTCGAGGTTGAGGACGGTGTCTTTTTTGGCCCCGTCGCGCAGGTTGACCGGCACGAAGAGCAGGGTGGGGGGGGAGGAGGTGACGCCGTTGAAAAACGAAAATGGGGCCAGGTTGGAGCGCCCGGAGGCGTCGACGGTGGAGACCCAGGCGATGGGGCGAGGGGTGATCAGGCTGGTCATCCAGGCGTAGGCTTGAGCCGGTGAGAGCGTGCGTGGATCGAGTTGCATGGTGGGCCAAGTCCTTTAACCAAAGTTGTCCGTCGGCAATACCGGGCGCGTTTTTGCAGCCGGATTGGCGTGGATTGGGCAAAAATTGATGGGTCGACCGGGGGGGATTTTGTTGAGCCGCACAAAAAACGCGTGAAACTCTGGAACTCTGGCTGACGTCTGCTATCTTGTAGGGATCGATGTCGCGTCCACGCGGGCACGCATTGGTCTCAAACAAAACCACAAACCTATCCTCCATCATCATGAAGAAGTTCGTTCTCGCCCTGGTTGCCCTGTCCATCGCCTCCGTTTCCTACGCCAGCTCCGGCTGCGGCGGTTGCAAAGGCGAAAAGAAGTCCGACGAGAAGAAGGCCGAGCAAAAGGCCTGAGTGAGCTTCGTGTCGTAAACCGGCGCGATTGTCTTTCGTCTTCCCGTTACAAGCCGACGCACCGCGTCGGCTTTTTTTTGTTCCAGAGGGTCGATGCGAAGGCCGGCCGACGGGTCAGGCGGCGTTGGAGAGCGCACCCGCCATGAGGCGCAAAACCGATTCTTGATCGGCCGAGGCGTGGGGCAATTCGCCGACTTGGCGTCCCTCGCGCAGAACGATCACCCGGCTGGAAACGCCTATGACTTCGGGAAGTTCGGAGGAGATGAGAAGAATGGCGAGGCCGTCGAGGGCGAGTTGATCCAGCAGTTCGTGAATGGCGGTTTTCGCCCCCACATCCACGCCGCGGGTGGGTTCGTCCACGATCAGGAGGCGGCCGCCGCGGGCCAGCCATTTGGCGAGAACGATCTTCTGCTGGTTG
>CAYNUW010000088.1:11654-12026 GCA_964400455.1 uncultured Akkermansia sp. | reverse complement strand
GTAGAAGTAAGGAGTTCTGCGGTGTGGTGAGGAAGTTAAGCACGGGGTCTGATGAGCAGGCCAAGACCCGATACATCCGAAGAGGGAGGCAAATATTGGTCACTGGCCAGCAAACTACTGGCAAAGCCTGGGGATATTAGCGGAGTGGGTGCGGTCGGCACACACGCTTAATGGAGCACGGCAACTGGGGAAACTTCTCCCCACGCAGGGCTTAAGTCACGGCTCGGAGTTGCGGGCCACCTGAATCGCAGGGCAGCACCTAATGTGATGCCGCGTCCAGTCAGTGTGGTGAGCGCGCGGCGCCTAGGGGGGGGCTCGGGCGGCGGCGGGGCCGCCGTCAGCCGATTGGGGACAATCGGCTCCACCTCGATC
>CAYNUW010000088.1:0-11644 GCA_964400455.1 uncultured Akkermansia sp. | reverse complement strand
AATCCTACAGGTGCGCGGTGTTACTAAGCGCTGGGCCGCACCTAGTTTGACGCCGCTTTCAGTCAGTGGAGTGAGCGCGCGGCGCGTTGGAGGAGCTCGGGCGGCGGCAGGGCCGCCGTCAGCCGATTGGGGACAATCGGCTCCACCTCGATCCACTGGTGGGCAGTGTTACCAAACAAGCCAAAGCAACTGGCGACATACTTTCGGGGAGACAATGCAGCGGGCACAGGGACTCAGCGGCACCACCTTGGCGCGAGCAGTTTGGCCTTCGCTCCCTTCGCATCCTTCGCGAGAAGCTACGGATTGAGGATAGAGTCGCGCAAAGGACGCAACCTTGCCCTGGCACTCAGTTGCGGGCTCCTCAGGGGATCCGCAGCTGCTGGCCGGGGACGAGGGCGTTGGCGCCGCTGAGCTGTTCGCGGTTGGCCTCGTAAATCTCCTGCCAACGGGTGCCGGTGCCGTAGTAGCGCAGGCTGATGCGGGACAGGGAATCGCCCTCGGCGACCGTGTGGAAGCGCGGGGCCGGGGCGACCGGCGCGGGCGGCGTGTAAGTGGAAGCGGCCGGAGGCGGGACGGAGCTGGCCGCGGCCGGCGCCACGGCGGGGCGCGCGACCGGCGTGGCCACGGCGGCGTTGGCAATCTCCTGGAGGGTGCGCTGGGCGGTGGCGAGGCGGGCGGTAAGGGCGGCGTTGTCACGCTCGAGCTGCACGACACGGGCGGCGCGCTCGCGCTCGGCGCGAGAGTTCTGGTCGGTGAGCCGGACGGCGGTGGACCGCAGTTCGGCCATCTCCGCTTGCGCGGACTCGAGGGCGGCGGCGCGGCGGGCGGACTCGGCCTCGACGGCGGCGAGTCGTTCGCGCAGGCCGGCCGAGCGAGCTTGCTCGGCCACGGCGGTTTCCAGGCGGCGGCGGGTTTCCTCCAGCTCGTCCTCCAACGGATCGAGGCGGCGGCGCAGGGCTTCGGCGTCGGCGTTGGCGGTGGCGAGGGCCTGCTCGGCGGTGGCGAGGCGGGTTTCGAGTTCGCGTTGACGGGGTTGGGCGGCCTGGGCGGTCTTGAGTTCGGCCGCAAGGCGGTCGCGCTCCTGAGCGGCGGCGCGCAACTGGGCTTCGGAACGGCCGAGGGCGAGGGTGAGAGTCTCCTCGGCGGCGGCCAGGCGCTCGTTTTCTTTCACCAAGGCTTGCTGCGTGGTCGAGTGCGCCGCGAGGGCGTCGGCGGTGGTGCCGAGCTCGGCGGTCTTGTCGGCGAGTTCGCGGGCCAGGCGATCTTTCTCGGAGCGGGCCTCGCGTTCGGCGGCGGCGGCGTTTTCGGCGCGGGAGATGAGTTCGGAGCGGGTGGCCTCCAGGCGAGCGAGGGTGGCGCGCAGGTCCTTGAGTTCGGACTCGCGGGCTTGTTCCTCGGCGACGGTGTTGGAAAGCAGGGCGGAATTCGCCTCGCGGAGGGTGCGATTGGCGTCGCGAGCCTGCCGGACTTGGTTGGCGAGGCTGGTGATTTCTCCGGCGTGGCGGCCGCGCTCTTCCTGAACGGCGGCCTCCAGGCGCTCGACCTCGGCTTGGAGCGTGGAGGTCTCCAGGCGGAGGCCTGCGACCCCGCGTTCGAGTTCGGCGTAGCGCGCTTGGGCCTGGGCCTGGGCGCCGAGGGCGGCGTCGGTGGCGGCCTGGGCGAGGGCGAGGTCTCCGCGCAGACGTTCCTTGTCGGCCTCCAATTCAGCGAGGCGGGCGGTGGCTTCCTCGGCCTGGCGTTGGGCGGCGGCGGCGGTTTGCTGGGCGGCGGCGAGGTCTTTCTCCATCGCGCCGATCTGGGCCCGGGATTCGGCGGCGAGGGCCTTGCCGGCGGCGGCGAGGCCTTCCAGGTCGAGGGCGCGGGCGCGGGCGACTTCGGTCTGGTTGCGGGCTTCGGCGAGCGCGGCCTGGGCGGCGTCGCGTTCGCGGGCGGCGGTGGCGGCGGCGCGGGCGGCTTCGGCGAGGCGACCCTCGAGCACGGCGGCGGCGGCCTGTTGCTCGTCGAGTTGGCGGCGGGCGGCCTCGAGCGCGGCGTCGCGTTCGGGGAGCGTCTGGCGCTGGGCGGCGAGTTCACCCTCAAGCCGCGCCCGCTCGGCGGTGGCGGCGGCAAGCGCGGTTTCGTTGGCGGTGCGAGCTTCCGCAGCCACGCGAACTTCCTCCTGCACGGTTTCGAGCTTGGCGGCGAGGCTTTCGCGTTCGGCGCGCACGGCGGCGAGGTCGGCGCGAGCCTTGTCCAATTCGGCCGTGGCGGCGCGGGCGGCGGCGGCCTGTTCGGCGGCGCGGGCGGCGAGGGCGGCGCGTTCGGCGGCGAAGGCTTCGCCGCCGGCGGAGAGGCGGGCCAGATCCGCCTGGGCGGCGGCGAGACGGGGACGCAGGTCGGCCAGTTCGGTCTCGAGTTTTTGGCTGGTTTCCCTGGCGAGGCGGAGCTCCTCGGTGCGGGCTTCAAGCTGGGCGCGCAGTTCCTGGTCCGCTTGGGCAGTGGCCTGCCCGGCGGCGGCGAGGCGGGGTTGCAGGTCGGCCAATTCGGCGCGCACTTTGGCAAGGTCGGCGGCGGCGGCTTCGGCGGCGGCGAGCGCGGCGGCCAATTCGGAACGGGCCTGGTCGCGTTCGGAGAGCGCGGTCTGGGCCAGCGCGGCTTGTTCGTCGGCGCGGGTGCGCAGGCCGGCCTGCTCCGCCTGGAGGCGGACGACCTCGGAGCGGGCCTGAGCGGCCACGCCTTGGGCGAGAGCGATATCCAGGTCGTTTTTGCCGATGGTTTCCTCAAGGCTGGCGATCTGGGCGCGAAGTTCGCCGAGTTCCTGCGGCGCGGGCGCGCCGGCTGGAACATCGGCCGAGGCTGCCGCGGTGGTCGTGGCGGCGGCGGTGAGGGAGGCGACTTGGGCGGCCGCTTCGCGGGCGGCGATTTCGGCGGCCTCGACCTTGGCGAGCAGGGCGGTTTTTTCGGCCTCAAGCGCGTCACGGGAGGCGCGGAGTTGTTCAAGCTCGGCGGTTTTGGCGGCAAGGTCGGCGGCCGAGGCGGTGTCGGTCGGGACGACGGCGGGCCGGGCGCGCAACTGCTCCAGCTGGGACTGACTCTCGGCGAGGGCGGCTTCGAGACGGGTGCGTTCGGCGGCCAGGCGTTCGACCTCGGCCTGAGCCGCCGCGAGTTCCTCGACCGGGGCGGCGGGGGACGGGACCGTTACCGCAGCGACCGCCGTGTCTCCGCCGGAGGTGCCATCCGGCAGTTGTTCAAGCGGGGCTTGGAAGCTGGCGGTCTCAAACGGACGCAGCACCGGGGCGGGCAAATCGCCGGAAGCCGCCAACTCGGAGCGTATCTCGGCGAGTTTGGCTTCGGCGACCACCTTTTCTTCAGGAGTAAGCTGAGCGAAGATGGCATCGCGGGCCTGGGCGGGTTGGCCCCGTTCGGCGGCGAGAAAGACCCAAGGGTAGGCCGCCACGAGATCGCCTTCGCCCGTGGTCCAGCCTTGGGCGAGGGCCACACCGTAGTTGAGTTGGGCGGGAGGATGACCGAGCTGGGCCGCAGTGCGTAAAAGGCGCTCGGCGGCCGGTCGATTCGGAGCGACACCTTCGCCACGTTCGAGCTGGCTGGCGAGGTTGAGCATGGAGCCGACATGGCCGCGGCTGGCGGCTTCACGATGCCAGCGATAGGCTTGGGCCAGATCCTTGACCACCCCGCGACCGGTGGCGTGGGCGATGCCAAGATTAAACTGGGCCTGGGGCAGACCGGCCTCGGCCGCAGTGCGCATCATCTCAATGGCGGCGGCGTCGTCGCGGAGCACGCCTCGACCGGCGGCCAGCATGTTGCCGGCGTTGAAAGCAGCCAGAATGTGACCGGCGGCGGCGGCGTCCTTGTAAAGCTCGTAGGCTCGGGTAAGGTCGGCGGGCACCCCGTGGCCCTGCTCGTGAGCGACCGCCAGATTAAACGTGGCGTGAGGGTTGCCGGCTCCAGAAGCCCGGGCGAAAAGGCGCGCCGCCTCGACGGGGTCGGTCTCGACCCCGTTGCCCTGGGCATAAGCCATGCCGAGCGCATTGATCGCACCGGCGTCGCCCTGTTCGGCTTTGAGGCGGAGCTCCGTGATGTCGTCCGACCTCGCGCTCAGCGGTCCAAAAGTCACGCCGACCGAAAGGAGCGCGGTCACCCACGCAAGTCGGCGGGAACGCGGTAAACGAAGGGGGCTGGATGGGCTCGCGAAAGGCATGACGTAAAAAAAGCTGTGAAGAACGTCGGATTTACCCCGGTTCAAGCCAAGCCCTAAAGGCCTGAATTGCCCTTATGGGGTAGAAAATACTCAGTCCATTCGATTGCCGACGTGGGCCGCACGGTTTTGAGGACGCGTTGCAAATCGCAAATTAGGCGTGTTTTCCGGCGGGGTTCAGTGCTATGTTTTTGGGGTCATGTCCCAATCACCCATCCGTGTTGCCGTAACCGGAGCTGCCGGCCAAATCGGTTATGCTCTCCTATTTCGCATCGCCTCCGGCGCGATGTTCGGGCCCGACCGCCCTGTGATTCTTCAGCTTATCGAAGCGCCGATCGAGAAGGCCATGAAGGCGCTCGAGGGCGTCGCCATGGAACTGGATGACTGCGCCTTCCCGCTGTTGAAAAACATCATCCTGACGGACCAACCCGAAGTTGGCTTCAAGGATGCCAACTGGTCTTTGCTGGTGGGAGCCAAACCACGCGGTCCCGGCATGGAACGCGCCGACCTGCTGAAGGACAACGGCCGCATTTTCATCGGCCAAGGCCAGGTCATCGATCGGGTCGCGGCCGACGACGCCCGCGTCGCGGTGGTAGGCAATCCCGCCAACACCAACTGCATGATCGCGGCCTCCCAAGCCAAGCGCCTGACCCCCGATCGCTTCACCGCGATGGTGCGTCTCGACCAGAACCGCGCTCAGACGCAACTGGCCAAAAAGGCGGGCGTCGATCTGACCGCCGTTAAGGATATCTTCATCTACGGCAACCACAGCCCCACCATGGTCTCCGCCTACTGCAACGCCACGATCGCGGGCAAGCCGGCCGCCGAAGTCATCGGCGACAAAGCCTGGCTCCAGGGACCCTTCTTCGAGACGGTTGGCAAACGCGGTGCGGCCATCATCGCCGCCCGCGGCGCCTCTTCCGCCGCATCCGCCGCCAACGCGCTGGTCGACCACGTCCGCGACCTCATGACGCCGGGCAAGGTCCACTCCGTCGCGGTCAAGAGCAACGGTCTCTACGGCTTTGACCCCGAGGTCTGGGCCGGCATGCCGGTCCGCACGACCACGCCGGGCAGCTATGAGGTGGTGACCGGCCAGCAACTGTGCGACTTCTGCAAGGAAAAGGTCGCCGTCACCAACAAGGAGCTGGTCGAGGAACGCGCCGCCGTCGTCGACATGCTCAAGGGTTGAGCGCTCCCCGAGGGAAGTTTGCGCCGCCTCCTCCGAGGCGGCGTTTTTTTTTGCGCGCCACGACGGACGGGGCGCGTCACGCTGCCCGGCCATGGAATCCCCCAACTGGCTGCATCCCCGTGACGAACTGGTGGCGACGATGGATCGAATCTATCGTTACCGAATGACCACCACTTCGGGGGGCAACCTGTCGATTCTGGACCCCGACGGCTGCATCTGGATCACGCCCTCCCGGGTGGACAAGGGCGCTCTGCGACCGGCGGACGTGGTCCGGGTGCTGCCCGACGGCACGCGCGAGGGGCTGCACCCGCCTTCGTCGGAGTTCCCCTTTCATCGCGAGATCTACCGACGCCGGCCGGATGTGCGCGCGATCGTGCACGCCCATCCCGGCGCGCTGGTGGCGTTTAGCATTTGTCGCGCTTTTCCCGATACGCGGGTGCAGACCCACGCCCACCAGGTCTGCAGGAGCATCGCCTACGCGGCCTACGCCTGCCCGGGCAGCCAGGAGCTGGGGGACAAGATAGCGGAGGCCTTTGCCGGCGGCGCCGATTGCGTGATGCTGGAGAATCACGGCGTGGTGATCGGCGGACGCGACCTGGCGGACGCCTTTCAACGTTTCGAGACCCTGGAGTTTGTCGCACAGACCGTGATTCGAGCCCGGGCGCTGGGGGAGTTGCGGACCGTGCCGGAACCCAACTTGCGCCATCAGCCGGCTCGCGATCTGGGCGCGCTGCCGCCGGCGGTGCCCGGCAACCGGGAGCGTGAACTGCGCGCGCAGCTTTGCGAGTTTACGCACCGGGCCTATCGGCAGCGGCTCATGATCAGCACCGCCGGCTCCATCTCGGCGCGCTTGGACGGGGAGAGTTTCATCACCACGCCCCGCCGGCGCGACCGTCTGGAATTGACGCCCGCCAGCCTGGTCCGCGCCACCGCGCGAGCCTGCGAGGAGGGCAAACGCGCCAGCCGCACCAGCCGATTACATGCCCTGATCTACGCCTCCCGGCCCGAGGTGGGCGTGGTGATCAACGCGCAGCCGATGTGCGCCAGCGCGTTTTGCATGACCGATGCGGTCTTCAGTTCGCGGACCATACCCGAAAGTTATCTGGTGCTGGGTGACGCGCCCAAGGTGCCCTTCGCGTGCGTGGTCGATGATGCCGAGGCGCTCGCCGCCCGGATGGATCTGCGGACCTGCCCGGTGCTGCTGATCGAGAACGAAGGCGCGCTGATTGTCGGTCGCACCCTGCTGGAGGCCTTCGACCGGCTGGAAGTGCTGGAGGCCACCGCCGAGGCCCTGCAGCTGGCACGCCCCCTGGGCGCGCTGGCCCCGATGCCGGATTCGGCTCTGGCGGAGTTGCGCCGCGCCTTCGGCATGGACGAAGCGGTCTAAATCGTTTTCGGTTTGGAAGTTCACCCCACTTCATGAAGATCCTCGCCGTCGAAGACGATCCCGTCGCGCGTGCCGTGATCATCCGCGCTCTGCGGGTGGCCGGGCACGAGGTGGTGACCGCGCCCGACGGAGAGGCGGCGCTGGCGGCGCTGGAAAATGATCCTGTGCGCCTGGTGGTCAGCGACTGGGTGATGCCCGGGGTGGATGGCTTGGAACTCTGCCGAAGAGTGCGCGCGCGCCTGGGGGCCGATTACGTCTACTTCATCCTCATCACCAGCAACCATCCCTCGGCTGAAAACCAGCGCGAGGCCATCGACGCCGGCGTGGATGACTATTTAAAAAAACCCTTGGTGCCGCAGGAACTTTGGATGCGCCTGCACGTGGCGGAGCGCATACTGCGTTTCGCGACCCAAGTCCGACAGCTGGAAACTTTTCTTCCGATCTGCGGCTACTGCAAAAAGGTGCGTGACGACCAAAACTACTGGCAGCAAATCGAGAGCTACATCAACGAGCGCACCGGCACGGACTTCAGCCATTCGGTTTGTCCCGATTGTTACCAGAACAAGATTTTGCCGCAGCTGGCCTCGCTGCACGCCGATTTGGAGCCGATCGCGCTCCCGGAGCCAGCCGAAGAAGACGACCATCCCCGCCCCGTGCCTCATGTCCGACGAACGAATTGAACGACTGGAGGAGCGCCTGGCCTGGTTGGAGCGCCATGTGGTCGAGCAGGACAAGGCGATGCTTGAGCAGTCCCGCGTGCTGGACCGCGCCCTGGCGGAGCTTCGCCTCTTGCGCGGACGTCTCGCCGAGAGTGGGGAGGCCGGACGCCCCCCCGCCGCACAGGACGAACGGCCGCCGCATTATTGAACCCGGAACCCGAGCCGGAGCTCACCGTTTTCCGCCCCGCGCAGTCCAGGCCAACAACCAACCGCCAAAGCCCGCCGCCGCGACGGTGACCACCCAAAACAACCACGGTCCGGCGTGTTCAAAACCGTGGGTGAGATTCATGCCAAAAAGGGCGCCCAGCGCGGTCACCGGAAAAAACATCGCCGCGAGCAGGTTCAGCCGATGGCCGGTGCGCGCGATGCGTTCGGCCTGCGCCGCCTGCTCCTCGCTTTTCCTCGCCAACAGAAAATCCAGCGCGATACGCGCGTCCTCGCGCACCAGCTCCAGCGTGCGTTCGGCCTCGCCGGCCTGGTCGCGCAGGTTGATGAGGTCCGGGTCGTCCACCGCCTGTCGCGCTTCCTGCAAGGCGAGGTGTAGGTTGCGTGCAGCGCGCGACACCGGCACGGAACGGCTAAGCACCTCGCGCAACGCCTGCGCGTCACCGGCTTTTTCCAGCCGGTCTTCGAGCTCGGTCGCGACCTGGGCATAGGCGTCCACCAGCCTGCGCAGCCCGAGCAGGGCCTCTACGCTGACGGTGGAGCGCCAGGCGGCCTTGGCATCACGCCAGAAAAACGTGCTTTTCCGGCGAAAAGTTCCCGGCTCCGGAACCGTGTTGAGAATGAGCAAAAGATGGCCGTCCGCGACCATCGCGCGCTGGCGGCCGGCACGAGTGCCGAGACGCCGGCGAAACACCGCCGGCACCGTCCAGTCGGCGGGCAGAGGGGAGTTGGCGGAAGGGGGCGGAGGAGGCGCCGGAGGCATGGCGAAAAAAAGTCGGGAAAAGAATCGTGGGCTGGCACATAAAAGCCCCGCCGGTGAAGGCGGGGCTGAAGAACGGTCGGAGCTCAGGCACCGCCGCTCGGCGTCGCGCCCCTATCGGCGGACTTGACGGCTTTGACCGGGGCGGCCGTGTCCGGGACCAGGCCGCCGTTATTCAAGTCGAGTCCGAGTTCGGTGATCATTTTTTCCACCACTGGAAGCTGCAGGCGATATTGCAGCAGGGCGCTGACCAATTGGTTGGGCAGGCCGCCCGCGTCGCCGCCGCCGCCCGGCGTAGTGGTCGCGCCGATACCGGCACCACCGCCGCCTCCGCCCTGTCCGGGCATTCCGTTGATGTGCAGCATGCGGATGGAGTCGATCTTCTCCGCCGGCTTCATCGCGGCGGCGATCACCTGCTCGAGTTTGGCCACCAGCTCGCGGCGCACCTCAAAGCTCATGATCGCCTCGCCGAGCAGATTCTTGGCCTGGTTGATCGCCTGCAGACCTTCCGCCTCGACTTCGAGTCGCTTGGCGTCGGCCTCGGCCACGATGCGCACGCGGTCGGCCTCGGCCTGGGCCTGGGTGCGCAGGGCGATGGCCCGATCCTCGGCGGCTTTGCGTTCGGCCTCGGCCGAGACGATCACCTTGACCGCGTCCTGCTCGGCGGTCTCGCGCGCCTTGATGACCACGATCTCCTTGGCGCGTTCGGCGGCGGCGACTTCCTGCACCGTTTTCACCTGCTCCTCGGCCTTCACCATGATGGCGCGGGCGGCGGCGGCATCGGCGTCGGCCTTGGACAACTCCTCGGATTTTTTGGCCACGGCGATGCGCGCCTCCTGGGCCGCGATGTCGAGCTCGCGTTTGCGGAGAATCTCGCGCGCGGCGACGATCTTGTCGGCGTTGATGTTGGCCTCCTTCACCGCCTGGTCGGCGGTGATCTGGGCCTCTTTACCCTCGCGCTCGCGTTCGGCGCGTTCGCGGGCGATGCGGGCCTCTTGCGCGGCCTTGGACATCTGGATCGCCTGCTCCTGTTCGAACTGAGCCTGAGCCTCGATCTGGCGCACGGTCAGCGACTGGCGCTCCACCTCAAGGTTCTTCTGCTCGATGGCCAGGCGGGTGTCCTGCTCGATCTGGTTGCGTTCCTTGCGTTTGGTCTCGGTGATTTCGGTCAGCTTGGCCAGACCCTGGGCGTCGAAGGCGTTCGAGTCCTTGAAGAATTCCCGCGAGGTCTGGTCGAGTTCGGTTAGCGACACCGACTCCAGTTCGAGACCGTTTCGGCTCAAGTCCTCGGTCACGGCCTTCTGCACCTGCATGACGAACTCGACGCGTTTCTCGTGCAGCTCGTCCATGGTGAGCGTGGCGGCGACGGCGCGCAGAGCGTCGACGAACTTGCCCTGCAGCTGGGCGGTCAGCTCGTCGGGGCGGAAGGTGCGGTGGCCGAGGGTCTGGGCGGCCACCATGATGCTCTCCACCGTCTTGGCGACGCGGACATAAAACTCGGCGCGCACATCGACGCGCAGGCGGTCGCGGGTGATGAGGGCGTCTTGGTTGCGCCGCTGCACTTCGAGACGCAGGGTCTGCAAGTTCACCTCGGTGATTTGCTGCAGGAAAGGCAGCACGATGGTGCCGCCGTCGGTGATAACCTTGCCACCGCCCCAACCCGTGCGCATCAGGGCGCGCTCTGGATTGGCCTTGCGGTAGAGCTTGGCGATCATGGCGCCGATCAGCGCGATTAGTATGAGCCCGCCGACTACGGCGAGGACGGGGATGAGGGACAGATTATCCATGTCGGTTGAAGGCGAGGACGGAGGCGGTGGTTGGTTTCAGGGGAGAACGGTTTCGCGGAGCGAAAGAAAGAACACGTTTGAGGGTCAGGCCGTTTCGGTGGGTTCTTTGGATGACGGATTGGGATGCAGGATCACGGTGTAGAACGCGCCGCGCCGCCCCACGATCAACACCAGGTCGCCCTGGCGGTAAGTTTCGGCCAATCGATCCGCATAGGCCATGGCGTGGTGAGTGGTTCCATTGGTGTCGCGCAGTCGGATTTGCCCCGGCTCCTCGCTGGTGATGGTGCCGAGCACCACCTCGGCTTCGTGGCCGACAAAAGAGTCGGTGCTGACCACGCTCGTCTCCACGTCCTTGGGCCAGACGCGTCCCAGGCTGAAGTTGAGCAGGCGCACCGGTGGCAGCGCCAGGGCGACCGCGCCGGCCATGGCCAAGGGCCAAGGCAAGGCCACGCCCAGCAGCTCAAGTTGCAAGGTCTGTCCGAAGAGACCGATGATGCCCGCGCAGAGCAAAAACGCCGCGAAGGAGACGATGAAAGGCACGCGCCCCAGGCCCAACCAATCGAGCAGTCCGCCGTGGTTGGTCACATCGGGCAGCTCGATATCCACGCTCAGGTCGATGCCATAGTCCGCGCCCACGCCGGTGAAGACCATGATGATCTCCAGCAGCGCGGCGGCTAGAAACAGCAACAGCAGCAAGCTGAAAGGCCAGACTTGGGGATGAAGCAGGAGTTCACCAAAACTCATTGGGCGAAGGGAGCGCGGCGGAAAGGTTTGCGGACAGGTGAAGCGGGAGCGGCGGGGTCGGCGGCAAGGCGCGCGGAACGGTTAGTTGGCCGAGGGTGAACCCGGAGTAAGACGGGATTTCAGTTCGGCCAGGCGCAGCTGCACCCGGTTGTCACGCGCCACGGTGCCGAGCTCACGCAGGCGGGCCTGCTCGGCCTCCTTCGCGTGCAGGGTGGACCGGTCGGTGCCGGTGGCCTTGGCGTAACGATCGTTAAAGGCATTCTCCGCCCGGTCGGCCTTGAGCCGGGGATCGGAACCAGCCGGGCGACCACCCGCCGCACCCGACGTGGCGCGGACCCTGCGCAGGGCCACCAAGTCGTCGTGCATCTGAGCGCGACGAGCCTTGAGGCTCTCCAAAGATTGCCCCAGACGCTCCGCCTCAGTCTTGTGGTCAAGCATCTGGCTCTCCAGCTCGGGCAACTGCCGCTCGATATCGTCGATCCGCCCCAGACCCGCCACCGCTAGATCTTCCCGGCCGGAACGAACTGCCGTCTCGGTTTCGGTTTCCAGTCGGCTGCGCTCGGTCGCCAGCCGCTCGATGGCCTTGGTGACATGATGTTTGCGAGCCAGGGCTTCGCCCTGCGCGGCGTGCACCTCTTCGGTTGCGCCATCCACCTCGCGAATGGCGGCCTCCAAGATGCCCTCCTCGTTGAGTCCCT
>CAYNUW010000087.1:0-12078 GCA_964400455.1 uncultured Akkermansia sp. | reverse complement strand
CCGAGGCCCTCGCGCAACTCGGCGAGGGTCTGACGCTGAGCCGCCGCGCCAGCACCCACTCCTCCAGCTCGCCGGCCTCCTCGTCGTGCTCGCCGCCTTCGACCTCACCGAGGCGGTGCGCCGCCGCCCGCGCCGCCCCGTCCGCCCGCGCCGCCCGCCCCCAAGCCGCCGGCCCGAGCCCGACCCCGCACGCCTCCTCCGCCCCAGCAGCCGACCCCGCGTGCATCGCCGCCACCGGCGCCTCCGCCAGGCCACCCGCCTCGACGCACAGGTCGTCACCATGCAGCCATAGACCCGGCCGTCGGCCCACCCGCGCCGCCACTTCACCCCAACTCACCGGCCGCTCACTCAGCACCACCCGCTCCCACTTCTCCGGCGCCGGCGCGACCGCCGCCTCCGCCAGCCGTCCCGCCGGCGGCGCCAATTCCGAGCCGGCATATCTCGCGATGTTCTCAGCCCTTGCCAGGTAGATCTTGCCCGGCGTGTGCAACCCCGCCACCCAGCGCCAGGAAAGGGTGTTGCTCGCCGCATCCCCATCCAGCAGGTGCTCCAGAAAAAACGCCGCGCCCAACTCCCAGGGCAGCCGCAGCGTGAACACCCAGATCGAAGCAAACCACATGCGCGCGTGATTATGCAGCCACCCTGTCGCCACCAACTCGTCCCGCCACGCGTTGAAACACGCCAGATCCGTCCGCCCCGCCACCGCCGCCGAAAACATCGAAGCCCGCTCCCCGCTCAGCCGGTCCCGCGCCCGCGCCACCCCCTCGAGAAAACTCGTCCACACCGCCGGGCGGTTCTCCAGCCACCCTTTCCAGTACGTCCGCCAACGCACCTCTTGAATGAACTTCTCCGCCGCCGACGCGCCATGCCGCGCCGCCGCTGCCGCCACCACCTCGTCCTCGGTCAACAAACGCCGCCGCAGCCAAGGCGAAAGCCCCGATACGTTTCCGCGCCCGGGCATCACCGAGTTGCGCGTCGCCGCATAGTCCATGCCCGCCCGGGGCAAAAACTTCTCCAGCCGGGCCAGCCCTGCCGCTCGCGACGGAGTGAACCCCGCCTCGCCCCCGCCCGAATCAACAACGCTCGTCTCCATCGATCAACTTGCCCGCCGCCCGCCGCCGCGCAAGCCCGGGCCGGACATCCGCTGGCAACTCACACTTTTAACCCGGCCGTCACCCGCCCTTAACGCGTTTCACACCCTCGTCACCGAGCTCCCCCGCACCACCCTTGTCCGACCGGTCATCCGAGCGCCAAAGTTCCCCTCCATGACTTTGCGCAAACCCTTGAGACTGGTTTGGGGCACGCCTCCCGTGCCCGGCGGCCGCTGGCACGCCGGTCTCCTCCATCTGCGCTCCACCCGCCGCCTCGCCGGCGACGCCGACGAGCGCGAAAGGGTGATCGACGCCTACAAACGCCATCGCATACACCTCAGCTTGCGCGGCATCCTGGCCTGGCTCCTCGCCTTGGCCGTCGCCGGCTACCTGCTCGGCGCGGGCGCACTCGCGTGGCGGCTGCACTCCCGCTCCGCCCACAACCAAATCGGCTACTTCGACCTCGTTCTCCCCTGGCGCTGGGACGGCCTCGACGCCAAACGCGGGGCCGCCCTCGCCGCCCAGGGACGCGAAAAACTCGCGCAAGGCGACTTCCCCGCCGGCTTCATGCTCCTGCGCGCCGCCCTGGAACGCGACCCCGCCGACCACCGCACCCGCCTCAGCCTTGCCCGCATCCACGCCGGCCTGCGGCTCAACGCCAAGGCCGCCCGGTTGCTGGAGGACGGCCTCGCCCATGGGTATCCGGGAAAAAACTACATGGAGACTCTGCTCGGCCTGCTCGACGCCACCGACCAGCCCGCTCGCCGCGCGGCGCTGGCCGCGCGCGCCCTCTCCCTCGCCGCCTCCGCGGGCTCGCCCGACCGAAGCTGGCTCGCGGCCGAAACCATCCGCGCCTTCCGCTCCGCCGGGCGGCCCGCCGAGGCCCGCTCCCTGGCGATGAACGAGCTGCCCCCCGAGGCCCCGATCCGCCGCGAACTGGCCATCGTGGAAGCCCTCGAACAGGGCCGCACCGCCGAAGCGGAGGCGCTCGCCGAACGGTGGGCGGCCGACTCCCCCCGCCAGCCCGAACCGCTGCGCCTCCGCGTCGTCGCCGCCCGCAAGGCAGGCGACATGCCCGCCCTTCGCGAGGGCCTGGAACGCCTGCGCACCCTCGCGCCCGACGCGGCGGACACCTACCTGTACGCCCTTGTGCAAAGCCGCCAGGCCGGCGACGAAGAGGGGGCCGCCGCCGCCTTGGAACGCCTGCTCCTGCGCCACGGCACCAACCCAGAACTTCACCTCACCTTGGCGCTTGTGCTCGCCGACCTGCGCGACACCGCCGGCCTGGACCGGCTCCTGGACACCCTCCGCGCATTGGGTGCCTCCACCTCTCCCGTCTGGTGGGCCCGCCTGCAACTCGCGCAGACCGGCCGCGACTGGCCCGCGGTCAGACAAGCCGCCCGCGAGATCCGCCGCGCCGCCGACCGCATGCTCACCCCCGACGTAGAGGTCGCCGACGCCCTCGCGCGCCTCTGCCTTGAACGCGGCTCCGGCCCTCGCTCCGACCTCGCCGAGGTGATCGGCCGGCACCCGCTGCCGCTCAAAGTGTACCTCGTCACCCTGGACCTCCTGCTGGCCGAGAACGAAACCGAGGCCGCGCGGGAAATCCTAAACCTCGCGGAGGGCCCCTTTGGCGAATCCGAAGGCCTGCGCGGCCGACGCGAACTGATCACCAACCTGCCTCCCCCGCCTGCCGAGCCGATCGCCGCACCCACGCCGGACACGCGCCCGCTGCCAGCTTCCTTCGAAGCCTTTGCCGAGCTTTTCCGGACCGAGCTTGCCGCCGGCGGCGACCACGCCGCCATCGCCCTGCTGCAGACCGCCCGACGCTCCACCGCCGCCTGGGTCGCCGGCTCCGCTGCCCGCCTCGACGCCCTCGAACTCCCCCTGGCCCTCCGCGGCGACGACCCCGGCCGTGTTCGCATACTTGCTCGCGCCTTGCTCGCCCGCGGCGACGCATACCTGCCAGACCTCCTCAACCTGGCCCGCGAATGTCAGGCGCGGGGCGGGGCCGAATCCGCCCTGCTACTCGTCCGGGAGATCCTGCGCGCCCGGCCCGACAACCCCGACGCCCTCGCCTGCCTCCAGGCCTGGCTGCCCCCAACGCCGGCCGCCGACTGATCCGCCGTCTCGACCAGCGCGAAAAACCCGTTGCGCAACGGGCCGCTTTGCGCGTCGCTCAACCACCAACACCGCCTCCGACCGCCGCCAACCATCGCCCCGCCCTCCCGCCGACCCACACCATGGACCGCATCGCCGCCGCCTTCGCCCGCGCCCAAGCCGAAAACCGCGCCGCCTTCGTCGCCTACCTCTGCGCCGGCGACCCCGACTTCGACACCTCCCTCGCCGCCTGCCGCTCCCTGCTACGCAACGGAGTGGACGTGCTCGAAATCGGCGTGCCTTTCTCCGATCCGCTCGCTGACGGCCTCACCAACCAGCTCGCCGCCCAGCGCGCCCTCGAAAGCGGCATGACCATGGCCCGGGTCAACGATTTGGTCCGTGCCCTCCGGGCCGACTTTCCAGAAGTTCCACTCGTTTTTTACACCTATTACAATTTGGTTTTCTCCAATGGCGTCGCCGACTACGTCCGCCAGGCCCGCGCCTCCGGTCTCGACGGCATGCTCGTGCTCGACCTACCGCCCGAAGAATCCGCAGACGTGGCAGCCGCCTGCGCCGCCGAGGGCCTGAAATCCGTCTACATCGTAGCCCCCACCACCCCACCCGACCGCCTGCCCATCATCGCCCGCGCCGCCACCGGTTTCATCTACTACGTCTCCCGCGAGGGCGTCACTGGCGTGCGCGACGCGGTCGCCACCGGCATACCCGAAGCCGTTGCCGCCATCAAGACCCACACCCACTTGCCCGTTGTCGTGGGCTTCGGGATCGGTAAACGCGAACACGTGGCCGAGGTCGCCCGCCACGCCGACGGCGTCGTGGTCGGCAGCGCCCTGGTCAACGTGATCCGCGATCACCTTGATCGCCGGACCGACATCGGCCCCGCCATCGGTGCCCGCGCCGCCGACCTCGTCGCCGGCACCCACCGTCGATAAGCACGCTTACCACGCATTTTTTGTCCACCTTCTACTCCCGATTGTCCGCCAGAAGCTTGGAGTTTTTGTTTTACTTTAGAATGACCGACCTCTGACCTGCCCGGCGACTTTAACCAAAATCCGACCACCCGTGAGCAATAAACACACTCGCAAGACCTTTCTCGCCAAGGTCGCCGCCGCGCTGGCGGGCCTGGGATTGGCCGGCGGCGCCCGCGCCGCCGCCCGCACCGCCGATGCGGCCTCCTCGTCGCCCGCACCCAGCACTTCCTTCACGATCCAGTCGGATAAACGCTCGGTCGCCCGCACCGATTCCACGCTCTAACCCGGCGCTCCGACGCCCCCAGCACCCTCACGGCCCATGTCCAACCTGTTCCCAAAGTCGGCCAACAAGTTGCCGCTCCAGATCCTCCTGTTTCTCGGGATCACCGCCGGCATCGTCTCCGCCGGTATCACTTACTACGCCACGCCGAAATACACCCGCGTCGGCTACGCCCCCACCCAACCCGTCCCCTTCAGTCACGCCCTTCACGCCGGGCAGCTCGGCCTCGATTGCCGTTACTGCCACAGCAACGTCGAGAAGTCCGGCCACGCCAACGTGCCGACCGCCCAGACGTGCATGAATTGCCACAACCAGATCAAGACCGACAGCCCCTTGCTCGCCCCCGTGCGCGAGGCTTACGAAACCGGCGGCTCCGTGCCTTGGGTACGCATTCACCAGGCCCCTGACTACGTCTATTTCAATCACGCCGTGCACGTCGCCCGCGGCGTCTCCTGCGTCGAGTGCCACGGCCAAATCAACGAGATGGAGGTCGTCTCTCACGCCAAACCGCTTTCCATGGGCTGGTGTTTGGAATGTCACCGCGAACCCGAAAAGGTCCTCCGTGATCCCGCCCTCGTCACCAATCTCGACTGGAAACACCCCGGAGGAGCCGAGGGCCAGCTCGAACAAGGCAAAAAATTCGTCCACGACTGGAACGTGCAACCCCCGCAAAGCTGCTCCGGCTGCCATCGCTAAGCCACGCCTCCAGACGCACCGCACCGCCGCCCGCCACGACCGACGATGAAACGCACATTTGACCACTCTGCTCCCGCCGCCGACTCCACCGAGACCCTGACCGGTCCCCGTTATTGGCGTAGCCTCGATGACCTCGCCCAGACCCCCGCGGTCCGCGAACAAATCGAACGTGAATTCCCCGCCGGGGCCGACAACCTGAACGGCGTCGATCGCCGCAAGTTCTTTAAGCTCATGGCCGCCTCCTTCGCCCTCGGCGGCATGGGTCTGGCCGCCGGCTGCCGCCGCCCCGAGTCCCACATCCTCGCCTACGGCAAATCGGTCGAAAACATCATCCCCGGCCTCCCCCTCTACTACGCCTCCGCGATGCCCCTCCGCCGCCACGCCGTGCCGGTGCTCGCCGAGACCCACCAGGGCCGCCCCACCAAACTCGAAGGCAACCCCTCCTACGCCCCCTTCGGCGGCGCCACCAACGGCATCGTCCAAGCCTCCGTCCTCGACCTCTACGATCCGGACCGCGCCACCACCGCCACCATCAAAGGCTCCGCCGCCACCTCCGCCCAGATCCAGGACGTGCTCGCCGCCATCGGCGCCGAAGCCCGCGCCGGTCAAGGCGCCGGCCTCGTCTTCTTGGCCGAGTCTTCCTCCTCCCCCACCCGCGCCCGCCTCGTCGCCAAACTCCGCGGCGAACTGCCCCGCGCCCTCTGGGCCGAGTACGAACCCGTCGCCGACGAGGCCCCCGCCGCCGCCGCCCAGGCCGCCTTCGGCCGCTCCGACGTCAAACCCATCTATCATTTCGCCAAAGCCAAACGCATCCTCGCCCTCGACGCCGACTTCCTCACCGCGGAAGCCGGTGCCATCGGCTATGCTCGCGATTTCGCCAAAGGCCGCAAAGCCCTCACCAAGGAGGCCGAAATCAACCGCCTCTATGCGGTCGAAAGCACGTTTACCGTCACCGGCGCGATGGCCGATCATCGCCTCCGCCTCGCCAGCAGCCACCTGCTCGCCTTCGCCGCCGCCCTCGCCGCCCGCGTCACCGGCTCCACCCAGTTCGACAAACTCTCCCAAGGCCTGGAATTCAAGGACCAGGAAAAATGGCTCGCCGCCTGCGCCGCCGACCTCCTCGAACACAAGGGCTCCGCCGTAATCGTCGCCGGCTCCCACCTGCCCGCCGAGGTGCACGCCATCGTCTACGCGCTCAACGAGGCCCTCGCCGCGATCGGCTCCACTCTCGACTACGTCAAGATCGCCGACCCCGCCGCCTCTGCCGGCATCACCGAAGTCGTTTCCGCCCTCCAGGCCGGCTCCGTCAAAACCCTCGTTATCCTCGGCGGCAACCCCGCCTATAACGCGCCCGCCGATCTGGCCTTCACCTCCGCCCTCGCCCGCGCCGGCCAGGTTGTTCGCCTCGGTTACCACGTCGATGAGACCGCCGCCGCCGCCCGCACCGGCGTCTTCATCCCCGCCGCACACTACCTTGAGTCCTGGGGCGACGCTCGCACCGCCGACGGCACCATCGTGCCCATCCAGCCGATGATCCTGCCCCTCTTCGGCGGCATCACCGACATCGAACTCTTGGCCCGCATCCTCGGCGAAGCCAAACCCGACGGCTACTCCCTCGTTTACGCCACCATCACAGCCCTGCCCGGCGTCGCCGGCGACAAGGGCTTCCGCCAGTTCCTCCACGACGGCCTGCTCGCCGGTTCGGCCTATCCCACGGTCAAACTCTCCGTCTCCGCCCCCAGCGTCTTCGCCTTGCTCAACAAAGCCTCCGCTCCGGTCGCCTTGTCCAAGGACGTTCTCGAAGTTCGCTTCACCAGCGACTGCAAAGTGGACGACGGTCGCTTCGCCAACAACGGCTGGCTCCAGGAGTGCCCGGACCCGATGTCCAAGCTTTGCTGGGACAACGCCATCTACGTCTCCCCCCGCCTCGGAGCCGAACTCGGCCTCACACCCGGCGGATCCCTCTTTCAGGTCGCCCGCATGGAGACTGCCGGCTTCGACGGTGGCCGCGAACACAGCTTCGTCGGCAAACTCACCGTCAACGGCCGCACCATCGAGGGCCCCGTCTCCATCCAACCCGGCCTCTCCAACTGGACCGTCGCCGTTGCCCTGGGCTACGGCCGCACCGTCACCGGTCGCGTCGGCAAAAACGTCGGTTTCAATGCCTACGCCCTCCGCGGCACCGACGGTCTCGCTTTCGTCACCGGCGCCAAACTCGAGGTGGACACCTCTCGCGTAGTCAAACTCGCCAATACCCAGGAGCACTGGTCCATGGAAGGCCGTGACATCGTGCGCGAAGCCAACCTCGACGAGTTCCAGAAAAACCCGGCCTTCGTCACCACCATGGGCATGGAAGCCCATTCCCCCGCGGTTTACGGCGACCTGACCCCGGCCGAATTTGCCAAACTTTCCCGCGAAGAGCGCGCCAAGCTCACCGCCGAGCGCTCCCACACCACCCCCCGCGGCGGCTCTCAGATGGAAACGCCCGATTTCGATGGCGTTCACCAGTGGGGCATGTCGATCGATCTCAACACCTGCATCGGCTGCAACGCCTGCGTGATCGCCTGCCAGGCGGAGAACAACATCCCCATCGTCGGCAAAGACCAGGTGATGCGCGGCCGCGAGATGCACTGGATCCGCCTCGACCGCTACTACTCCGACGGCAACCTCGAAGCCGCTGCCTTCGGTGGCCCCGGCAACAAGATCCTGCCCGAAGACCCCCAGGTTTCCCTCCAGCCCGTCGGCTGCATGCACTGCGAACTCGCCCCGTGCGAAACGGTATGCCCGGTCAATGCCACCGTGCACGACCAGGAAGGCCTCAACACCATGGCCTACAACCGCTGCATCGGCACCCGCTATTGCGCGAACAACTGTCCTTATAAGGTCCGCCGTTTCAACTTCTTCGATTACAACCAACGCCAGCTCGACAGCCTCTACCTGGGGCCCCTCGCCAAAAAAGGCATGCCCGAGCTGGTCAAGATGGTCAAAAATCCCGACGTCACCGTCCGTATGCGGGGCGTCATGGAGAAGTGCACCTACTGCGTGCAACGCATCACCCAAGCCAAGATCAAACAGAAGGTCGCCGCCGGTGCTTCGGCCAACGTCACCATCCCCGATGGTGCCTTCAAGGTCGCCTGCCAACAGGTCTGCCCGGTCGAAGCCATCGAGTTCGGTAACATCAAGGACCCGACCACCCGCGTCTCCCAGGCCAAGGCCCGTGAGCAGGACTACGCCCTCCTCGGCTACCTGAACATCCGGCCCCGCACCACCTACCTCGGCAAGTTGCGTAATCCCAATCCGAACATGCCGGACTACGCCGCCCTCCCCCTCAGCCGCAAGGAATACGAAACCAAGAACCATCCTCCCGGCATGGACCCCGGCCATGGTCACGACGACCACGGCCACGACCACTCCCACGTCGAGAAACCGCACGCCTCCCTCGGAAACTTCAGCTTCGGAGGTAACAGCTAATGGCCCACGCGTCCCACGATCATCCCGCCCCGGCTATCCTCGCCGAGGTGAAACCGGCGCACCTCCCCCGCGCCACCCTGGTTGAAAACCATCGCAGCTTCAACTGGGTGACCGAAAAGATCTGCGGCATCATCGAGGGCAAAACGCCCAGATGGTGGTGGATCATGTTCGCCGTCTCCGGCTTCCTCGCCTCCTTCACCATCGGCAACCTGGTTTACCTCGTCGTCGCCGGCACCGGCACTTGGGGGCTGGCCAATCCGGTCAATTGGGGCTGGGCCATCGTCAACTTTGTGTTCTGGATCGGTATCGGTCACGCCGGTACCCTCATCTCCGCCATTCTCTGCCTGCTTCGTCAGAAATGGCGCACTTCGATCAATCGCGCCGCCGAGGCCATGACCATCTTCGCCGTGGTCTGCGCCGGCATCTTCCCCGTCTTCCACGTCGGCCGCGTCTGGTTCGCCGTCCTCCCCGGCTATCTCTTCCCGGTGCCGAACGCCAACGCCATCTGGCCCAACTTCCGCTCCCCGCTGGAGTGGGACGTGTTCGCCGTCTCCACCTACGGCACCGTCTCCGCCCTCTTCTGGTACATCGGTCTCATCCCCGACCTGGCCGTTCTCCGCGATCGCTTCTATGCCAAGGGCGACAAGCTCCGCTCCGCTCTCTACGGCTTCTTCGCCATGGGTTGGCGCGGCAGCAACCGCCACTGGAGCAACTACGAGATGTGCTACCTCATCCTCGCCGGCGTCTCCACCCCGCTGGTGCTCTCCGTGCACACCATCGTGTCCTTCGACTTCGCCGTCTCACTTCTCCCAGGCTGGCACACCACCATCTTCCCGCCCTACTTCGTCGCCGGCGCCATCTTCTCCGGCTTCGGCATGGTGCTGACCCTGATGCTCCCCCTCCGGGCCATCTTCCACCTCGAAGACCTCATCACGCAGTATCACATCGACTGCATGTGTAAGATCGTTTTGGCCACCGGCACCATCGTCGGTTACGCCTACGGCATGGAGTTCTTCATCGCTTGGTATGGTGCCAACCCCTACGAGAGCTTCGCCTTCGTCAACCGTGCTTTCGGCCACTACGCCTGGGCCTACTGGATCATGATCGCGTGCAACGTCATCACGCCCCAGTTCTTCTGGTTCAAGAGTGTCCGCCAAAACATCGGTCTCGTCTGGATTCTCTCCATTTTCGTGAACGTCGGCATGTGGTTCGAACGGTTTGTGATTACCGTTACCTCCCTCGCCCGTGACTTCCTGCCCAGCTCCTGGGGTTACTACAGCCCGACCGTCGTCGATATCATGACCTACTTCGGCACCTTCGGGGTCTTCGGTGTGCTCTTCCTGCTCTTCATCCGATTCCTCCCCATCATGCCGATGGCTGAAATCAAGATGGTCATGCCACAGGCCGACGCCCATGGCGGCCACGACAAGCACTGAGCTCTTGGCGACCTACTTCATCTTAAATCTTAACACTTAAATCGACTATCGACATGGCCACCGCCCTCTACGGCCTGATCGCCCGCTTCGACACCGCGCCGGAAATCTACCACGCGGCCGAGAAAGTGCGCGACGCCGGCTATAAACACTGGGACTGCATCACCCCCTTTCCCGTCCACGGTTTGGACGGAGCCATGGGCCTGCATCGCTCCAACGTGCCCAAGTTCTCGTTCGTCGGCGGCATCACCGGCTTCACCGTCGGCATGTCCCTCGTCTGGTTCACCGGCGCGGTGGATTATAAACTCATCGTCGGCGGCAAACCCTACTTCAGCCCCCTCTTCGCCTTCCCCATCGCCTACGAGCTCACCATCCTCTTTACCGCTTTCGCCACCATCGCCGGCATGTTTGTGCTCAACTGGTTGCCCCAGCACTACCACCCCACCCTCAAGGCCAAGGAAATCCTCAAAGGCCTCGACGACACCTTCTACGTCGTGATCGAAGCCCGCGACCCCAAGTTCGACGCCACCCGCGCCCGAGCCCTGCTCCAAGCGGCCGGCGCCAAGGAAATCAACGAACTGGAGGCCTAAGACCATGCGCTACGCCTACCTCACTCTCTTTTTTGTGGTCGTCACCGCCGTCTCCATCCTCGGCTTCCGCGGCTCGCTCACCGAGCGCCCGCCCATCGAGGTGTTTCCGGACATGGACCGCCAGCCGAAGTACCACCCTCAGGCCGAGTCCGCCTTCTTCGCCGACGGCCGCTCCGACCGCCCCACCCCCGCCGGCGCCGTTCCCTTCGGCCGCACCGCTCTCGCTGCGGATGCCAAATACCTTGCCGCCGACGATCACTTCTATCGCGGGCTCGCCGCTGACGGCTCCTACGCCCGCGGCTACCCCTCTGATGTCACCCTCAACGCCGCCCTCCTCGAACGCGGTAAGCTGAAATACGACATCTACTGCACCGTCTGCCACGGCACCACCGGAGACGGCAACGGCATCACCAAACAATATGGCATGGGCGCCACGCCCACCTACCACGACGACCGCCTCCGCTCCGTGCCCGAAGGCGAACTCTACCACGTCATCACCGCCGGCAAGGGCAACATGCTCTCCTACGCCGATAAGATCGAGCCCGCCGACCGCTGGGCCGTCGTCGCCTACGTTCGCACCCTCCAACGCGCCCAAACCGGCAAACCCGAGGATGTCGCGCCCGCCTTCAAATCCCAGCTTGGTCTGAAATGAGCTCCCACGCCGCCACCGTTTCCCACGCGCCCGTCGCCGCCCCCGCCGCCCCGGCCTCCACCAAGGCCCTCGTCGTAGGCGTCATCGGTCTCGTCGCCACCCTCGCCGGCCTCGCCGTCTCCGGACCCAAGGCCGTCGCCTTCTCCTATCTAACCGGCTTCACCTTCTGGTTCGCCGTCGCCATCGGAGCGCTCTTCTTGGTGATGATTCACCACGTCTTCGACGCCAGCTGGTCCACCGTGCTGCGCCGCCAATACGAAAACTGGCTGGCCTGCATGCCTTGGCTCGCCTTGCTTTTTGTCCCGCTTCTAGCCACGGCGTTCATCGCCCCGGGCCTGCTCTGGAAGTGGACTGACCCGGCCTACGACCTCGCAGCCGTTGGTGGGGCCGGCACCGTCGCCCAAGACGTGCTCTGGGTAAAGAAATCCGCCCTGCTCAATTCTGGCGCCCTCGTCGTCTGCACCCTGATCGGTTTTGCCGGCTGGTGCTTCCTCGCAGCAAAGTTCCGGGCCAACTCCTTCGCCCAAGACCATGACGGCAGCGTGGCGCATACCTTCTCCAGCCGCGTTTGGACCGCCGCAGGCATCCCCTTCACCGCCTTGTCCATGACCCTCTGTATCATCCTCTGGGTCAAAGCCCTGGACTACCACTGGTTCTCCACCATGTTCGGCGTCTGGTATTTCGCCGCCGCCGTGCGCGCCGCCCTCTCCCTCGGCCTGCTGCTCACCGTCTGGCTCTACGTCCGCGGCGACTACAAGGGTATCCTCAATAACAAC
>CAYNUW010000086.1:0-12279 GCA_964400455.1 uncultured Akkermansia sp. | reverse complement strand
ATCCGTGTTATCCGTGATATCTGTGGTCAAAAATTAGGCTGATAGAAAGTCTAGACTCCTAAGGGGATTGGTATCAGTCCGTCGCGCGCGCCCTGCGGGGAGAGCGGTAAACTGCGCCGGGCCGGCGTTGCAAAAGGCGGCATGGGCCTCCGGCCCACCTCCGTCTTTCGCGCCTTGGCCGAGCGCGGTTTACCGCCTCCGCCGAACCGAGTTATCTACGAGACACGACCCAGCCAGGCCCGGGGGGAAAGGCCGGTCTCGGACTTGAAGACGCGGGAGAAGTGAAAGGCGTCGGCGAAGCCGAGTTCGGCGGCGACCTCCTTGGCGCGGGCGCCGGGCCGGGCGAGGAGCTCGCGGGCGGCGCGGACGCGGGCGGCGCGGAGGTGGTCGCCGGGCGGGCGGTCGGAGAAGCGCTGGAAGAGGCGGCAGACGGTCTCGGCGCGGAGGCCGGCGGAGGCGGCGAGCTCGGCGGTGGTGCGGAGGCGGCCGGCGGAGGCGGCGATGGCGGCCAGGCAGCGTTCGTAGTTTTCGCGGGCGCTGGCGGCGGCGGAGGAGGCGGCGATGAGGGGGGCGTCGGCGCGGCGGGCGGCGCGGCCGGCCTTGTGGAGGAGGAGGCGGACGAGTAGCTCCACGGCGGTGCGGTCGTCGGCCCCGGACTCGCCTTCGCGCAGCAGCCAGTCGAAGAGATCGCGAAGTTCGCCGGGGGCTTGGGCGACGCGGGTGGTGTCGGGGGCGAGGCCGGCGGCGGCGAGCAGGGCGGGCACGCGGGGTCCGGCGAGCCAGAGGAAGTGGCGGCGGAGGGGGCGCCGGGCATCGGAGCGCCGGCCGCGGCGGGTGTCGGGCGCGATGACGTGCAGCGACCCGGCGGCGAGGGCCTCGCGCCGGCCGCCGAGCTCGAGCTGGCCGGCGCCGCCGGCGATGTAGCCGATTTCCCAATACGGAAAATCGCGCCGGGTGGCGTAGTGGCCGGCGGGAAGCGCCTCCCAGCCGGCGCCGGCGACGGACCAAGCGCGGTCGCGCGGGGCCGGAGGGAAAAAGAAGCCGCGGCACGAAGCGTGGCCGCCGTCGAGCAAGTCGGACGGAAGGGGGCGGGGTGAGGCGGGCTTGGGTGCGGGGCGCGGCATGGTCAGGCGTCCACGCGGAGCACTCCATCGGTGAGGATGCGGGCGCGCAGGCCGCCGCGGCCCTGCAGGGCGGCCTCGGCGCCGGGGGCGAAGGCGCGGTCCATCCAGTAGCAGGGCGCGCACTCGGAGGCGCCGAGGAAACGAATGCCCTGGAGGCAGAATTCGACGCCGACGAGGGAGTTGAGGTCGACGCCGCGGGTGACGACGTTGCGCCGGTAGACGCCGGGATCGTGGTCCCAGGTGTCGAGCCGGACGCAGAGCTCGTCGTGGATTTCGCCGGCGAAGAAGGTGATCTGGCCCTTGTAGTCGGGTTTGTAGTCGAAGAACCGGTCGCCGCGCAGGCCGCGGCCGGCGACGCACTCGACTTCCCGGACGGCGAGCATGGGGTGCTCGGCGGCGGGTTTGCCGTGGCGGCCGAAGTAGGCGTGGCCGGGCGAGAGGTAGAGGTGGGTGACGCGCAGCATCGGGGGTCGGTCATTCGCCACGGAGGTGGCGGAGGCATTCGAGGATGGCGGGCACGAGCGGCGGCAGGCAGACGGCGATGGAGCGGGGGTTGCCGGGCAGGTTGACGAGGAGGCTGCGGCCGCGGGTGCCGGCGGTGGCGCGGGAGAGGATGGCGGTGGGCACGGCGGGGAAGCTGACGGCGCGCATGGTCTCGCCAAAGCCGGGCAGTTCGCGGTCGAGCACGGCGCGGGTGGCCTCGGGGGTGAAGTCGCGGGCGGCGGGCCCGGTGCCGCCGGTGGTGACGACGAGGTCGCAGCCTTCCTGGTCGCAGAGGCGGCGGAGCAGGGCGGAAAGGCCTTCGCGGTCGTCGGGAACAAGGTGGGCGACGATGGCGTGGCCGGGACCGAGGTGTTCGAGCAGGACGCGTTCGATCTCGGGGCCGCTGCGGTCGGGATAAAGGCCGGCGGCGGCGCGGTCGCTGAGGGTGACGCGGGCGATTTTCATGCCTTGAGCTTTTCGGTGACGCGCACGGCGGAGAGGACCATGGATTTGTCGGCGGCCTTCATCATGTCGTAGAGGGTGAGGCCGGCGACGGTGACGGCGACGAGGGCCTCCATCTCGACGCCGGTGCGGGCGGAGACGCGGGCGGTGGCGGAGATGCGGACGCGGTCGTCGAGCACGGTGAAGTCGACGGAGACGGCGTCGAGGGGGAGGCCGTGGCAGAGGGGGATGAGCTCGTCGGTGCGTTTGGCGGCGAGGATGCCGGCGAGGCGGGCGGCGGCGAGCACGTCGCCCTTGGGGAGGGCCTGGGCGCGGAGCAGCGCGATGGTCTCGGGCCGGCAGAGGAGCTCGCCCTCGGCGGTGGCGTAGCGGGCCTGGACGGGTTTGGCTCCGACGTCGACCATGCGGGCGGCGCCGGTGGCGTCGAGGTGGCTGAAGGCGGAGGGTTGGTCGGTCATGAAGGTGAAATGCCACCCGGGCGCGCGTTGGCAAGGTCCGGGGTGGTGGAGGAGGATTCAACCGACCAGGAGTCCGTCGGTGACGGCTTCGGGGGCGGCGGCGGAGGGGACGCGGAGGAGGGCTTGGGTTTGGGCGAGCGTGGTGAGGTCGCTGGAGTCGGTCCAGCGGAGGGGGGCGTAGCCGGCGTGGGTGCGGGTGGCGGGCCACCAGGTTTCGCGCGGGTTGGGGCGGAGGGGGGCGCCGGGGGCGAGGGGCAGCCGGACGAGCGCGGCGGGCTCGGCGCCGGCGAAGCGGGCGAGGAGGCGGGCGACGAAGAGGTGGAAGCAGACGAAGTGGGAGAGGGGGTTGCCCGGGAGGCCGAGGGCGATTTGGGAACCCCGGCGGCCGACGAGCAGGGGTTTGCCGGGGCGGGAGGCGACTTGGTCGACGACGAGTTGAAAGCCGTGTTCGGCGAGGAGGCGGGCGGTGTGGTCATGTTCGCCGACGCTGGAGCCGCCGGAGATGAGAAGGAGGTCCGGGGCGGAGGCGGCGAGGCGGGCGAAGCCGGCGGCGACGGAGGCGGCGGTCTCGCCGGCGCGGGCGTGGGCCACGAGGTCGGCGCCGCCGTCGGCGGCGAGCAGGGCTGCGACGAGAGTGGAGTTGGAGTCGCGGATGGAGCCGGGGGCGGGCCGGGCATCGGGGGGGACGAGTTCGCCGCCGGTGACGAGATGGGCGACGCGGGCGCGGCGGGCGACGACGGGGCGGGTGATTCCGACGGAGGCGAGCAGGGCGAGGGCGCCGGGGTTGAGGCGGGTGCCCGGGGGCAGGAGGCGGTCGCCGGCGCGGGCCTGGGAGCCGCGGCGGCGGATGAGTTCGGTGGTCGGGGGGCGGCGGATGACGAGGTCGTCGGCGGGGGGGATGCGGGTGGTGTCTTCCTTCATGACGAGGCCGACGGGGCCGGCGGGCACGGCGGAGCCGGTGTAGAGTTTGAGGCAGGCGCCGGGGGGCGGGGCGTCGGGCGCGGGTTGGCCGACGGGAATGTCGCCGAGGAGGCGAAGGGAGGCGCCGGCCGGGGTGGCCAGGGGCAGGACGTAGCCGTCGATGGCGGAGCGGTCGAAGGCGGGCTGGTCCTCGTCGGCGAGGAGGGGCTGGCGGAGCACGCGGCCGGCGGCCTCGGGCAGGGGCGCGGGCTCGGCGGGCAGCGGGGCGGCGAGAGTGTCGAGTTTTTGCCAGACCTCGGGGACGGTGAGCATGGGGAACAGGTAAACGGGGGCGGGGTGGGGCAGGCCAGACCGGAGTGTGGCGGGCGGCGCGGGTGGTCTGGCATTGCCAGGGATGGCGCGGGGCGTTGCGCTAAGGCTTTTCCACTGCGACTTTCACCATGAATTACGATCTGGCCGCGTTCGCGCGGGAATTCCCCCTTTTTTTTCCGGTGGTGGCGGCGATTTTCGGGGCGATCGTGGGCAGTTTTTTGAATGTGGTGATCTATCGGATGCCGTTGGAGAAGTCGGTGGTGACGCCGGGGTCGCAGTGCGCGTGCGGGCGGCCGATCGCGTGGCATGACAACGTGCCGGTGTTGTCGTGGTTCATTTTGAAGGGGAGGGCGCGTTGCTGCGGGCGGCCGTATTCGTTTCGATACGCGTTCGTGGAGCTGTTGACGGCGGGTTTGTTTTGCGGGTGCGCCTTGCTCTTTGCGCCGGCGAAGGCGGTGTTGGGCATGTTGTTTCTGGCCTGTCTGGTGTGCGCGACCTTCATTGATCTCGACCACATGATCATCCCGGATGTGTTCACCATCGGGTTGGGGGTGGCGGGGGTGGTGTTGTCGTTCGTGGTGCCGGCCTTGCACGGGGTGACGGCGGAGCATCCGATCTTGGAGCATCTCGGATCGGGCGGGCTGGGGCTGACGGGTCTGTTGGTGGGATCGGGTCTGGTGTTATGGATCGCTTTGGTGGCGGAGGCGGTGCTGCGGAAGGAGGCGATGGGTTTTGGCGATGTGAAGTTCGTCGGGGCGATCGGGGCCTTTTGCGGCTGGCAGGGGGCGGTGTTCAGCGTGTTTGGCGGGGCGATCGTGGGAACGGTTTGGGTGGGGTTGGCGTGGCTGTGGCAGCGGGTGTCGGGGCGAAAGGCGCCGATCGCGCCGCGGGCGGAGGTGGAGGAGGGCCGGGAGGCGGAGCGGCTGGCGCTGGGGGTGCAGGTGCCCTTCGGGCCGATGCTGGCGGTGGCGGGGGCGATCTATTTTCTGGGGGCGGATCGTTGGTTTGATCCCTACGTGGCGGAACTGGCGACTTTGTTTGCGGCGGGTGGCTAGGCCGCTTGCGCGAGGCGGGAAAGTGGACTCGGTGATGGTGTGACGACTATTTGGCGAGCACTCGCGCTGGCGATCTGGGGCTGGCTGGCGGCGGCCGTCGGGGGGGAGCCGCCGGCCCGTTTGGACGCGGTGTTGGCGGAGGCGCGGGCGGCGGAGGCGAGGTTCGACAGCCGGGCGGCATTAAAGGCGTATGAGGAGGCGGCCGTGCTGGCGCCGGAGGACGCGACGATTCTGCAAAAGGTGGCGCAGCAGTTGTCGGATTTGACCCCGGAGCTGCCGGACGTGGAGAGCAAACGGAGATATGCGCGGCGGGCGCTGGAATTTGCGGAGCGTGCCCGGGGTCTGGCGCCGGACGACCCGGTGGTGGCGCTGTCGGTGGCGATTTGTCACGGGAAGCTGGCGACCTATGCGGAGCTGCGGGAGAAGATCGGGCATTCGCGGTTGGTGCGGGAGTGGGCGGAGCGGGCGGTGCGGCTGGATCCCGATTACGATTGGGCGCATCATGTGTTGGGGCGGTGGCACGCCGAGGTGGCGGGATTGGGGCGGGGGGCGCGGTGGTTTTTAAAGGTGGTGTATGGTGGGCTGCCCGACGCCAGTCTGGAGCAGGCGGTGCGGCATCTGGAGAGCGCGCGGCGGCTGGCGCCGGAGCGTTTACCGCACCAGGTGGAGCTGGGCGCGGTGTATGTGGAGGCGGGCCGGCGGGGGGAGGGCCTGGCGTTGTTGGAGGGTGCTTTGACCAAGTCGGTGACGGAGCGGCACGACGAGGCGGCGCAAAGGAGGGCGAGGGAACTGTTGGCCAAGTTCGCCTCGGGCTGAGCGAAGGCGGGTGCGTTTTTGCTTCGCCTGTCCGGGGGCGTTTGGGTTTGGGTGGCGGGCTATGATGCTGGATTTGAGTGCCAAGGACCTGGTAGAACTGCTGGCGCCCCGTGCGGTGCGCGGGGTGTTGCCCGAGGGGGCTTTGGCGGCGATCGCCAGTCTGAAGGAGGCGGAGGCGCGTGATTTGTCGTTCTTGGGCAATCCCAAATACAAAGCCGAGGTGGCGTCGACGCGGGCGGCGGTGGTGCTTTTGCCGGTGGATTATGCGGGGGAGCCGGCGGAGGGGCAGGCCTTTGTGCTGGTGGACAATCCCTCGGCGGCGCTGGCGACCTTGTGCGCAAGGCTGGAGGCGCGTTTGTGGCCCCGGCCGGCGGCGGGAATCCATGCCAGCGCGGTGGTGGATCCGGAGGCCCGGATCGACGCGACGGCGAGCGTGGGGCCGCTCTGTGTGATCGAGGCGGGGGCGGAGATCGGGCCGGGGGTGGTGTTGCAGGCCCAGGTTTTTATCGGGGCCAGGGCGCGGATCGGGGCGGATTCTTGGTTGATGGCCGGGGCCCACGTGGCGACCGAGTGCGAGTTGGGGCGGCGGGTGCGCCTGCACGCCGGCGTGGTGATTGGCAGCGACGGGTTCGGCTACGATTCGTCGAGCGGCCGGCATATCAAGATACCGCAGGTGGGAAATGTGGTGCTGGGGGACGATGTGGAGATCGGCGCGAACAGCACCTTGGATCGGGCGCGGTTTAGTCGCACTTCGGTCGGCGCCGGGACCAAGATCGATAATCTGGTGATGATCGGCCACAATGTGGTCATCGGGCGGCATTGCATCATCTGCGCTCAGGTGGGCATTTCAGGCAGCACCACGTTGGAGGACTATGTGGTGCTGGGTGGCCAGGCGGGGGTGGCGGGGCATCTTATCATTGGCAAAGGCACCAAGGCAGACGGGCAGACGGGGATTAATTCCACGGTGCCTCCGGGCAGTTTCCTGAAGGGCTCGCCCTGCCTGCCTTACCAGCTGGAGCAGCGCATCAATGTGCTGCGCCAGCGCCTGCCGGACCTGTTTCGGCGGGTGGATACAATCGCCGCCGAGCTGGCTGAGCTGAAGAAGGCTGGCCCGGCCGGGGCGGTCAGCAGCGAACCGGCGTGACCAGCTGGGTGCCGCGCATCCAGTTCAGCAGGGCGGGGGCGCCGACGCCGAGGGCGAGCACGGCGACTTTGGGGGTGGCGCCCATGAGCAAGCCGCCCAGCCCGCCGGCCACCAGCATGGCCAGAAGGTAACCGGCGGTGTAGTTGCGAACAGATACGGAGGTGGCCGCGCCGATCAGGGACGCGCCGCCGGCGACCAAGGGGTCGAACACCGCCCACATGTAGCCGAAGACGAAGCTGGCCGGTGAGATGGATTCACGTTCGCGCATACGCTCCTGGGTCTGGGCTCTGAACACCACGAACAGCACCGCTCCGAGGGCGAGCGCCGGCAGCTGGGCCTGGACAAAATTGGAGCCGGGCATGGGCTCGAAGGCCTGGACCAGCGCGGCTCCCACCACGTAACCACGAATGGGGTCGATCCAGACCAAGGGCAGCTTCCACCAACGGCGACGGCGGCGGGCGTCTTCGTCGCGGTTCTTTCGCCACAAAACATCGGTCCACAGCATATCAAACGGCATGTGCCGCACCGTGCAGTTTATCAGGCGGGACGGCGGTATCAGGCCGAAGGCCATACCCACTGCCAAAGGAAGCCAGTTTACTAGGACCATGAAGAAAGTTTCATGGGTGATTCCACGGATTCAAGCCGCGATCTACAGGATTTTTACGCAAGTGACTGTAGAATTGTCGCTTTTGAAACTACATTACTTTTTTGGCCAGCCCAGGTGACGGCTGAGGAGCATGGAGACGAGGACGGGGGTGCAAAGCGCCGCGCCGGTGGTGACGCCGAGCCGCCAGTTTTGTTGGGTGACGGCCAGGCCGACGCCCACGACGCCCACGGCCAGGCCCAGAATGGCGGCGGACCAGGCGCGAAGGGCAAGGGCTCCGCCGATCGCGAGGGGGAGGGCGAGGATGACGACGATCGGGTGGGCGACGGCGGCGAGCACTCCGAGAAGATAAGGCAGAGGGGCAAAGGCGTGGTCTTCGTCGCGCCAAGCCAGGGGTTGGATGGCGAGGCCGATGGTGAGAAGGAGGGCGATCGCGATTTCCGCCCGCCAGTAGGCCAGTCGGGGAATCGAGAGGATGAGCGGGGCGAGCGGGGCGGCGGAGGTGATCAGCCAAGCGCCGGCGCCGGCTCGGGCGGCATCGAGCGCGGACAGGCCCCAGACCCAGTTGCCATACTTGCGTTTTTGATCAAAACCCCCGAGCGCCGACGTCCTCGGCCGCAACAACCAGATTGGCAGCCAGAGGAGAAGGGCGCCAAGCGCCAGGGAGAGGTGAGGAGTCATCGAGAGTTAAGGGGTGAGGCCGGCTTCAGGCGCGGCGGCTCAGCAGCCAACCTTCGCGACACATGAGTTCGGCGTTTTGCACCGCGTTGAGCGCGGCGCCTTTCCAGAGATTGTCGCCGCTGACCCAGAAGGCGAGGCCGTTGTCGAAGGCGGTGTCCACACGCAGGCGGCCCACGCCACACTTCACTTTTTCGGCGAAGGCGAGCGGGGTGGGGTAGCGTTTGGCGGAGGGTTCGTCGATCAACTCGGCGCCGGGAAAGGCGGCGATGGCTTCGCGGGCGCGGGCGACGTCGACCGGTTGGGCAAACTCGGCGTTTACCGCGACGGAGTGGGCCCGGACCACGGGCACGCGCACGCAGGTCGCGGAGACGCGGAGGTCGGGCAGGCCCAGGATCTTTCGGCTCTCCAAGCGCATTTTTTCCTCTTCGCCCGTGTAGCCGTCGGCGCCGAAGGAGTCGATGTGGGGCAGGCAGTTGAAGGCGATTTGATGCGGGTAGACCTTGGCGGTGAGCGGACGGCCGGCGGAGTGGTCGGCGATTTGGTCGGCGAGTTCCTTGACCGCCTCCGCGCCGGTGCCGGAGACGGACTGGTAGGTGGCGACGAAGATGCGCTTGAGGCCGAAGAGGCGATGCAGGGGGTAAAGTCCCATGAGCATCACGGCGGTGGAGCAATTCGGGTTGGCGATGAGGCCGCGATGGGTCCGGAGGGCCTCGGGGTTGATTTCAGGCACGACGAGCGGGACGTCGGGCTGCTGGCGGTAGGCGGAGCTCTTGTCGATCACGGTGCAGCCGCTGGCGATGGCGTCGGCGGCGAGGGCGCGGGTGACGGAGCCGCCGGCGGCGAAAAAGGCGACGTCCACCCCGGTGAATGCGCCTGGGCGAGCTTCTTCGATGAGGTAGGATTTGCCGGCGTGGGTCACGGTCTTGCCGGCCGAACGGGCGGAGGCGAGGAGCTTTAGCCGAGAGAACGGAAAGTTCCGTTCGTGCAGCAGCCGGACCAGTTCTTGACCGACGGCGCCGGTGGCACCGACGATGGCGACGACAAATTCACGCGTGTTCACGATGGATGAAAATATAGAGTCTTATAACAAAACCCGGCTCCGACTGGGCATCAAGCCCGCAGACCGTTTATTGGTCGTGGACATCGCCGGGCAGTGCTTGCGGTTTTATCGGGCGGGGCGGGTGGAGGCGCTTTACGAGGTGGCCACCTCCTTGCGGGCGCCGAGCAACGTGCGGGATTCGTTGGGCACGCCCCGCGGGTTGCACGAGATCGCGGAAAAAATCGGCGGCGAGCAGCCGATCGGCATGGTTTTCAAGGGGCGCCGGCCGACGGGGCGGCATTATGCGGAGCACGTTGATGACGGAAATCTGATCACGAGCCGCATTCTTTGGCTGCGGGGTTTGGAGCCCGGCTGCAACGCGGGTGAGGATGCGGAGGGGCGCTGCGTCGATACGTATCAACGCTACGTCTACGTTCACGGCACCAACCGGGAGGACAAGATCGGCGCGCCTTGGAGCGCCGGCTGTGTTTTGTTGCGCAACGGGGACATGGTGACGCTCTACGACCAGGTGAGGGCGGGGGACCACGTGTGGATTGGGTAGCGGGCGCCCCGGGGCGGTTTCGTCCGGGGCGGGAGCGCTTGGCCACCAGGCCACGCCGCGGTGACGAGTTTGAGTTCAGGTGTTGTTCAGGTGCCAGATGGCGAGGTTGAGGCAGGTGGCGAACGCGACCCAGGCGACGTAGGGGGTCCAAAGCAGGGCGGCGGGTCGGTCGAGGCGGGCGAGACGCGGCTGCATGGAGGCGATCAGGCCGAGCAGGGCGCCGATGACGAGGAGGCCGGCGGCCGGGTTGCGAAACCAGAAAAAGGCCCACGACCAGGCGCCGTTCAGGGCGAGTTGGATCCACCAGCGGAGCAGGAGCGACTTTCGGTTGGTCGATTCCGCGTCGTTCGCCGGGCGGAAACGCCACACTCTCCAAGCGGCGGTGGCCATGGCGACATAGAGAAAAGTCCAGGCGGGACCGAAAACCCAGGAGGGAGGGGTCCAGGCCGGTTTGGCGATTTCTCGATACCACGTGCCGGTGCTGCTGGCGGTGGCCCAGCCGCCGAGCGCGGCCACGGCGAAAACGCTGGCGAGCAAACCTAGAAAAACGGCGGCCGAGCGCAGGCGCTCGGCCGCAGGGGAGGGGGCGGCGGGAATCACGCGGGCCAAGCAAATGGATATAGGCCGGTGCGCAAGGCGAGTCGATGGTTGGGAGGCGGGGCCGGGCCGCGGCCGCCGGGTTCAGGCGGAGGCGGGGGCGGCGAAGTGGTGCTGGATGGGGCGCAGGCGGTTGGGGTCGTCGAGGGCGGCCTCGATGGCGGGGCGTTCGGAGAGGATTTCCCAGAGGGGCTGGGGCACGCTGCGGATGAGGAAGAAGGCCTCGCGAGCCTGGCGGTTCCAATTTTCGCCCAAGCGGAACTTGTCGTCGGGCAGGACGTGGCCGCGACAATCGCGGGAGCCGCAGAGGCAGGGGAAGGGCTCGTTGGGGTTGAGGGTGCCGTAGTCGTCGGTGAGCTCTTCGCCGGCGGCGATGTCGCGGATGGCGAGCTCGAAGTCATAGCCTACGCTGAGGCAGTTGGCGGAGCAGGAGTGGTTAAAGAAGCGGGCGTGATCCCAGCAGAGGACGTGATAGCCGCGACCGTCCACGTAGGAGTAGATGTCGATCTGGCGGCGGGCGTAGGGAGGAAGGGCGGCGACCTCGGCGGGTGAAAAGCGGCGGTCCAGGGCGTCGAGGGCCCAGACGATGGTGCCGCGAGGTATGGGGCGGGTGGCGAAGACGCCCCAGCCGATATCGGGGCCGCAGAAACGAAGTTCAGTGTGCGGATGGATCATGTGGTGAAGAGAAAGGGGGGATCAGCGGATGACCTCGACGGATGGTTCCACCGGCAGGAGCGCGGCGGTGCGGCTGACGGAGATCCAGAACATGACGCGTTCAAAGTCCCCGGTGTTGGCCACTCCGCGATGGAGGGTGCCGAAGTCCATTTTGATGACCGCGCCGGGGCGGGCGAGGAGTTGGCGGACGCTAAGGTGTCCGGCGGCGGCGATCAAAGCGTTCAGATCGATGTGGTCGAGGTTGGCGAAGGCTTGCTGCCGGAGTCGGGCGGGCAAGCTGGCGGGCAGCACGGCGTATTGGGTGGCGTTCTGGGTGGTGAGCCGGGTGAGGGGAATGAAGATGGTGGAGTAATCGAGGGTGTAGTCCACGTGCCATGGCTGGGCGCGGGAGCCGACCGGGTTCACGATAAAGCCGTAGCCGTCGAGGCGCGGGCGGGTGTCGCCGTAGGCGTGTTCGACCAAGGCGGCGACCCAAGGGGCGAGCTCGGCTGCGCCGGTGAGCGGGAGGGTGGTGTCTGGCGCGGAACGCTGCCAGAGATTGATCCAAAAAATCTCACCCCGGGCGGCGCTGGCGGCCCAGGCTTCGCGCATGGATTCCCGCCCGGCGCGCAGCACGTCGTCGAGGCGCGCGAAGTCCTGGGGGGAGAGCTCGCCCAGGCAGGTCATGCCGGCGGGGCTGTCGTCGTAAACCGGTCTGGAGGGGAGGGGGCTGGGACTCATAGGTGCCCGTGACCGCAGCGAAGCGCTTGGAGCGCTGGCGCGAGGCGGACGGACGAGACGGAGGCGGCGAATTCGATGCGAAGGCAAAGCCCCTTGTGGTGAACACCGACTCTACAGACGGCATGGGGGGAGGGAGGCATGAAAGGCGCGTGGGGATCGGAAGCGGTCGCGGGGTCGGGCGTCAAGCGCGGCGCGGCAGCGGTCGCAAAAAAAGGGAAAGGAGGCCGCCGGGCGCGCGAGACTGGAAGCGATCGTCGAGGGGGGGACTTTTGCAGCCGCGGGATCTTGAGGCGGAGGTTAGAGCTTCATGGCAGCAACAAGCGACAGGCGCGCGGTTTTATGCTGCCTCCAGCGTCAGGCATCTGGCGGCATGTTCCTTCAGAAAAGCCATGTCTGGGGCGAATCGCTTGGGCAGAATGAGAGCCTGTCCTTCGCGTTGGGTAAGCCAAGCGACGGCGGTGGCGTCATGGGCCTTGCCGGCGCGCAAGCGCTTGGAAAAGCGGACCACTCCATCAGCGTCGATCCACATAAGGTGGCGGTCAAAGGCGCGATCGTGGAGAGCATTGAGACAAAGTCCGTTTCTGGGATTGAGGCGATTGGCTTGGTCAGTGGACCAGGGGCGGATG
>CAYNUW010000085.1:0-12438 GCA_964400455.1 uncultured Akkermansia sp. | reverse complement strand
AAAATGGTGGACGCCACAGGACTCGAACCTGTGACCCCATCCGTGTGAAGGATGTGCTCTAACCAACTGAGCTAGGCGTCCAAAGGGGGAGAGAAGACCGTGACGAGCAGAGGACCGGGAATCAAGGGCGATTTTGCACTGTTTGTAACGAATCGGCCGAGGTGTTCCCGGCGCTGGACAAGGTGCCGGGTGCTCACCCCGTCCGGCGGTTCGGCGCCAGTGCGCTCCGGAACGCGGGATTTGCGGAGGTCCCTGATTCTCCGGCGGGGCGGCCCCGGCCGGAGCTTTTTGACCCTCCTTTAGGCGGAAGCGAGGGGTTTGGGGGTCACCAGTGTCCACTGGGGCTCGGCACCCGGGGGCAGGGGCGGAATGTTTCCGGTGCCGGCCACGGGCAAGGTGCCAGCCAGCTCCTCGCGCCAGTGCGCCACATCGCCGCCCGGGCAATACACATAGATCATGTGCATGGGCTCGTCGCCGGTGTTGGTGAGCTGATGAAATTTGCCGGGTGGCATGTAGACGGCCTGTCCGGCCTTGATGGGGGAGCACTCATTGTCTACGCAGATCTGGCCCTCGCCTTGGACGATAAAGTAAACCTCCTCCTGTTCCTGATTGTGCCAAGGCACCTGGCCACCCTTGGGAGCGAGCACGGAAAAGCCCATGGAGAAACCCTTGGCTTGGATCGGTTGGGTGGCCTGGCCCACGAGGCCGCGACCCCAGCGTTGCGCGGGGAAAGTTCCGCCCGGTATTTTGGCTAAGTCGGCGATGATCATAACGCCTCTCAGCTTGAGGACTTCACGTCGGTCGGAGCGAACTGAAACCGTCAAGGTCGAGACAGAGTAGCGGTTTTGTGCTAGCATCTGGGCACGTGTAGGACTCAGGGGTTTCGCGTCGGAACCGGCCAAGCCCGGTCTTGCGCCCGGGCGCGCAACGCGTCGTCGTGGTCGCACGTATTATCCTCCACGATGTTTCCCCCGACTGACCGCACTTGGATCTGGCTTGCCGCCGGCTGTTACTTGGCCGGGGTGCTGCTGGGCACGGTTGCGTTGATTCGAGGCCGGCGGCACTCCTCGGCGGCCATGTATGTGACGTTGGCGGCGGGTTACGCCTTTCAAACCTTTGGTTTGTATCTGCGCGGCATGGCGGTCGGCGGGTGTCCGCTGGGCAATCGTTTCGAATTGGTGCAATTCACCGCCTGGTCGGCGGCCACCTTGTATCTGGCGGTGGGACCGGCGTTTCGTCTGAGTCTGCTGGGCTACGCCACCAGCCTGCTGGCGGCCGGTCTCAGCCTGGTTTCGCTGTTGGCTGGGACGTGGGATGCGGAGCAGCGAAGCAATATCTTTGGCGGCAACGCCTGGATCGAGCTGCACGCGGCGCTGGCGTTGTTCAGCTACGGGGTGTTCGGTCTGCTGGCGGCGGCGGCGGCGATGTATTGGCTGCGCGATTACGGTTTGCGGCGTAAACGCCCGGACGGCGGCTTCGCTCTTTTGCCGTCGATTCGAGATTTGGATCAAATGGGCCGGCGCTTGCACGCGACCGGGGTGATTTTGTTGGCCGCGTCGCTGGCGGTCGGCGCGGTTTGGTGGGCGCGGGAGCCGGCCACGGTGAACGGGCCCAAGCTGGCGGCCACGGTTTCGGTGTTCACCGCCTATGCGCTGGCCCTTTGGCTGCGCGTAACCGATCGCCTGGGCGGGCGGCGCTGGGCGGCGGCGTGTCTGGCTCTTTTCGCGGCGGCCTTGCTCTCGATAGCTCCCGTAAGCGGGCGCAAGGGAGAGGGGGCCGTGATACCGGCGGAGGCCCGCGCGCCATGAACGAAAAGGGCCCCGGACTGTTTCACGTGGGGGTGAGCCACCACGCAGCCCCGCTGTCGTTGCGGGAACGGCTCGCTTTGTCGGCGGGACGGGAGGCGTCGTTGCGTGCTCGTCTGGGCGAGGCGAAACCGAAGGAGTTGGTGGTGTTGAACACGTGCAATCGGGTGGAGTTTTACGGGGTGGTCAGCGCCCCCGCTGACGTTGAGGCTTTGGAACGTGCCTACTGTGCCGAGACGGGGATCGAGCCGGCCGAGTTTGACCGAGTCTGCCAAAGAACCGCCGGTGAGCAGGCGGCGGCGCATTTGATCGCGGTGGCGGCGGGCTTGGAGTCTCAGTTGTTGGGCGAAAACGAAATCTTCGGCCAAGTGAAGGAGGCGTATGAGTCCGCCCGGCGCGAGGGCGGGGCGGGGCCGGTGTTGAATCGCGTTTTCCAAAAGGCCTTCCAGGCGGCCAAACACATCCGCACCCATACCGCCCTGAGCGAAGGCCAGGTGAGCGTGGCGAATGTGGCGGTGGAGATAGCGGTCGGCATTTTCGGTGCGTTGGCCGGAACGCGGGTGTTGCTGCTGGGGGCGGGGGACATCGGCGAAAAGACCGCCAAAGCTTTTCGGTCGCGGGGGGCGACGGAGCTGACGGTGGCCAACCGCACCCCGGAGCGAGCGTTGGCGTTGGCGGCGGAGCTGGACGCCAGGGCGCTGCCCTTCGAACATTTGGCCTCACACTTGCCAGACTACGATGTGGTGGTGGGGTCGACGGCGGCGCCGCACGCGGTGGTGCGACGCGAGGATGTGGCGGCACCGCGAGCGCGGCGGCGGGCCGGGCCGCGTTTGTTTTTGGATCTGGCTCTGCCGCGGGACATCGAACCAGACGTGGCCGAACTACCGGATACGTATCTGTATAACCTCGACGATTTGGCGGCGATCGCTGCGCGCAACCTGGCTGCCCGGGAAGCGGAGGCGGCGCGTGCCCGGCGCATCGTGGCGGAGAAAGCCGGCGCACTTTGGCAGCAACTGGTGTCCAGACACGGCGTTGAGCCCTGAAAGCGGGGCTTCTGAACGTGGCTTCGTCCGCTTTGTGCTTTTCAGCCTCCAGCTGGCACGTTTGTCTGATCTTTTCGCGCCGCTTCGTCGGCGCCATTCACGAACGCACTCCTCACCTCCATGAGCAACACCATCATCAGCCACATCAGCGCGCGCGAGATCATCGACTCCCGCGGTAATCCCACCGTAGAGGTGGACGTCCGTCTCGCCGACGGCACGCTCGGTCGCGCCGCCGTCCCGTCCGGCGCCTCCACCGGCGAACACGAGGCCCATGAGCTGCGCGACGCCGACGTGGCGGTCAAGAGCCTGCCCAAAGGCGTGAACGGCAAGACTCGTTTCCTCGGCAAAGGCGTGCTCGGCGCCGTCGGGAACGTCAAGAACGTCATCGCCCCGGTTTTGGTGGGCATGGATGCCTGCGACCAAGTCTCGGTCGACCAACTGATGCTCAAGCTGGATGGCACCAAGAACAAGGCTAAGCTCGGCGCCAACGCCATCCTCGGCGTCTCCCTCGCCACGGCCCACGCGGCCGCCAACAGCCTTGGCCAGCCCCTCTACAAATACATCGGTGGTCCGAACGCGAAGGTGCTCCCCGTCCCGATGATGAACATCATGAACGGCGGCGCCCACTCGGACGCACCGATCGATTTCCAGGAGTTCATGATCCGCCCGATCAACTTCGATACGTTCTCCGAAGCCCTCCGCGCGGGTTGCGAAGTGTTCCATTCGCTCAAGAAGGTGCTCAAGGCCAAGGGTCTCGCCACGGCAGTTGGTGACGAGGGCGGTTTCGCCCCCAAGCTCGCCTCCACCACCGACGCCCTCGACGCCATCGCCGAGGCCGTGAAAGGTGCCGGCTACAAGCTCGGCAAGGACATCACCCTCGCCCTCGACGTCGCCTCCTCCGAGTTCTACGACAAGAAGACCGGCAAATACGTCTTCAAGAAGTCCTCCGGCCAGCAGTTCACCGGCGACGAGTTCGTGGCCTATTACAAGGAGCTCTGCGCCAAATACCCGATCGATTCGATCGAGGACGGCTGCGCCGAGAACGACTGGGCCACCTGGAAGAAGCTCACCACCGCCCTGGGCGACAAGGTGCAGCTGGTCGGCGACGATCTCTTCGTGACCAACGTCGAATTCCTCAAGAAGGGCATCTCGACCGGCACCGCCAACTCGATTCTCGTCAAGGTCAACCAGATCGGCTCGCTCACCGAGACCCTCGACGCCGTCGAGCTCGCGCACAAGAGCAACTACACCGCGGTCCTCTCCCACCGTTCGGGCGAGACCGAGGATGTGACCATTGCCGACATCGCCGTCGCCACCAACTGCGGCCAGATCAAGACGGGTTCAGCCTCCCGCACCGACCGCGTGGCCAAGTATAACCAGCTGCTCCGTATCGAAGAGGAGCTTGGCTCCACCGCCATCTACGCCGGTCGCCTGTAATCACGATTGCCAACGATTTTGAAGCGTTGCTTCCGGTCGGAGGCGCTCTTCAAGACCATGTTTCCGCCGGCTCTCACCCTCTCGGTGCGAGCCGGTTTTTTATTTTCGACGCTGGGAACCGCCACCGCACCTCAGGCCCGACGCGCGGCCGCGGTGAAGCCTCACGGGACGAGCACGGTCTCGGCGAGCGGGACAAGGCGGACGGGGCCAAGGAGTCCGGAGGGTAGCAGGGGCGTGTCAGCGCGATGGTAGAACCAGGTGACAAAGCCGATCCGCCCAGAGGAGGGACGCGGTTGATCTTCCAGGAACCATTTGGGGTAGCCCTTGAGTGCGCGGCCCATTTTGGGTCCTCGATCCGTGCCAAATTCAAAATCTGCGGGCGCTTGTTCGTCGCCGACCAAGCGGTTGTGCCAGGTGTTGGTGACGGCGAGTTCCAGCGTATTGGGTCCGGCTCGGAGCGAAGAGGTGACGTCGCGAACAAAGGGGCCGTGCCACCAGACGCCAAGGTCGCGGTCGTTTACCTTCACGTGAACCAGATCCCTGACTTCTCCGAGGTCGAGTTGCAGGCGACGATTCGCACCGAGCAAAGCGGCGGGGACGTGGAAGGTGGCGCGATAGGTGGCGGTGCCGGAGAAGTATTTCGCTTCGGGACTGGGGAGCGCGGAGAGCGAAACCAGGGTGGGTAGTTTAAGTTTGGATACAGAGCCGAGTTTGGGGGCGAGGGTCAGGTCCCATTCGGTGTCGATGTTCAGGGCGGGTGGCGGCGCGAGTTCGAAGGCGCGGGTTTTACCGGAGGCGAAGCGGGCGGTGCCGGTCAGCGGCAGGTCGGAGCGGAGGAGGGGGCGGCCCCGCGGGTCGGCGCTGAGTTGGAAGGCGGCCGACGCATCGAGGGCGGCGAGTGGATCGGTTTTGGGCGCAAGCTTGCGGCGGAAGACGACAAAGGTGGATTTGGCCGCGCCCAGGGTGAGATCGACCTCGGTGCGATCGCCGGCGGGGCGCCAGAGGGGGGCGTCGCCGATGGTTCCGGTCTCGGCATCCCAAAGCTCGGGTTGGCGACCGGAGACCAAGGCGGAAACGGTCAGGGAACGAGGCTGGTCGTTGAGGCTGGCGATGAAAAAAAGGTCGGTCGATCCCTCGCGGCGGTGATGGATGCGGAAGCGGCCGGAGTCGGGGCTTTTCAGCTGGTGAAAAGGCGCGAGTTTGAGGTCGGCGAGTGCGGCTCCCACGTCGCCGCGGGTGTAAAGGGTGCCGCGGCCGATGGCGCGCGCGGGGGCATCGCTCCAAAGTTCCTCGGCAAGGCGGGCAATCTCGGCATCCGCGGCGGGGTAATTGGCCAGGCTGGGAGAGTGCGAAGGGCGTGCGCAGACGACCGTGGCGCCGGCTTCGAGCAGGCGCTTGATTTCACGAACCGCCTCGGGGAGCAGTGCGCCGTTGTGGGGCACATGAAGGACGGGGTAGCGGCGGCCGGAAGGGAGAACGACCTGGCCGCGCTCCACGCGCAGTCCGGCAAGCAGAGTGGAGAACGGGATGGCGTCGCCGCCGGCGGCAGAACCGACGCTCACGTGATGGACGGGGGTTTCGCCGCGCTGCAAGAGCGCCTGGACGCGACCGAGGTAACGGTAGAACTCCTTGCCCGATTCGGCCCAAGTTTGATGGCGGCTGAAGTGCGTGCCCCACCAGCCCATGCCCATGCCGGGCTGATAACGATCATCGAAAGGTTGGTGCACCCAGTGATGGAGGATCATGCGGTTGACGCCGGCACCGTAGCCGCCGTCGGCGGATTTTTTCAGGAAGCCGGGGGTTTCGGTCCATTGACTGACTTCGGGCCGGCCGGTGAAGGCTTCCGCGCCGATGGTGGTCCGCCCGGCGGCCCGGGCGGCCGGGACGATGGCTCCGTGGATGCCGCCGTCGCCGTTGGTCCAGAACTCACCCATCGGCAAATCCGCCAGTGCCGTGCCGGCGATGGTGTCGAAAGGACCGCCGTAGGGTTCGAATTGCAGGGTGGAACCGGTGGCGTGGATAAGATCGGCGGCGGGTTGCCAGCCGTTTTCTTGGTAAAGGGTGGCGATGACATCACGGTAGTCCCACTCGAAACGTTCGGTCAGGGCCTGCGAGCCAACCAGACGGGCGCGTGGTTGTTTCGGGTTGCCGGTGATGGGGGGGCCGAGGGTGACGAGCCAGGGCAAGGGATCGTAGCCCTTGCGCTTGCGGAACTCCTGGCGGAACGCGGGCGTCCATGTTTGAGGGCCGGCTTCGTAGCTATCGATGAGGAAGTGGCGGAAACTGCGGCCGAGGTATCGGCCCAAGTGCTCCTTGATTGGCTGGAGCACGGTTTGCCAGTGGAACCGGGTTTGATCGGCGCACAGTTTATCGGCTTCGAGGGTCTTGCCGATGAGTTCGTCAGGAACGGGGTGGGGCGGGGTGCCGCGGGGAGCGTGACCGAAGCGATAGAGGGTCCATCGGCCGGGCGGGGCGTCCCAGCTCAGTCGGCCATCGCTGGACAGCAGCGCGGTGAGGTCGAGCACGGCGGCAGGTTCAGCGGGGCCGTCTATCTCGGGCACCGCGACGACGGCGACGTCTCGATAAAAACTCACTTGGCGACCGCTGGCGCCCCAGCCCTCGATGGCCTTGAACTCGGGCTTGGGCAGGAGGAGGTCGGCCCGTTGTCCGCCGGTTGCTTCGGTCGTGCTCCATACCAGACGTTGCATGCTGCGTTCCTCGTCGATCCAGGGTCCGCCGGTGGTGGAGTAGCCGACGGTATTGTGAAGACCGATCTCCAACCCGAGGCGCCGGGCTTCGGCGGCGGCGTGGCGGAGGGCCGCCCAGTATCGGGGGCTGCGGTAAGTCTGGTCGGGCCACGGATTGTTTTGGGTGGGCGCATGGCTTTCCTGGACGGCGGAGGTCAGGTTAAAGATGGTGGCGCCGCCGATACCCGACGCCTTCATGGCCTCGAGGTCCCGGGTGATACCCGCCTCGGAAAAGTTGGAGCCCATCCAATGCCACCAAACGTAAGGCCGGGCGGATACGGGAGGGTTTTTAAAGTCGGCGACCAGGCTGGTGGCGGCAAGAAGGTGCGGAACCAAGAAGCAGGCAACGGTCAGCACGACGCGGGAATGGGGAGGCAGGGGCAGGAGATTCATGTAACGATAAATCTAAACGAAGAGAAGAGAGCCCGGTGCTGCAAGTGACTAAATGCTGAGGCCAGAGGAAGCCGACGTCTCAGCGGAAGAAGCGGACGACCTTGCGCAGGGCGGCGACCAGAGCGGCGACGTCGTCCTCGGTGTTGTAGAGATAAAAGCTGGCCCGGGCGGTGCTGGGCAGGCCGAGCTTTTTCATCAAGGGCATGTTGCAGTGGTGGCCGCCGCGCAAGGCGACGCCCTGCTGGTCGGCGATGGTGACGACGTCGTGGGCGTGGATGTCGGCGAAGGCGAAACTGACGACGCCGGAGCGGGGCTGATGGGCGCGCGGGCCGAGCACGCGCAGTCCGTCGAATTCCGAGAGGGCTTGGCGGGCGAGAGCGCCGAGGTGATGGACGTGGGCCGAGATGGCGGTGCGGCCGACGGCGTCGAGGTAGTCGCAGGCGGTGGCGAGGGCGACGGCGTCGGCGATGTTGGGCGTGCCGGCCTCGAAGCGTTCAGGGGCGGGTTTCCAGGTGGAGCCGGAGAACTCGACGTTTTCGATCATGCCGCCGCCGCCTTGCCAGGGGGGCATGGCGTCGAGGAGGGCGCGGCGTCCGTAGAGCACGCCGATGCCGGTGGGGCCGCACATCTTGTGGCCAGAAAAAGCGAGGAAGTCGCAGCCTAGGGTCCGGACGTCGAGTGGTTCGTGGCCGACGGACTGGGCGGCGTCGATGAAGGTGGCGACGCCGGCGGCGCGGGCGCGGGCGCAGAGCTCGGCGGCGGGATTGATCGTGCCGAGGGTGTTGGACAGGTGGGTAAAGGCGAAGAGGCGAGTGCGCGGGGTGAGGAATTCGTCGAGCCGGGCGAGGTCGAGGCCGCCCTCGGCATCCGCGCCGAGCACGGGCAGGTAGCGCAGGGTGGCGCCGGCGCGGGCGGCGGCCATTTGCCAGGGGACGAGGTTGGAGTGGTGCTCCATCTCGGTGAGCAGGATTTCGTCGCCGGGGCGCAGATGCTGGGCGCACCAGGAGTGGGCGACGAGGTTTACGCTTTCAGTGGTGCCACGGGTGAAGACCACCTCGGCCGGGTCGGCCGCGCCGATGAAGCGGGCGATGCGGGCGCGGGCCTTTTCGAAGGCGTCGGTGGCGCGCATGGAGAGGGCGTGCAGGCCGCGGTGGACGTTGGCGTTGTCGTGTTCGTAAAAGGCGGCCAGGGCGGCCAGGACCGGGCGGGGTTTTTGCGCGGTGGCGGCGCTGTCCAGGTAGACGAGCGGGCGGCCGTTCACCTGCTGGTCGAGAACGGGAAAATCAGAGCGTAGGGCGAGGCCGGGCGACATGGCGGGAAGGTGCGGCGCCGGAGGCGAATTGTCCAACCGGTCGCGGTGTTTCAGACCGCGTGGGCGTCCACGTAGGCGCGAATCGCGGCCGGGGTGGCGGGCAGGCGGTGGTTGAGCAACGGCTTGTGCTTGAGCGCTTCCAGGGAGGGGTGGGTGGGTTCTTGGCCGATGGCCGCGACGATGGTGTCGGGGAATTTGGCCGGGCTGGCGGTGGCGAGCACGATGCTGGGGCGATCGGCGGCGAGGTCCTTGAAGCCGCAGGCGGTGTGGGGGTCGGCGACGTAGCCGTAGTCGGCGTGCAGGCGCCGGATGATGGCGGGGATCTCGGCGTCGGTGCAGCGCGAGGCGGTGAAGGTGTCGCGGTCGAAGTTTTCGAAGGAGTAGGCGCCGGTCTTTTTGAACGTTTCCATGATCTGGCGGACGCGGGAAGGGTCGCGGCCGACGCTGTAGTAGAGGAAGCGTTCGAAATTGCTGGAGACCTGGATGTCCATCGAGGGGGCGAGGGACGGGGTGACGGCGCCGGTGCGGTAGTCGCCGGTGGTGAAGAGGCGGTGGAGGATGTCGTTTTGATTGGTGGCGACGCGGAAGCCGCGCAGGGGCACGCCCATTTTCTGGAGCAACCAGCCGGCGAGCACGTTGCCGAAGTTGCCGGTGGGGACGACCCACTCGATCTCGTCGCGCACGCCGGCGGGCAGGCGAAGGTAGGCCCAGAGGTAGTAGACGCACTGGGCGAGGATGCGGGCCAGGTTGATGGAGTTGACCGCGCTGAGGCGGTGGCCGGTGCGAAAAGCCTGGTCGGCAAAGAGCTCTTTGAGTGCGGCCTGGGCGTCGTCGAAGGTGCCGTCGACGGCGAGGGCGTGGACGTTGGCGGCGCCGGTGCAGGCCATCTGGCGTTCCTGGAGGGGCGAGGTGCGGCCCTCGGGGTAGAGGATAAAAATGGCGGTGCCTGGTTTGCCGAGCAGGCCGTGGATGGCGGCCGAGCCGGTGTCGCCGGAGGTGGCGCCGAGGACGTTGATGGTCTGGCCGCGGACCGCGCACTGGTAGCCGTAGAGATTGCCGAGGAGCTGGAGGGCGAAGTCCTTGAAGGCGAGGGTTGGGCCGTGGAAGAGCTCGAGCACGTAGGTGCGCTCGTCGAGTTTGACCACCGGGGCGACGTCGGGGTGGCTGAAGGTGGCGTAGCTGCGGGTCGCGAGGTCGCGCAGCACGTCGGGCGGGATGTCGGTGGCGAAGCGGGCAAAGAAGGCGCAGCAGAGATCGGGGTAGGACAGAGCGGCGTAACGCGTCAGGTCGGCGGCGGAGAAAGCGGGCAGGGTCTCGGGCAGGTAGAGGCCGCCATCCGGAGCCAGGCCGGTAGCGACGGCGTCCGAAAAGCTGAGGGCGGGGGACTGTCCACGAGTGGAGATGTAGCGCATGGCGAAGACTTGGACGGGTGAAACTGCGGAGGTTCGGGGCGCTTGTAAACCACGAGCTTCGACCGCGGAAGGATAGCTGAAAGGTCCCCGGGTTTGAAGGATTATGAAAAAGCCGTTGACCATGCGGCCGCGAGCTACGGTATGGCGCGGTTTTAATGCCGTGAGCGACCACCAGCACGACAGCGTCATTTTGAGCGAGCCCCTCCGGGAAGGCGGTGGCGAGTGCCGCGCGGATTTCCGGGATGGTGGACGCAGGCGGCGAGCGAGTGCGGCAGACTATTTTTGATCCATGTCCGACAAAATTACCCACGAGTGCGGCATAGCGTTGGTCCGGCTGTTAAAGCCCCTGTCCTACTATCAGGAGAAATACGGGAACCCGCTTTGGGGCTTCACCAAGCTGTTTTTGTTGATGGAAAAACAGCACAACCGCGGCCAGGACGGGGCGGGAGTGGCTTGCGTGAAGCTCGACATGCCGGTGGGCGAGCCCTTCATGTTTCGTGAGCGCTGCGTAAAGGCCAATCCGCTGGACCGGATTTTCAAAACCCTGCTGGAGCACTACGAAGAGAAAAAAGCCGAGGGCGAGATCCATCCAGAGTTTCCGGAGACGGTTAAAAAGCACTTTGATTTTGGCGGCGAGTTGCTGGTTGGGCACCTGCGTTATGGCACTTCAGGCGGGTATAACATCTCGTCCTGCCATCCCTATTTTCGCCGTTCGCCGTGGCCGACTCGAAACCTGGCGCTGTGCGGAAACTTCAACATGACCAATACCGACGAGCTCAACCAAGCGCTGGTGGGTATGGGGCAGCATCCGATTTTTGCGACCGATACGCAGGCTCTGCTGGAGAAAATCGGGTTTTTCCTCGATGAGGAACACGAGGACATCTACCGGGCGCTGCGCCAGCAGGGACTGCCGGGCGAAGAGGTGTCGAAACTGATCAGCGAGCGTTTGGATCTGGGCCGCGTGATCACGCGTTCGGCGTCCAAGTGGGACGGTGGCTACACCCTGTGCGGCCTGATCGGCAATGGCGACGCGTTCGTGGCCCGGGATCCCGCCGGCATCCGGCCGGCTTTCTACTTTCAAAATGAAGAGGTGATCGCCTTTGCCTCGGAGCGCGCGCCCTTGCAGACCATCTTCGACCTGGCCGCCCCGCAGGTGCGGGAGGTGCCCCCGGGCCACGTGATTGTGATGAAGCGTGACGGTCGCATCTCCGAGACGCAGTTCACCGCGCCTCTGCCGCGCGCCTCCTGTTCGTTTGAGCGTATTTATTTTTCGCGTGGCAACGACCTCGATATCTACCAGGAGCGCAAACAGCTCGGCTCTCGTCTGGCCGATCAGGTTTTGCGGTCCGTGAACGGCGACTGGGGACGCACGGTTTTCAGCTTCATTCCGAACACCGCCGAAGTTGCCTGGTTCGGGCTCATGCACGGCCTGCGCGAAAAACGCCGTGCCGAGGTGAAGGCCGCGCTCAAGGCGGCGGCCGCCCGGGGGGAGGTGACCGATGATCTGCTAGACGACCTCATCACCAACAACTGGCCGCGTGGGGAAAAGGTCGTTTCGAAGGACATCAAGCTGCGCACCTTCATCGGTCAGGAGTCCATGCGTAATCACCTGGCGAGCCACGTTTATGACATAAGCTATGGTTCGGTGCAGCCGGGCGACAACTTGGTGTGCGTGGACGACTCGATTGTGCGCGGCACCACGCTGCGCAAATCCATCCTCCGCATCCTCTCGAGGTTGAATCCGCGCAAGATCGTCATCGTGTCGACCGCGCCACAGATCCGTTATCCCGACTGTTATGGCATCGACATGTCGCAGCTGGGAAAATTCATCGCTTTTGAGGCGGCGATCACGTTGCTCAAGGAGCGGGGACAAGGGGAGGTATTGACCGAAGTGTATCAGTGCTGCCGCGAGGCGGTGGCCAAGGGGGAGTCGATCAACTACGTGCAGCGGATCTACGCCTCTTTCTCGCCGGAGGAGATCTCCGCCAAAATCGCCGAGTTCGTGCGGCCAAACGGCACGGGGTGGTCGGGGGAGATCGAGGTCATTTTCCAGACGCTGGAGAATCTGCACGCGGCCTGTCCGAACCACAGCGGTGATTGGTATTTTTCCGGCAAATACCCCACGCGGGGCGGTTACCGGGTGGTGAACCAAGCCTACGTCAACTATTACGAAAACAGCGAGGTGGGTCGGGCATACTAGTCGGGGCTGCGGCGGCGTTAACATCCGACGCCTTAAGCGTAGGGGTATGGCTTAAACCCGGTTGGTTGCCGACTATTCCAACGCCCAAA
>CAYNUW010000084.1:0-12441 GCA_964400455.1 uncultured Akkermansia sp. | reverse complement strand
AACGATCTTGGAAGCATCACGCACGGTGCCGCCCTTGGCGATATCGGCGTAGGTTTTGACCTCGGCCAAACCCTTGCGTGCTTGAACGGCGAGGATGGCGGTGGTGGTGGTGGTCTTGCCATGGTCAACGTGGCCGATGGTGCCGACGTTTACATGGGGTTTCTTGCGCTCGAATGTGCCTTTGGCCATGGGAGTTGTGGACGGTTATGGGTGGATGATTAGGAAAATCCGATCTTTGACCTGGAGCCCAGAACCAGACTTGAACTGGCGACCTCGCCCTTACCAAGGGCGTGCTCTACCAACTGAGCTATCTGGGCGTCGAGAAAGGGTCAAAAAACGAAAAGAGCGATAAGCGTCTGAAGCCGGACACATCCCGTCAACTGCAATTTTAGTGGTTGGTGATATTTTCCTTTCGCCTCATCGTAATGATTGGAGGCGAAACAGATACATACTGTTTTAACTCCAGGCACACCTGACGTCGATGCAACCACAGACCAAGAACATACTTGTCGGCCGCACCATCCGCGCCGACGATGCTTTCACCGTGGACGCCACCAACGAGATCATCACCAGCCAGCAAAACCCTCGCGTCAAGCAACTAGTCCGTTTGCGGGATCGTCGGGCACGCGATGAAGAGGGCCTCTTTTTGGTGGAAGGCTACCGCCAGATTGTGCGGGCACTTGATAGATCGATACAAATCAAGGAATTATACTACTGCCCAGAGTGGTATCCCGGGGAGCAAGACAATGAAAGAAAGGTATTGGAGCGGGCGGTCGCAGCGGGATCCCGTTTGGTCCGTTTGAGCAAGGAGGCTTTTTTGAAAGTCGCCTACCGCGAAAGACCGGACGGTTTGCTCGCCGTAGTGGCACAGTGGAAAAACGGCATCGTGGAACTCGAGTCTTTACATGCCAGGCGCAAGGCGGATGGGCCAGCCTTTTACCTTGTCGTGGAGGCCATCGAAAAGCCCGGGAATCTAGGCACGATCTTGCGAAGTGCCGACGCTGCCGGCGTGCACGCTTTGATCGTCTGTGATCCTGTCACGGATCTTTTTAATCCAAACGTGGTGCGAGCATCCACCGGAGTGCTGTTCTCGGTCCCGGTCATCGTCGCAGACAGCGCCACGGTCCGTATCTGGCTGAAGTCCAATTCTATACGCGCGATCGCAACCACCCCAGCGGCAAAAAAACTACACACCGAAACCGACCTGAGCGGCCCCGTCGCACTGATCATGGGCAGCGAACAATACGGTTTGAGCCAGGCCTGGCTGGACGAGGCCGACGAACTGGTCCGAATCCCCATGGCTGGCCAGGCCGACTCTCTCAACGTGGCGATGGCCACCATCATCACGCTCTTTGAAGCCGTCAGACAGCGCGGCTACGCGTTTCCACACTGAAAGCGGGAACGGCGATGCCCATCGCATCTCCACCAACCATCGGACCCGCCACCGGACTCACCGACCAAACCAAGACACTTTTTTACGACCTCCGATGGCTGGGCGCTCACCCAAGATGTTGTTTAACATACTTATTAAAATCGCTTAAGAAAACTCGATAGTATGGAGGGATGCGTAAATCATCCGAGTTTGCCTCAAGCGAACCTTGGTCACGCGCCGCTTTTTCTGGCAGGACTGCACCCCGCCGACCAAACGTTTTAAACATGAACCTTGCGGACTGGCCTCACCTGCACCGACCCGCCGTGAATCCACGCATGCCCGCGCTGCTGTTGCTGCACGGAACCGGCGGCACGGAAAGGGACTTGGTCAATTTCGCCGAAAAAGTGGCGCCAGGTGCGCTGCTCGTGGCCCCTCGCGGCAGAGTCTCGGAGAATGGCGCAGCCAGGTTCTTCGCGCGCTTGGCAGAAGGCGTCTTCGACCCGGCGGAGGTCAAGGCGCGCGCCCGCGAGCTCGCCGAATTCGTGCGCACCGCCCACCAAGCCTATGCACCTCAAGCCCCCGGTTTCTACGCCCTAGGCTTTTCGAACGGCGCCAACGTAGCCGCCGCCCTGCTACAGTTCGAACCAGATGCACCGCTCCTCGGAGGCGTCCTCCTCCGCCCCATGGTTGTAATTCAGGATACCCCGCCCCCGGGCTCCTTGAAAGACCGTCGGGTTCTTCTGCTCAACGGTGCCCAGGACCCCATTGTTCCCATCGAACATCCCGCTCTTCTGGCCCGTCTGCTTCGCTCCGCCGGCGCCACCGCGCACGTCGTCGTCCACCCCCACGCGACCCATGCCTTGACCGGCGAAGACATCCTCCAAGCCAAGTCCTTCTTCGCCTCCCCGGCCGGGTGAACGCCCGCAAATGCCCAAAACGCGCAAGCCGAAAATCAAACGGCTTCCCAACTGTTTGCGCGGTTGCCAAGCACCTTTCCCCGGGCGTAAGGATTCTCCCCCCACTCATGCTAGAAGAACGCGAATCGCCCGACGCCCCGCGCCAACAGCAAAAAAAGCCCGCTTTTCCCGTCGGCGACCTGCTACGCGCCTACCTTCGCCGCACTCGCCGGGACCGGGAGTTGCCGGTCACTTACGACCGGCTCCGACGCTTCTCGGACAGCGTGCCCATCACCGACAAGCGCGGTCGCCCCACCCTCTGGGAAAGTGTGTTTTACGACCGCTTGGAAATGCAGGCGCTGCACGATGACCTGAAGCGCGTATACGCTATTCTGCGGGTCGATGGCGACCTGTCGGTCATGCAGCACCTCTACGTCGATCGCATCGACTACTGCGCCTTTGGTAACTCGGCTCCCTTTCGGATCCGAATCGTAAACGCCTACAACGACAACCCCGATCACTTTTACGTCAAACGCGGCGACGCCTCCCGAATCTACGGACTGGAACTTGAGCACCTGCTGTCACCGAATCGCCTGAACTTCCTCACCTACGGAGCGACCCTGGTGGAGGAGCACATCGCCGGCATACCCGGCAACGAGTTTATTGATCGCTGGCTGACCAGTCCGGAGATCAGCCCCGTCCGCCTCGCCAAGGAACTGGTCAAGTTCAACGAACGCTGTTTTGTTCGCCTGCTCGGCGACATGCGGGCCTACAACTTTGTGGTCGTCGTCACCCCCGACTTTGAAGACGCCCAGATTCGCGTTCGCGCCATGGACTTCGATCAACAAAGCTACGAAGGCCGCCTGAACCTGTATCGACCCCAGTTCTTCAAGGACAACACCCCGCTCGCCCTCTTTTGCGCGAAACACCTCCGCATCGAGACCGCCCGCCAGTATCAGCGGGAAGAACAGGTCCTCATACTGCAGCGCGCGGCCATCATCGAGGAACGCATCGGCCTGTTGCTGCAGGCGATGGCGGCGGAACCACTCGCCCCGCTCGCCCACGTTCACGAACTTCGCCAAGCGCTCGCCGATCACTACCGCCGCTCCGACTACCTTCGCTGCGAAACCATGGGCGCCCTCGTGCGCGAAAATTTGGAAAGCATACGAAGACTCGTGGCGGCCACCGGCACGGCGCCTATCCGCTGATGCGACCCTTTTCGCCAACCTCCCCCACCCTACCATGATCCTCCGTCTGCTACCCGCCTTTCTCCTCGCGTGCGCGCTCCAAGCCGCCGTCACCCCCTCCCCGCTTTTTCAAGACCACGCCGTCCTGCAAAGGGACAAACCCATCCCCGTCTGGGGCACGGCGAATCCGGGAGAAAAAGTGCACGTGGCCTTCGCCGGGCAAGCCGCCGCCACCGTCGCCGACTCCGCCGGCCGCTGGCTCGTTACCCTGCCCGCACTGCCCGCCTCATCCACCCCCTCCGAACTTATCATCCAAGGCGAGAACACCGTCACCCTGCGCGACATACTGGTGGGCGAAGTCTGGCTCGCTTCCGGCCAGTCCAACATGGAATGGCCGGTCAAGGACACCCACGACGCTGATCTCGAGCGCATCACGGCGAGACACCCGCTGATTCGGGAGATCAAGGTGAAACGCAGTGCCCTCGACGCCCCGGCCGGCACCTTCGAAGGCGCCTGGCGCGTCGCCAGCCCGGAGACCATCTCCACCTTCAGCGCCGTCGCGTATGCCTACGCCCGGGAGCTGCACTTCGCCCTCAACGTGCCGATCGGCATTCTCAACAGCACTTGGGGCGGCACGCCGGTCGAAGCCTGGATGAGCCCCTCCGCTCTGGACTCCGACCCCGCCTTCACGGTGGTTCGCGAGCGCTGGGCGCGTGTTTTAGCCGACTATCCGGCCCAAAAAATCGCCCATGACGCCGCCCTCGCCTCCTGGCGCGAAGCCCGCGAGGCTGCGCAAAACCGCGGCGAACGCTTCACCACCCCGGAACCTCGCGCGCCAATGGGGCCCGGTTCCTCGCACGCGCCGTCCACCCTGCACCACGGCATGATTCATCCTCTGCTGCCTTACGCGCTGCGAGGGGCCATCTGGTATCAGGGCGAAACCAACGCCGGTCGCGCTTCCGAGTATCACGCCCTTTTCTCCGCCATGATCCGCAGCTGGCGCTCCGACTTCGGTCAAGGCGACTTCCCCTTTTACTGGGTTCAACTGGCCGCTTTCCGCGCCTCCGGCGGTGACAACAACGAGTGGGCCTTTCTCCGCGAGGCCCAGGATCGCACGCTAACCTTACCGGCCACCGGCCAGGCTGTGATCATCGACTCCGCGATCAGCGACCACAGCGACATCCATCCTCGAGCAAAACTGCCCGTCGGACGCCGCCTCGCCCGACTGGCCTTGGCCCGCACCTACGGTTTCTCCGATCTGGCCGACTCCGCCCCTCGTTTCACCAAAGTGGAACCCGTCGCCGCCTCGGATTCCAACCCGGCAGGCCTGCGCCTGTCGTTTTTGCCCGTGGGAAAACGCATCCGCCATCCCGCCCGGGAACTCACCGGCTTTGAAATCGCGGGAGAAGATCGGGTCTTTCACCCCGGAACCGCCCGAATCGAAGGCGGACGCGAAATCATCGTGTCTTCGCCCGCAGTGGCTGCTCCGGTCGCCGTAAGATACGGGTGGAAAAACTGGCCCGAAGCCGAACTTCAGGATGACCTGGGCCTACCCGTCCCCCCCTTCCGCACCGACACCTGGTAGGGCGGAGCCGATCCACGGGGCGCCCGCTTGCCATCGGCGCCCTACGGACTTCTGTGCGCCACCCTTCCGAACATGCCAGAACTCGCCGAAGTTGAATATGTGCGCCGACGCTGGAATCCAGGACTCAACCATGTGGTGAGCGGAGTTCGCCTGCATCCGCCGGCGGGAGTGTTTAAACGCTGCGATGTCGCCGAACTGGCCCAAAGCCTGCCCGGCGCACGTTTGGTCGGCTCCGAGGCCGCCGCCAAACAGATCCTCTTCCGGCTTGTCGCCGCCGACACGGCCGGCACCCCGCTCTGGCTGGGCATCCATCTGGGCATGACTGGCGAACTGCGCGTCCGGCCCCCGGGTCTGCCCGCGGCCAAGGGGGATCACCTCGTGCTCGACCAGCCGGGGGCGGGGCCGGGTGAGTTGGGACGCTCCCTGGTCTTCTCCGATCCCCGCATGTTCGGGCGGGTAAGATTTCATCGCGGCGCCGATGTCCCGGACTGGTGGAGCGAAATCGCCCCGGCCGTGACCTCCCCTGCGTTTACGGTCAAAGCCGTATCCGAGTTTCTGCGACGCCGCGCCCGTGCGCCGCTGAAGGCCGTTCTGCTCATGCAGGAGCGCTTCCCCGGCATCGGCAACTGGATGGCCGACGAGATTCTCTGGCGGGCCGCGCTGCACCCGGCCCGGCGCTGCGGGGACTTGACCGGAGCTGAAATCAAACGACTGCACGCCGAAACCGTCTGGGTCGCCCGCGCGGCGCTGCGCATCATCGGCGGGGCCGACACGCCCGAGTGGCCGGATCCGCCCAAAAGCTGGCTGTTTCAACATCGGTGGGCGGACGGCGGACGCTGCCCCCGCACCCGACAACCGCTCGAGCGCGCCACCATCGGCGGGCGGACCACCTGCTGGTCGCCCGCCCGCCAAAAGCCGGCTTGAGCTAGTATCAAAAAATCGACTACGCTCAGTCCATCATGCGCGTGCCTTGCGCGGGGTCGTTGGTCAGCTCCCGATACCACGACGCGATGCGGGCCGTCACCGGGCCGGGCACCGAGGCGAAGTCATGGCGGTCCAGCCGGCGCACCGGGGTTATCTCGCCCATCGTGCCGGTGACGAACATCTCGTCCGCCTCGGTCAGCTCGCACGCTGGAATATCCGCCACCTCGGCCGGCTGACCGCGAGCCGCGCACAGCTCCAGCACGGCGGCCCGGGTGATGCCCTCCGGACAAGCCCGGGTGGTGGATGTGCGCACAACCCCGTTCTTGACCACAAAAACGTGGGTGGCGTTCGTCTCGGCCAATCTGCCGGCGGTATCCAGCATCAGCGCGTCATCCGCCCCCGCCGCGTTCGCCTCCAACTTGGCCAGGATGCTGGTCAGCTGGTTGCAGCTGTGGATATGCTGGTCAAGCACGTCGGCAAACGGCCGCCGCTGGCGCGCCGTGTGCAGCGTGATGCCGGAGGCGTTGTTGTAAACCGGGGCCTTGTGCTCGGCCAGGATGAAAAACGAACAGCCCCGCCGGTTGATGCGGGGGTCCAGGCCGCTGGTATACTTCACTCCGCGAGAGACCGTCAGCCGGATATGCACACGGTCCCGCATCGAATTCGCCGCCAGGGTGCGCCGCAGCTCGGAGACGAGGCGCTCCTCCCCGGGAAAGCCCTCATAGGCGAGCAGCTCGGCGCTGCGGCGCAGACGCGCCAGATGGGCGTCGAGGCGGAACAGGTGGCCGTTGTAAAGCCGCAGCCCCTCCCACACGGCGTCGCCGTTCTGCACGCTCGAATCGAAGGGTGAGACGCCGGCGCGGTCGCGGTGCACAAGCTCACCGTTGATGTTAACCAGCAGATCGGCGTTGGCGGGATTGAAGGTCTGGAGCATGAGTTGGAGGGCTTACGGATTCAACAAGGTTTAAACGGCAAGAACACGCGCACGCAGACCCTCGTAGAGGGCCACGGCCTCGTCGTAGAAGGAAGCGTCGGAACGCGGCGGTTCACCCTCCGGCGTGAGATCGGTGACGAAACCGGTCGAAGACCAGGTATTCGAATACCAATGACGAGCCCAGACTCCGTCTTGCGGATGGGGTCCGGCCGGCCAGACCAGCATGGCCGGATCCCAGACCAAACCAAGCGCTTGGCAAAGTGCGCGCAACGTCGCCTCGGGAGCCCGCCGCAGTTGCTCCGCGTCGATCACCGCCGGCGGCTTGCCGCGCGTCGCGCAAAGGTGCGCGTGCAACCGCGCCTGCCAAGGCAGCCCGGTCTCGGACAAACCCATGCCCGCGGATACCTTGGAGTAACTCGCGATCACCCGTCCCGGGTGCCGGATGAGAAAGGCATGGTCGAGGCCATCCAGCCAATCGGTAAGCATCTCGGGGCGCATGTGATGGGCCATGTGCTTTTGATACCAAACCGGACGATTCAGTGGAGCCGGTCCGCTCGCCAACTGCGCCGCCACCTCGCGCCAGTCGGTTGACTGGCTGGCGATCACCTCCTCGCGGCCGGGATGCGGCAGCTGATTGCCCGCCAGATAACAAGCGTAGAACGGCTCATCGCTGACCACGCAGTCGGCGCGCGAGGAGAAGCTGCGCATCAACGCGGTGGATAAATTGCGGGGACCAGACCAGAGGGCGATACGACGTGACAAGGGCATAGACGGACGGGGACGGCCCAACTGTCGGTCGTGTTGATCGGGAAAATCAATCGCCAAGCGACGGAGCCCGCGACCGCAAACACCTCAGGGCGCGGTCTCCAAGGCCGACAGGACACGGTCAAGCAGTGCCGCAGCCGCGCCCGCATGCCGTTCCGCCCCGGCCCGCAACGCCTCCGCCGACTGCACCCAGACCCCGCCTTCCGCCAGTTCATCCCCGGAGCAAGCGATGAGTTGCTCTAGGTTCCGAGAACCCAGCTCGAGGTGAAACTGCAGGGCAAGCACCCGGTCACCCCACGCAAAGGCCTGTTGAGCGCAACCTTCACTCCAGGCCAGCCGACGCGCTCCTGCCGGCAAGGTATAGGTGTCGCCGTGCCAATGCAGCACCATGCACTGGTCGGGAAACACAAAACGATCCTGCGGATTACCCTCCGGGGCCGCCGCTCGCACCGGCCACCACCCGATCTCGCGCACCGGATTCTGCCGCACCTTGCCACCTAACACATCGGCGATCAGCTGGGCGCCCAGACACACGCCCAACACCCGGGCGCCCCGCGCCAGCGCCCGTTTAATCACCGCCTGCTCCTCCTCCAGCCAAGGGTGGTCGCGATGCTGATAAACATTCATCGGCCCGCCCATGATCACCAACCAATCACACGACTCGGCCGCCGCACCGCCCCGCTCTCCCGCCCACCAACGGGTGCGACTCAGCACATGGCCGCGCTCCAATAACCAGGGCTCGATACGACCCAGGCCCTCGAACTCAACATGCTGAAACCAGTGCACCCGCATAGAAAAGTGAAGGGGGCTTAATCCAGCGAAAGCACGATAGCCTCGAAACGGTCGCTGCTTAGCCCGGACGCGGCATTGTCCGGCACGGTCACCCGACGGAAATTTCGACCGCGGCCGGGCGGAGGTGCCAGTCCGATTTCGCGCCGAAACCGGGCGGCGTAGGCGTAACTCACGCCGTGGCGTGCCGCCACGAGATGGGGCGCCATGCCGGCGCGAAAATCCTCGGCCATTTTCGCCGCTCGCCCACCGGGACGCGGCGTGCGCAACTTCATCGGCAACGGTTCCCGATAAGACCGGCGGGGCAGGCGTCGGTTGGCTTCGCGAAGCTCCGGAGTATTGACCACGAACCGATTGCGCCGACACCACCGAAGAAAATTCGAAAGCAACATTCCGAGATCTTTGCAGACGGCCGTGAGGCGCTCGCCGCCACTCACCCGCGCACGCACGATTTCAGCTCTGGCCAACGTATACGTGACTGGCTTGCGACCTCGTTTCATAGTGGTTTCTTTTCAAAACCATGCAGCCTCGCGCGCAACGGTGCAACGACGCAGGCGCGATAAACAATCCCCGCCTTAGACAATCCCACCCGGACTGCCTCGACGGCGGGCGGGCACGTCGTCAAAAGCACCCTTGGCATGAAACTCGTCCAAATAGTTACACCTGCGTCCGGCCGTCCGCTCTTTTTCCTACGCGGGGCCGCCTCCACCTACGCCTGCGGAGTGCACCCGGCGGGTTTTCTCTGTCATCTCCACTGGGGAAAACCCGTGGCGCCGAACCCCGATTTGGCCAGCTGGCTTGAAATCCCCGGCACCGCGTTCAGCCCGGTTCTCGGCTCCCCCAAGGAACCGCTCAGGACTGCGCTCGATGTGCTGCGCTACGAATACCCAACCGCCAACACCGGCGACTTTCGCGAGCCCGCCTTGGACGTGATCCACACCGACGGAACGCGCGGACTGCGCCTGCTCTACGCGGATCACCGGGTGCTTCCGGGTAAACGTCCGCTGGAGGGACTACCCGCCACCTACGTGGAGGACGACACCGAAGCGGAAACGCTGGAGATAGATCTACGCGACACCCAAGAAGAGTCCGGAGTGTTGGTGACGCTGGTCTATACCGTGTTCGCCGGACGCGACGTGATCGTGCGCTCCGCCCGCATAGTCAACCGGGGCGAGAGGCCGTTCGCCATCGTGCGCGCCCTGAGCATGGCCCTCGACTCCGCCCCCGCCGCCACTCGCGATGATTGGCTGACGCTGCCGGGCGCCTGGGCGCGGGAACGCTGGGTCGAGCGAGCCCCCCTGCGCTCGGGCCTGCAACTCATCGGCTCGCGGCGCGGGGCCAGCAGCCACCAAAGCCACCCCTTTTTCGCCCTGCTGGAAAACGGCTGCGACGAAAGCCGGGGCGAGGCGCGCGGCTTCAGTCTGGTGTATTCGGGAAATCATCACGGCGGCGTGGAGCTGGACCCCTTTGCCCAAAAGCGGGCCTTTCTCGGCATAAACCCGGACGGCTTCCGCTGGTTGCTTCAACCCGGCCAGTGCTTCCAAACCCCCGAAGTCGTCCTCGCCTACGCCGAAAACGGTCTGGGCGGCCTCTCCCACCAATACCACCGGCTCTTCCGCGAGCGCCTGGTGCGCGGACCCTGGCGCGACCGCGAACGACCGATCCTGATCAACAACTGGGAAGCCACCTACTTCGCGTTCAACGCCGACAAACTGGTCGCCATCGCCCGCGCCGCCGGCGACCTGGGCGTGGAACTGTTCGTCCTGGATGACGGCTGGTTCGGACGTCGCAACGACGACACCACGTCACTCGGGGACTGGGTGGTCGACCGTGATAAACTACCAGGCGGCCTGAAGGACACCGCCCGGCGCGTGGTAGAAACCGGCCTGCTCTTCGGCCTCTGGTTCGAACCCGAGATGGTCTCTCCGGGTAGCGACCTTTACCGGCAGCACCCGGACTGGTGCCTCCACATCCCAAACCGACCCCGCACCGAAAGCCGCCAGCAACTGGTTCTGGACTTTTCACGGCCGGAGGTGGTGGATGAAGTCTACCGCCGCGTGGCGGCCGTGCTGCACGAAGCGCCCGTGGCCTACATGAAGTGGGACATGAACCGGCACCTGACCGAGGTGGCCTCGGCCGGACGGACTGCGGATCGGCAAGGAGAGACCGCCCACCGTCACATCCTGGGTGTGTATTCCTTCGCCGAAAGACTTCTGAGGGATTTCCCAAACCTGTTGATCGAAGGCTGCTCGGGCGGAGGCGGTCGCTACGATCCGGGCCTGTTGCACTATGCCCCGCAGTTTTGGTGTTCGGACAACACCGACGCGATCGCGCGCCTTCGTATCCAACATGGAACGACACTGGTCTATCCGCCCTGCACCCTGGGAGCGCATGTTTCGGCGACCCCCAATCATCAGGTTCACCGCACCACACCCCTGCTCACCCGCTGCCACGTGGCGCTGGCCGGGCAGTTCGGCTTCGAGCTGGACCTCACCACCCTCGCCCCGTCGGGACTAACCGAGGCGAGGGAGATGGTCGAAGTCGCCAAGCAGACGCGTCACCTGCTCCGCCACGGGACTATGCACCGGCTGCTTGACCCGAACATCGGAACGGTCGCGGCTTGGATGCTTGTATCCGAAGACCGCGACGAAGCGGTGGTCACGGCGGTCCTGGCGTTGGCGGAGCCCAACTGGCGCCTGCCCGCCCTGCGCCTGCGCGGCCTCGACGCCGGTGCCTGGTATCGTTGCGTGCACGGGCCGGCCGGGACCTGGCGCGGCGACGCACTGATGGAGCTGGGCCTGCCGCTGGACGGACTCAGGGCGGATTTCCAAAGCCTGCGCTGGCATCTTAAGCGGCAGTAAAGCCCCGAACCAATCAGCCTGCCCTGAAGCGTCTCCCGGGGAAACGGAAGCGAGCGCAGTTACTTCCTAGTTTCAGGACGAAGCACTGCCCAGAAGTTCACTCCAAATCCGAAAGCGCCACCAACCCGGGGATCTTTTGGTAATGCCGGTCAAACGTAAGGACCGCCGCGCCATGTTCCAGCGCGGTGATGCCGATGATGATGTCGGGCAGGGGAATCACATCGCCCCGCCGATCGAGTTCCCAGGCCAGCTGCGCGACGCGCTGCCAGCCACCGGCGGACAAGGACAGAAATGGGGCGACCCCGAACGCGCGATTGTAGCGGTTGCGCAGATGGGGATCGGATCGCCCCCGCAAGACCTCCGCCCAGATTACGCCGTTGATGGCGAAATCGTAGTCGTGCTCCAGCTCCTGCAGCTCGTCCAGCGGGTCGCGCTGCTGGCGGAGCAGCGTAATGTAATAGCTGCTATCCACCAAGATCAGCGGCGGCGGACTAGCGTCATTTTTCGGCTGAACCATAGGGCGCTTGGCTTTCGTTCACACCACCAAAAAGAGCCGCGCGTTTTTGCCGCCGCTCGCGGCGCAGGGCGGCGTTGGCGAGGAAGCGTGCGACTGCCTCTTGATCGATATCCGGCGCATCGAGCGCATCGGAGGGATGCGGCTGGGCCTCGGCGATCACCTGGTCGGGAGTGAGCTGGAGGCCTTCGCTCCAGATGCGCTTCTGTTTGGCGCGGCGGGCCGACTCGCGCAGCGCAAACTCGACCGCCTCGCGCTTGGTGGACTTGCCGGTCAACAACATGACCTCGGCGAGCACGTCCTCGGGGATCTCAATGGTCATTTTCATGGCAAACAGCGGGTGACCACCCCATCAGTATGGGTCTCCACCCATATCTCAAGATTTAAGTATGGGAGTAGTCCCATTCTAATGCTTAACAATCTCTTAATAAAAAAAACGCATTTAGTTAAAGCGGCTTCCACCCTGCGCTAGGACGCACGTCGCCCGGATCCGCGAATGTGTCGCCCGTGGCGCGCTTGATGTAAGGAATAGCGACGAGCGGTTCCTAACCCCCTGAGCCGGGATCATGCAGTTGGACGGCTGAGCAGCGGGGTGAAATGGCGAGCGCATTTCG
>CAYNUW010000083.1:10659-12454 GCA_964400455.1 uncultured Akkermansia sp. | reverse complement strand
ATCCAACAATTTTGGCCTAGGGCTGCAAAACACACCCGCCGCCGACCCGATCAGCCAACCCGTGGCATCGATGCGTCCGCCACTCGCTCTGCCGATTTCCAACTGGTCGATAACTGTTTTATTGTCAGACAACCTACCCTTTCCCAGAAACCCGCTATCCCATCTGCGCCCCCTGCTCCGGCGAAGCTAAGCTCGGCATCGGCCATCGCCGGCCCTACTCCCGACTCCTCACCTAAACGAAGCTTAAACCCCACCTTCCCGGCCGCTCTCACCGCCCAGCCGTAAGCCCCTGACCAAATGTTTAGGTTAACCCATTTGCCCGCCCTTCTCCCGCTCACAGGCTTCTCCCGCCTCTTTTCCCACCGGCCCTGGAAGACCTCGGCCGCAGAATGGACACTCAACCCGCCGCCAACGACACCGTCCTTTGTCTTGGCGTAGGCTCGACCAAACGCCAGCGACCCAGGTTTCGACGTTTTCCAACCAATCGACCACCGCCCGGACGTGAAACTTGACTTCGCCCCGCTCACCCCTCCGCGCCAGACCACCGCCACCCGTTACCCGGCCAAACGCTAATGTTCATCGCCCCGCTCCTCCGCCGCTTCGCCCGATTTTACCGACTAGGCCTCGCCGCCCTGGCCACCTTTTCTCTTCTTTTCGCCACGCCGTCCACGCCCGATCCGCACACCCTCTGGTATCGCACTCCCGGCGAGGCCTCCGTCACCAACGGCCTACCCGTCGGCAACGGTCGCCTCGGCGCCCTCGTTGCCGGCACCGTCGCGAGCGACCAACTCGCCCTCTGCGAGCAAACCGTGTGGTCCGGCGCTCCATACGATTTCAACAACCCCGCCGCGCTCGCCGCCCTCCCCGAGGCCCGCCGTCTGCTCCTCGCCGGCGACTACGCGCGCGCCCATAGCCTTATCAGCCGCAACCTGGTCTGCAAATGGGACCTCACCGAACGGCGCTACTTCGGTTCCTACCAGGTCCTCGCCTTCCTCGATCTCGCCTTCGACGCCCACACCGCCGAGGCCACCGACTACCGCCGCGAGCTCGACCTGGCCACCGCCACCGCGCGCGATTCCTATCGCATCGGTGACACCACCTTCACCCGCGAGATCTTCGCCAGCGCGCCCGACCAGCTCCTCGTCGTTCGCCTCGCCGCCGACCGCCCGGGCGCCCTCTCCCTGCTCGCCGCCCTCTCCCGCCCGCGCGAGCCCGAGGCCGTCGCCGACGCCAAAACCATCGCCACCCGCACCGACACCCCGCGCCTCGCCGCCGAGGGCACCGACGGTCACTCCTTGCGCGTGCGCCTGAACCGCAACGCCGAACCCGACGGTCTCCGCCTCCTCGCCCGCCTCCGCGCCGTGTCCACCGGTGGCACCGTCACCGCCACCGACGCCGGTCTCCGCATCGAAAAAGCCGACTCCGTCATCCTCTACGTCGACGGAGGCACCGATTTCCGAGGCCGCGATCCCGAGGCCGACACCGCCGCCCGCCTCGCCGCCGCCCTCTCCAAACCCTTCCCTCGTGTCCAGGCCGACCAAGTCTCCGACCACCGCAAACTCTTCGATCGCGTCGTCCTCGATCTTGGCACTTCCCCTGTCGCCTCGCTTCCCATCCCGGAGCGCCTCGCCGCCGTCAAAGCCGGCCAGCCCGACCCCGCCCTCACCGCCCTCTACTTTCAATTCGGTCGATACTTGCTCATCTCTTCCTCCCGTCCCGGCGGCTTGCCCGCGAACCTTCAGGGCTTGTGGGTCGATAACCTGCGCCCACCGTGGCAGAGCGACTACCACACCAA
>CAYNUW010000083.1:0-10649 GCA_964400455.1 uncultured Akkermansia sp. | reverse complement strand
TGAACTACTGGCTCGCCCAAACGGCAAACCTCGCCGAATGCGCCGAGCCCCTCGCCGACTTCATCGACACCCTCGTCGAGCCCGGCTCCCGCACCGCCCGCGTCCACTACGACGCGCCCGGCTGGACCGTCCACACCATGACCAACGTCTGGGGCTACACTTCCCCCGGCTCCTCCGCCAGCTGGGGCCTGTTTCCGATGGGCGGCCCGTGGCTCACGCAACACCTCTTCGAACACCACGACTTCGCTGGCTCGCCCGATCCCGCCTTCCTCCGCCTTCACTGGCCCGCCTTGCGCGGCGCCGCCGAATTTATCCTCGGCTGGCTCGTCGAAGACCCCGCCACTGGAAAACTCGTTTCCGGCCCTAGCAACTCCCCCGAAAACCGCTTCACCGCCCCCGACGGCACCGCGACATCCTTCTGCCTGGGACCGTCGATGGACCAGCAGATCGCCGACGATTTCCTTGGCCGTTTCGCCGCCGCCGCCGCACTCGTCGGCCAGGATGCCGACCTCGCCACCCGCGCCGCGTCCGCCCGCGCCCGCCTCCGCGCCACCGGCATAGGCTCCGACGGCCGCCTCATGGAGTGGGCCGGCGAGTTCAAGGAAAACGACCCCGCCCACCGCCACGTCTCCCACCTCTTCGCCCTCCACCCCGGCCGCGCCATCACCCCCGACGAAACACCCGATCTCGCCCGCGCCGCCCGCCTCAGCCTCGAAGGTCGCGGCGACGGCGGCACCGGCTGGAGCCTCGCTTGGAAGGTCAACTTCTGGGCCCGCCTCCACGACGGCGACCGCGCCCACGCCCTGCTCCTGAATCTGCTCAACCCCGTCAGCCCCCGCACCACCAGCATGCGCCACGGCGGCGGCAGTTACCCCAACCTTTTCTGCGCCCACCCGCCCATGCAGATCGACGGAAACTTCGGCGGTGCCGCCGGCATCACCGAGATGCTGCTCCAAAGCCACCGACGCACCTCCGACGATATGAGCATCCTCGACCTCCTACCCGCCCTACCCTCCGCCTGGCCCCATGGCTCGGTCAAAGGGTTGCGAGCCCGCGGCGGACTCATCGTCGATCTGGACTGGCGCGACGGCCAACTCCTCCGCGCCACCATCAAGTCCACCACGGGCCGACCCTGCCGCGTCCGCTACCGCGACACCACCTTCGACCTCGCACTCGCCCCGTCCGCCTCCCACGTCTTCACGCCTTCTACGGCCCCATGAGTCTCCCGTGGCCCTTTCGCGTTCTCCGGCTTATCGCCGCCGTTTGTTATGGTTGCGCCGCTGGCTTCGTCGCGCTCGCCGATGTTTTCTCGACCGCGTTCACCACCCCGCCCGAATCGGCCCGACCTTCCATCTACTGGTATTGGATCAGCGACCAGATCTCCGCTTCCGGAATCACCCGCGATCTTGAAGCCATGCGCGACGTCGGCATCGGCGAAGCCTTCATCGGCAACGTCGATCAAAATGAAAACTCCCGCGGCCCCGTCAAAGCCCTCACGCCCGAGTGGTGGGCCCTCGTTGACCACGCCATCCGCGAAGGCACCCGCCTCGGCGTCAAGGTCGGCATCTTCAACTGCCCCGGCTGGTCCCAGTCCGGCGGCCCTTGGGTCCGCCCCGATCAGGCCATGCGCCACCTCGTCTGGTCCAAAACCCGCGTCGCCGGCCCCGTCACCTTTCGCGGCGTCCTGCCCGTCCCCGCCACGCCGTTCCAAGACGTCGCCACCCTCGCTTTCCCCGCCCCCGCCGGCGACACCGACACACTCGCCCGCCGCCGCCCGGTCGTCACCTTTTCGCTCGGTGAAGACCCTCCCTCCGACGCGACCGTCCTCGCTGACGATCGACTCGATGGCGAATGGCCCCTGCCCCTCCCCGCCAGCGGCGAAAACTCCGCACCCTTCCGTCTCGATTTTGTCGTCCGCGATCCGTTTACCGCCCGCAGCCTGATCGTCCACTCCGCCGCCCGTCCCTACGCGGTCGATTGGGAACTGCTCGTGGCCAACTCACCGGGAGATCCCTTCCAGTCGGTGCGCACCTTCACCTCGGAGCGCCGCGATGCCCGCACCCAGGTCGGACCCGTGCCCTTCGCCCCCGTGGTCCTTTCGTTCCCCGCCGTCACCGGTCGCTGTTTCCGCCTCGTCGGCCAAAACCGCCTGCCACGCGGAGCCACTTCCCCCGCCCTCGTCGAAATCGAGCTCTCCGCCGCCGCGCGCGTCGAGCGAGCCCCCGAGAAACAGCTCTCCAAACTTTTCGAGGGCGCCCTCCCGCCGTGGAACGCCTACTCCTGGCCGGACAGCGCCGCCGCCGAGTATGCCGCTGCGGCCGTCTCTCCCGCGTCGGTCGTCAACCTCACCTCCCGCCTCGCTCCCGACGGTTCCCTCGCGTGGGACGTGCCGCCCGGCGACTGGATCATCCAGCGCTTCGGCATGACCCCCACCGGAGTTGAGAACGGCCCCGCCTCGCCCGAGGCGCGCGGTCTCGAAGTCGATAAACTCAACCGCACCCACGTATCCGCCCACTTCGAGGCCTACGCCGGCAAACTCCTCGCCCGTCTGCCCGCCGCCGATCGCTCCTCGCTCCACCGCGTCATCGCCGACAGTTACGAGACCGGCTCCTGCAACTGGACGGATGGCTTCGCCGCCACCTTCACTTCCCGCTACGGCTACGACCCGCTCCCTTGGCTGCCCGTGCTCGCCGGCCGCCAGGTCGGCGACGCCGTCTCCAGCGACCGTTTCCTCTGGGATCTCCGCCGCCTCGTCGCCGATCTCGTCGCCACCGAATACGTCGGCGGCCTCCGTGCCGCGACGGCCCGCCACGACCTCACCCTCTGGCTCGAAAACTACGGCCACTGGGGCTTCCCCTCCGAGTTCCTCCTCTACGGCGGCCAAACCGACGAGCTTGGCGGCGAGTTCTGGGCCGACGGACGCATGACCGGCATCGAGCTGCGCGCCGCAGCCTCCGCCGCCCACATCTATGGACTGCCCCGCGTGTCCGCCGAGGCCTTCACCGCCGGTCGCAACGCCTTTCGCAACACGCTCTGGGACCTCAAAGCCCGCGGCGACCGCGCCGCCGCCGAGGGCATCAACCATTTTGTCCTCCACGTTTACATCCACCAGCCCGACGAACGCCCCCCTGGCGTGAACACCTGGTTCGGCACCGAGTTCAACCGGCACAACACCTGGTTCGCTGACCTCGCTCCGTGGATCGACTCCCTCCGCCGCGTCCACGGCGTCCTCCAGGCCGGCCGCCCCGCCGCCGACCTTGCCTACTTCATCGGCGAAGACACCCCGCGCATGACCGGCCCGCTCCTACCTGCCCCGCCGGCCGGCTACGACTACGACTTCGTCAACGCCGACGCCCTCCTCCACCGCGCCACCGTCGCCGACGGCCGCCTCCTCTTCCCCGGCGGCTCCCGCCCACGCCTGCTCGTTCTGCCGCCCCAAGACACGATGCGCCCCGAGACGCTTGAGCGCCTGCGCGACCTCGTCGGCGCCGGCGCCGCCCTTTTCGGCCCGCCGCCCGCCCGCTCCCCCAGCCTCGCCGGCCAACCCGCCGCCGACGCACGCGTCCGCGCCCTCGCCGCCGAACTCTGGCCGGCCCCCGCCGCCCCGGGTGTCTTCGCCCACCGTCGCTTCGGCGCCGGCCACGTTTTCCAAGGACCCGACCTCGCCCCGGCCCTCGCCGCCCTCGCCCTCGCGCCCGATGTCGCCGATTCGCCGCCCGATCTGCTCTGGACCCACCGCACCGACGCCAGCGGCGATGTCTACTACGTCTCCAACCAATCCGACTCCGACCTCGCCGCCGCCCCCGTTTTCCGCGACGCCCCCGGCGCCCCCGAATTCTGGGACCCCGTCGCCGCCACCCGAGTCGCGCTACCCGAACACCAATCCACACCCGCCGGCACCCGCATCCCTATCAAGCTCGCCCCACGCCAGTCCGGCTTGATCGTATTCCCCCGCACCGCGTCACCTCCTTCCACCGGCCCATCGGTCAACTTCCCCGCCACCAGCGCGCTCGCTACGCTCAAGGGCCCGTGGTCGGTCGAGTTCTCCCCCTGCTTCGGTGGCCCCGGACAGGTTGAGTTCGCCAACTTGCTCGACTGGACCCGCCACTCCAACGCCGCCATCCGCACCTACGCTGGCCCCGCCACCTACCGCCTGACCTTTGATGCCCCCGCCGCCGCGCCCGTCGGCCCCGTTTTTATCGATCTCGGTGAACTCCACGGCCAGGCCCGCGTCACCCTCAACGGCCAAGACCTCGGCCTTGTCTGGTGCGCCCCCTGGCGCGTCGCGGTCGAGTCCGCCCTGCGTCCCGGCCCCAACTCCCTAGAGCTCCGCGTCACCACCCCGTGGTTCAACCGCCTGCACCACGACGCCACCCTACCCGCCGAGTCCCGCCTCACCCGCCTCACCGAGCCGGACCGGGTCCCCGGCAACGCGCCGCCGCTTCCCTCGGGCCTTCTCGGTCCCGTCACCCTCCGTGTTTTCGCCCAATGAATTCCCCTGCCGCCACCCCACCCTGGTCGCCTCGCCCCTGGCCTTCGCTCCGCCATTACGACGGTGACCACCTCCTTCGCGTCGCCCTTCCGCTCGGCGGCATCGGCACCGGCACCGTCTCCCTCGGCGGTCGCGGCGAACTCCGCGACTGGGAAATCATGAACCGGCCGGCCAAGGGCTACTCCACCGTCCTCCCCGGCAATGACGCGCCGTTCTTCGCCCTGCACGCCCGCCCAGTAAACCCCGCCTTACCGGACGCCCCCGATCCCTTCACCCGCGCACTCCTCGGCCCGCTCGACGAGACCGAATACCACCACTTCGAGGGTCGCCCGGTCGACCACCACGGCCTGCCGCGCTTCGCCTCCGCCGCCTTCGACGCCGCCTACCCGTTCGGCCAGGTCACCCTCGACGATCCCGCCTCCCCCGTCGCCGTCCGCCTCCAGGCCTTTAACCCCTTAGTCCCCGGCGATCTCGAGGCCTCCTCCCTCCCGCTCGCCGCCCTCGCCTACGTCGTCACCAACCGCTCCTCCCGCCCGCTCGCCGTCTCAGTCATGGGCGCCTTGCGCAATTTCATCGGCCGCGACGGCTCCGAGCTCGCCGCGCCCGACTGGAAGGGAGAACGGCACCCGCTAGGCGCCGCCGCCAACTGCAATACCTTCGTATCCGCTCCGTCCTTACGCGGCCTCTTCCTCACCTCCGACGGCGTGCCCGCCGGCCACCCCGGCGCCGGTTCGCTCGCCCTCGTCACCGACGCCCCCGCATCCTCCGTTTCCCATCGCGAACACGGCGCCCCGCTCGCTTGGTCGGGTTCCGTCCTTGATCTTTGGGACGATTTCACCGCCGACGGCCGCCTTGACCCGCGTCCGCCCTCCGGCGAGGCCGATCCTCTCGCCGCCCTCTGCGTTCGCAACGAGCTCGCTCCAGGCGAATCCTGCGCCTTCACCTTCACCTTCGTTTGGCATTTCCCTCATCGCCGCTCCTGGCGCATTTACCAGTTCGGCCACGGCAAACACTCCATAGGGAACCACTACGCCACTCTTCACTCCAATGCTTGGAGCGCCGCGCAGGCCCTCGTCCCGCGTCTGCCCGCCTTGGAGGCCGCCACGCTGCGCTTCGTCGAAACTTTCCTCGCCGCCGACGCGCCCGCAGCGCTTAAGGAAGCAGCCCTGTTTAACCTCTCCACCCTTCGCTCCCAGACCGTTTTCCGGGACGCCGCCGGTAAATTCTTCGCCTGGGAGGGCGTCATGGACGCCAACGGCTCCTGCTACGGCAACTGCACCCACGTATGGAACTACGAACAGGCCACCGCCCACCTTTTCGGCGAACTCGCCCGCGATATGCGCGACACCGAGTTCGCCCACGCCACCGACGACACCGGCCGCATGGCTTTCCGCGTCGGCCTCCCCCTCGCCACCCACGCCCGCGCCCACCCCGACACCGCCGCCGACGGTCAGATGGGCTGCATTGTAAAATTCTATCGCGACTGGCAGCTTTCCGGCGACCGCGACTTCCTTGAAAAACACTGGGCCCGCGTGCGCGCGTCACTCGCCTACGCTTGGACCCCCGGCGGCTGGGACGCCGACCAGGACGGCGTAATGGAAGGCTCCCAGCACAACACCATGGACGTGAACTACCACGGACCGAACCCGCAGATGGGCTTCTGGTATCTCGCCGCCCTGCGCGCCGGCGCCGCGCTCGCCCGCGCCATGGGCGACGTCTCCTTCGCCGCGAAATGCGACGCCCTCGGCGCCCGCGGTTCCGCATGGATGGACGCGCACCTTTTTAACGGCGACTATTACGAGCACCACGTCGTCCATCCCGCAACCCACGTCCTCGCCGATCGCCTCGCGCCCGAAGCGCAGGAGTTTCCTCCCTTCCAGCTCGGGCCCGGTTGCCTGGTCGATCAACTCGTCGGCCAAACCGCCGCCACCCTCGCCGGCCTCGGCCCCCTCGCCAACCCCGGCCACCTCCGCCGCACCATCGTCACCGTGGTGGAGCACAACTGGCGCAACGGCTTTGCCGACCACTTCAACCCCATGCGCTCCTACGCCCTGGGCGACGAGTCCGGCCTGGTCATGGCGTCCTGGCCGCGCGGCCGCCTCCGCGTGCCCTTCCCGTATTTCGCCGAGGTCATGACCGGCTTCGAATACACCGCCGCCGTTTCGTGTATCCAAGAGAACATGACGGACGACGGCCTGCGCATCGTCACCGCGATCCGAGCGCGTCACGACGGCCGTCGCCGCAACCCTTTCAGCGAACCGGAATGCGGCCACCACTACGGCCGCGCCCTCGCCGCTTGGAACGTGCTTCTCGCCTGGACCGGCTTTCACTACTCCGCCGTGGAGGGCGTGCTCACCTTCGGCCCCCGACCTGGCCGCCACTTCTGGAGCACCGGATCCGCCTGGGGCGACATCACCCTGGCCGGAAACACCGCCACCCTTCGCGTCCTGGCCGGCCCCCTCAACGCCACCCGACTCACCATCCAGAGCCTTGGCACCGCCGCCCTGCCCGGCCAACTCCCCACCGACACGACCCTCACCTTGGCTTTGAGTTAATGGATCTAGGTCATCCCGGCTTCCGCTTAATCGCCCGCCTCACGGTGTTGGAGCAGTAACGCGGAGGCGGAAAAAACGCCTCTGCCCGGGGTCCAGCGGCAGCGCCACGCGGACGCTTTGACGCAGGTGGTCCGCGCTCAGCACGGTTTCACCCGCGACCACCGCCGACCACGAATCCAACGCCAGCGTGTCACTACGCTCCACTGTAAAACCATAACCGGCCGCCTGCGCCGCCAATCCCCGGCTGTAGGTGAAATCCAAGGACGCACCCCCGGTCGCCATGGTCAGCGTCGGCGCCGCCCTCGTCGTCGCCAACGGCGACTGGCCGGTGGCGAATTCAAACAGGTTGTTCTCACCGTCGCCATCGGGGTCCGCACCGATCGCAGCCGTCGGCCCCGGAGACGCGCCAAACCACTGGGTCTGCCACTGCGCATAGGGAGTGGCGGCGAGGGCCACCACCAAGTTGACACTTCCCTGCGGCGTCGCGCTGATCGACAGCGTGTAACCGGCCGGTGGACTGGGCAAAACCACGCCACCCGCCGCAAGCCGCACTCCGCCCCTGCTTGTGAACAAGGTGTAGGTGCCCGGGCCGAAGCCCATACGTGGTACCACCGTCAGGCTCCCGCCGAGGTCAAGTTCTCCGCCCACCGTCACACGGTCTGAGACCGTGCCGAGTTCAAAAACCGTCGCCGCCCCGGCCCTGAGCGTGAGATCGCCCGTAAAAGCCAGCGTGCCCGGCCCGGCGTCGCCGGGAGCAAGCATGCCCAGCACCGTCGTCCCGCCAGCCACGGTGCCCGCACCGCCGAGGGTCTGACCGTTCGCCACCACAAATCCGCCCGCCAAACCACCCGCATCCAAGGTCGCGCCCGCCCCGACGGCAAAGCCCGCCGCCGAAGGGAACGCAGCCCCGAGGCCGAGCTGCAAGGTGCCCGCGTTTATCGACACTAAGCCGCTGAGCGGATGAGCGGTGGCGAGGGAGAGCAGTCCCGGGCCCGTCTTGGTGAGCGAGGCGCCCCCCGCAATCGAGCCAGTGCCGCCAAAAGTGAAGGTCCCGGCCGTGTTCACGGTTACGGAGGCGGGGGCGAGCGCGCCGACCAGCTCGATGCCCCGCTCAGTCGCGGTGTCGTCAAAAATCAACATATCACCGGCGCGGAAGACATCGGGAGACGCGCCGTTCAGCCAGTTCAGCGATTGCTGGCTGTCCCACCGGGGATCGGCGTCACCCGCCCAGACGAGGGTGGCAGGGGCGCGGGACGTGAGAACGATCGCGTTGTTAACAAAGCCTGCGGGCAGGGCAGGGTCCGCATCGATGAGATCAAGCACGCCGTTGTTGATGAACCCGCCCGAGACCGCGAGAAGGGCGCCGCCCGTGAGGCGCATGTTGCCATTATTGGTCACGGCCCCGTTCACCCTGAGTGTGCCGCCGGCGCAGAGCACCTGCCCATTGTTGACCAGTGCGGCGTTCAAGGTGCCGGCGCCAACATAAGTGCCCCCGTCCGCGATCTGCACGGTGGCGGCGGCGAGTGTGCCGCCCAGCTGCAAAGTGCCACCCGAAACAACATCGACCACTGCCGCGGCGCCCAGGGTGAGTGAAGCGGCGACAAGCAGGGTGCCGTCCTCCACCCGGGCGGTGCCGGCCAGGACACCGGCGCCGGAAAGCGTCCACACGCCGGAGCCGGTTTTGACGAGATTCGTCAGCCCGTTGGTCTGCTCCGCCAAGGCGCCGGCGAAGGTGGCATCTGTGTTTAGACCGCCGACACGGTAGGTTATCTGCCGCCCGCCGATCGCCCCGCCCCTGAGCGTGGCGGAAGCCGCGCCGGAGAGTTCGCCGAAGGAGACTGTCGTGCCGGCGCCCGGGTTGAGGTTTCCCGCGTAATAGGCGGTCACGCCGGGACCCAGGTGGAGCCCGCCATTCGGCATCCCCGCCCACGAATAGTCGAGGGCCATGCGAAAGTCGGCGGTGCCGGAGGTGATGGCGTTTACGCGGCCGGTGAAGCCCGTCCAGTCGCCAAAAATGCCGGCGCGCAAGGAGCCGTTGGGCAGGGTGTAATTGAGCGTGCCGCCGCCGGTGAGCTTGCCGCTCAGGACCGAGCGCCAGGCGGGCGCGAAGGCGGCGGTGGCGCCGGCGGGCACATCGATGTTCCATGGCGCCGTGACGCTGACACCTGTGCTGCTGTAGAACATCGCGAGCGTGCCCCCGTTCAACGTCACCGCACTCGTGCCGAGTGCGGTGGCGTTGGCGGCGTCGTTGCCGAAGCCGAGCGTGCCCCCGTTGACCACGGTAGGGCCGGAGTAGGTGTTGGACGAGGAAAGGGTCAGCCGGCCCGAGCCGGACTTGGTCAGCCCCGCGCGACCGGTCAGCTCACCCGTTCCAGAGAAGGTATAGCTCTTGGTCGCGTCGACGGTGACGGAGTTGGCTTCCAGCGTGCCGGTGAGCGTCACCGCGGTGGCGTTCGATCCGGTGGAATCGAAGACGACGGCGTCGCCTACCACAAAGGAGGTGGCGTCCCCGCCGGCGGCAAAACTGTGCGTGGTGCCCGCGTCCCAGGTATTGGCGGCGGCGGTTGCCCCACCCTTCCAGATGAGCGTGCGACCGGAGGAGGGCGGCGGCGGCGGGAAGGCCGGCAGTTCCAGCCGGATGTAGTCATACATCACGTGGTTGCCGATGCTGTCGGTGGCACTTGCGCTAAAGGTGAACGAATTTGCGCCGACCCGCAGTTTCGAGACCGGAATCTTTATATCCACGAGGGAATATTTCGTGTGGATGCCTTGGCGGAACACGGCGTTCCCGCCGCCGAATCGAGGACTCAGACGCGCGATGGGGGCGGCCTCCTCGTTGATGAAAAGAAAGTGTCGGGAGTAGTGGGAACCGGCAAAGGCCACGGTGAGGGTCGCCTCGCCCGCCGAGGGCACCGCGGCGAGCTGGAAGTCCACGCGCCACTTCCATTCGCCGAGCGTCGTCACGCCGTTCGCGTCAGTGGCCGGATAGGCGGTGTGGGCGTAGTTCCAGTCCGTGGCCGGATCGCTCACGCCGATGGTGTAGACGAGCGGATTCGGAAGCTGGGCGGGAAAAATCTCCCACAGGTAGGGCTTGAAATACTCGTTGCCGTGGCGGAACTCGGCGGCGGTGCGGTCGGGCGTGCCGATCTCCCAGGCGATGCTCGCGCCCGGATGGACAATCGTCCAAGTGAGCGTATCAAGATTCGTGATACCGGCGGCGGTGATGACTACGTCGGTCCTGGAATACTCGCCGACCACCCCGTTGTTGAAGGCATAGAGCGTGTAGGTGCCGGGACGGACGCCGCGAATGGTGAATTCGCCGGCGGAGTCCACCCTCGACCAGTATTGGTAACCCTTGGACTGTTGCTGCCAGTGGCCGGCCACGGCCTCGGGCGCGGCGAGCCCAATCCAGGCGCCCGTGGCGTTGACGGAAGGCTTGAGCGGATCGGTGATGACAAACCGGCCGGTCACTCTGCCCCGTCCGGCCGGACCGGGGTGATCGGCGTTGTCGAGCCAGGCGTAGGGCCAGGCAGCCTGCTCGGCGGCCGCCTGGGCCTTCGCGTCGGCCCAAAGGACGTCACCGGCGTTGGTCGTCACGGTGG
>CAYNUW010000082.1:0-12464 GCA_964400455.1 uncultured Akkermansia sp. | reverse complement strand
AATGATTAAATAATTACGAGTTTATTAGCTACTTAGCTTCCGGCCGTTGCTGCGTTTCGAATCCCCGTGGGGACGCCAATATCCACCTTTCAAAAGGTGCTTGCAGTTGGAGAGTCGGCCGACGGCTCGGTGAATGTTCCCGGACTCAATCCTGAGTGCTGCATCTTCCCTTAGGCGGATCACGTTTTCCGCCAAGGGTGACCTCTACGCGCGGGGACGGTGGCTGGAGGGATCGTGCGTGCCCGCTCCCGAAGGTTTTTCCCGAACCGTAAAGAGCGGGAAGGGTTAAAGAGGTGGCGGCGCTCGATGGATTTTGTGAGCCGCGAGCTCGTCTTATCGCCGGAAAACTGAGCAACTGAGCCATGAAGACGTGGATCATCCTGGGTGCGGGTTTGGTTGTTTCCGGGGCTGTTGCGTGGTGGGCGGCCTCGCGCGGGTCCGGGGCTCCTGCGTCGCCTCCGGAGGTCCAGGCGACGCAGCCGGCCGCCTGGGTGGCGGGCACCGATGACGTCCGGCTTAAGTTGCAGCTCGATCAAGCCGAGGTCTTTCAACGGGCCTTTTGGCGCCGCGCCGCGCCGGAAGATCGCATCCTTCACGCCGAGCGCCGGCACCGACTCGCCGACGAGCACGATGGCGTGGAGCAGTGGCAGTGGTTTATCGTGGTCGAACCGGGCCAGGCTTTCGCCGACTGGTTGTTTAAGGAGAATCCGTTCGAACTCGTCCCGGGCACGCCTGATGCACCCTCTCCCGATTTCACCGAGGCTCCGGCATGGATGCCGCGACCGGATCAACGCGCAGGTTTTTCTCACCATTACAAACCCGGGGCCAATCTGCACGTTTACCGCGATCCTCGCACCGGTCGCATTTACGCCACCGACCAAGGTGGCGGTTTTACGCCTAGCCGGTAGTGAGCCATACCCACGGGTCTTCATCCCGGCGATAGAATCGCCTCTCTTCGCGTCCCGAAAAACGGGACTTCACGGTTCATCCGCTCGAGTCGCGCCTCGGGTAGGCTGGGCAATTTGCGCGAGCGCATCGGCGCAACGCTGGTGTTCCCGCCGGGGCTCGAACCCGGATCATCGGCTTCGGAGACCGATACACTATCCATTGTGCTACAGGAACACGGAGCGCGCGTCGCCTAACGGGCGTCGCAGGCAGATAGGTTGGCGGTCGGGGTGGGGCTGTCGAGCGGTTTGTGCGCAGGTTTTACGGACGCGGCTCAGGGCAGGGAATCGGGTTGGGTGGAGTAGAACCGGATTTCGCCGGAGAGCTGCTCGGTGCTGGGCGCTCCCGGGAGGGCGTTGAGCAGGTAGTGTCCGGTGCCGATCAAGGCGCCTTTTTCGGCAAGCGGAGCCTGGCGCAGGGTGCCGCTGAAGGCGACGGTGCGTCTGGTGGGGCGGGTGGCGGTCGAGCTGGCCAGGTCGTTCAGTTCAAAGGTGCCGGCAAACGAGCCGTTGGCGACGCTCAGGGCGGTGAGTTTCCACTTGGTGGAGTTGGCCGAGGGTTGCAGCCCGGTGAGCGCGGTGGCCGGGGTGGGGGACACCAGGGCGGCCAGGGTGGCGGCGAAGGGCAGGTTTTGCTGGGTCTGGCCGAGGTAGACGGCTTCTTGGTCGAGGGAGAGGCCGAGCGGCGCGGTCTGGGTGTTGGTGGTGGCGAGGCCCAGGCGTTGGGGCAGGGTGACGGCGGCGATGGCGGGGGTGGTGCCGCGGGCGGCGCGGGCGGCGAGGGTGGGCAGCCACGGGTCGAGCTCGGCGGCGACCCCGAGAGGCCCGAAGCCGAGGCGGTAGGACTTGTCGGTGTTAAGGCCGCGTTTGCGCCAGGTGAGGAAGGCTTCGGGGGCGGAGCGACGGCGGGCGGTGCCGAAGCGCTCGGGCTCGGGGTGAGGCACGAGGGCGAGCTGGCCGGCGAGGTAGGATTCGGCGCGGGCGCCGTAGGGGGTGGTCCAGATCAGGTAGTCCACTTCGTCCGCTTGGTCGTCGAGGGTGCGCAGGCGGGGTCGGAAGCTGCCGGTGAGCAGGGTGCCGTCGGCGAGTTTGCCGGACAGGTTGAGCAGGCCGGTGGCCTTGGCGATGGTGGCGACGGCGTGGCCGGAGCCTTGGGGAATGTCGCCCACATCCGCGTCGCGCAGGACGTAGGGGCCGTGCAGGGCGAGGGTGTGGGTGCCCTCCCAAGCGGCGGATTGGGTGCGGGCGAAGACGTGGACGAGGCGGCCGTGGGCGAGGGTGGCGAAGGGTTCGCCATTCCGCACCACCTCGCCGGCGAGGGTGCCGTCGGCGGCGAGGGTCAGGTCGAGGCGGAGGGCGTCGGCTCCGGCGGTGGAGCGTGTCCAGACGGCGGATACGCCGCCGGAGGTGGCGCGGGCGAAGGGGGTGGTGCCGGTGCTTTTAGAGGCGCTGGTCACCACGGTGTCCCGGGTCTCGCGGGCGAGACGAAGGGTGCCCGAGTAGGTGAGGGCGTTGTTGGGCAGGGTGAGGGTGAGGCGGCCGGCCGGGAGGTTGTCGCCATCGAGGAGGAGGGTTTCGTAGGTGCCGGCGAAGCCGACGACGGTGAGGGCGCCGGCCGGGCTGGCGGCGGCGAACGTGTAGTTGTTGTCCAGGCCGCCGGAAACGGTGATGGGGTAGGTGCCGGCCGGGCTGGTTTTCACGGCGCGGAGGACGAGGGTGGGTGGGCGGTCCAGATCGGCGGCGTCGTCGTCGCCGACGAAGCCCTGATAGGAGGCGGAAAGGGTCGGGTTGTTTTCGCCGACCAAGCGGATGGAGGGGGTGGCGGAGCCGGTGACGAGCAGGGTCTTTTTGCGGATTTCGAGCACGCGCGTGACGGCGGCGGCGGCGGCGTAATTGTCGTCGCCGGGCTGGGTGGCCCGCAGGGTGACTTTACCGGCGCCGAGCAGGGTAAGGAGGCCGGATTCGGCGTCGAGGCGGGCGATGTTGGCCGGGGTGCTGGTGGCGATCTGAAAGACGACGGGCAGGTCGGCGTCGGAGGAGGCGACGAGTTCCAGCGGCGAGTCTCCGTAGGTGGCGGGGGGCGGTTGGGTGAAGGTGAGGCGCTGGGCGGCCTTGGTCACGGTGATGGTTTTGGAGACCGGGGCGGCGGCGGCGAAGGACGAGTCGCCCTCCTGGGTGGCGCGCAGCACGACCGGGCCGGCACCGAGGAAGGTAAGGGAGCGGTTATCGTCGCCGAGTTCGGCCGGGCCGGAGACCACTTCGAGTGAGACAGGCAGTTTGGACGAGGCGGTGGCGCTGAGCAGGAGCGGGGCGGAGCCGTAGGCGCGGGAGGCGGGCGGGTTGAAGGTGATGGTCTGCGGTTTGAGCGTGGCGGTGGAGGCGGAATCGCCGAGCCGGGTGGCGGTGGCCACGGTGGCGCCGTTTTCACGGATGGTGAGGGTGTTGCCGGCGACGCTCAGCGTCAGGTTGGATGCCGAGTGGGAGAGGCCCCATTCGCCGTTGAGGTCGAGCGACGGAGTGGCGGAGAGTGCGCCCGAGGAGGCGGTCCAGGAGTAGTCGCCGATTTCGAAACCAGGCTGGCCGGCATCGTCGGCGGGGGCGGTTTCGAGGTGCAGATAGCCGCCGTCTGGAGTGAAGACGAGCACGGCTTCGTCATCGCCGATCGGGGCGCGCCAGGCGCCGGCGAGGGGGATGCTGTTGGAGGTGACGCGGCGCAAGGTAAAGAACTCGCCGCCTTCGTGGCCGAGCAAGGTGTCGCCGTTGACGATGACCTGGAGCACGCCTTGGAGGTGGGAGAGGCCCCATTCGCCGTTTTGGTCGAACTCTGGAACGGGCACCAGCATGGAGCCGACGACGGTGTAGCTGTAGGAGCCGGTTTCGATGCCGGGCTGGCCGGTGTCGTCGGCCTGGCCCGCCTCCGCGTGGTAATAGGAACCGTCGGCGGCGAAGACGACGGTGAAGGTAAAGTCCTGGTCCGGACCGGACGGCAGCCAGGCGCCGTGGATATCCGTTTCCCGGCGGGCGGAAGGTTGAAGGGCGACGACGCGGTCGACTGGTTCGGCGGCCGAGTAGGTGACGCCGGCGCGGACGCCACCCGCCTGGGCGGCGCGCACCACCGCAAAACCGGGGGAGACGGCGGTCAGGCGAGCGCCGCTCAAGGTGGCGGCGCCGGCCGGGTAGGTGGAGACCAAGGTGATGGTCGGCGCGAGGCCGGACGAAGCGGTGGCGCTCAGGGTGGCGGCGGCGGAGCCGACGTCGAGGGCGAGCGGCGGGGTGAAGTCGATGGTTTGGGGCTGCGGGGCGTTGGCGTCGGTGACGGTGATGGTGCGGTCGACAAACGCGTTGGCGAACGTGGTGTTGCCCGATTGTGAAGCGCGGATCACGACCTCGCCGGGTCCCGTGACGCTGATGACGCCGGTGGTGTTGTCGCGGGTGGCCGGGCCGGAAACGACCGAGAAGGTGACGGTCAGGCCGGAGCTGGCGGTGGCGGTGAGGTTAAGCGGGGTGGGGGAGCCGGTGTAGGCGACGGAGGCCGCCGGGTTAAAGGTGAGGGTCTGAGCCTGGCGCGGGCGGGAGTTGATGGTGAGCCGGTGTTCGGCCGGGGCGTAGACGTCGTTGCCGGGTTGGACGGCGCGGAGCACGACGGTGCCGGTGCCGGTGAAGGTGACCTGATTGCCGGCGGTGGTGGCGGGACCGGACACGACCTCCAGCACGGCGGGAAGTCCGGAGGTGGTGGTGAGGGTGAGGGTTTGGGGGACGTTGATCGCGCCGGAGAAATTGGCGGTGACGCCGCTGAAGGTGACGGCCTGCGGGGCGGGGCCGTTGATGAGCGAGAGGGGCACCACGGCGACGCCGCGCGGGGCGTGGTCGAGTTCGTAGAGGGTGGTGACGTTGGAGCCGTCGAGGGCGGAGCGGCGGATGCGTTTGGCGTTGAGTTCGGTCCAGTAGATGGCGTCGGCCGTGACCTCGATGGAGTTGGGGAACTGGGCGTCGGCCACGAGGGTGACGAGGCCGGTGCCGTCGAGGTTAACGCGGCGGATGGTATTGGAGGCGGTGTCGCCGAAGTAGATGTGGTTGCCGACGATTTCGAAGTCGAGGATGGCGAGGCCGGTTTGGGTGAAGACGGGCTCGGGAGTGGGAAAGCCCACTTCGGTCAGGGTCAGCTTGTAGAAGCCGGGGGGGGTGGCCGATTGGCTGCTGAAGTAGACTTGGTTTCCGATCGCTTGCACGGCTTCGGAGCTGCGCGCGACGTTAGAGCTAAAGGAGCCGATGTAGTTGCGGTCGCCGGCGGCGGCGGTGGCAGCGGTGGAGAAGCTGGTGGAGTAGGAGCGCTGGACGGTCTGGCCGGAGCCGGTGGAGAACCAGAGGTAGCCCGGGGTGGCGTCGAGGTCGTAGGCTTGGAGGTTGGTAACGAGGATCGGCGCGTAGCGGGCATCGTGGACCCGCGTGCCGGTATTGGCGGCGGCGGAGGAGGCCACGAGGATGCGACCGTCGGCGTATTCGACCTGGCCCCAACTGCCGTTTTGGGCCTCGGTCTGGGTGCCGATGTCGGAGATGACGACGCCATTGTCGTAACCGAGGCGGAGAACGGCGTTGGCGTAGGAGGGGCGGGTTTGGGGACGGTCTTCGGTCCAGACCAGACCGGCGGTGGGAGTGGGGGGCGGGGGAGGCGGCGGGGCGTCGAGGTCGATGAGGAAGGCCTCGGTCTGGCCATCGCCGTTGATGCCGTAGCCGGCGATTCTTTTGCCATCGGCGGAGATGCCGGTGGCCATGGTGAACTGGGTCCAGCGACGGGCTTGGCCGCCGGCTTGGACGAGGGTCTTTAGTCCACGCATCCCGTGGGTGGCGTCCCAGATGAAGGCGGAGTCGCCGGAGGGGCCGCCCTCGGCGTAGCCGACGATGACCGAGCCGTCGGCGGAGCAGGCGAGGGCCTCGCTGGTGGTGCCGGTGGGACCGAGGACGCCGAGGTCGACGAGGCCGGTGGCGGCGGTCCAGCGGAAGGCGCGCCGGCCGAAGTTGGCGATGAAGCTGCGGCCGACCACCACGGAGCCGTCGTTACTGGCGGCGGTGGCGTAGGAGCTGTCGCCACCGGGCAGGTAACCGAGGTCCTCCAGGCCGCCGGTGGCGGTCCGGCGGAAGGCGGCGGTGAAGCCATTGGCGCGGGTGGCGCGGCCGACCACGACCTGGCCGTTGCCGGAGAGGCCGAGGGCCTCGCTCAGGGTGCCGCCGTTAAAAAAGCCCAGGCCGACGGGAGCGGCGGAGCCGGACCAGAGCGTGGCTTCGAAGCGGTTGTTGGCGTTGGTTCCGTTGCCCGCGATGACCTGGCCGTCGTTGGAGACGCCGACGGCGTGTCCATTTTCGGTGCCGCCGGCCAGATCCGGCAGCGCGGTCAAGCCGCCGGAGGCGGACCAGCGCCAGGCGCCGTTGAAGCCGGAGGCGGCGCTGCCCAAGCCGACCACCACGGTGCCGTCGGCATTTACCGCCCGGGCCTCGCTGTTGAAGGAGCCGCCGATCAAATCGCCGAGGGCGACGATGCCGGTGGTGGAAGTCCAGCGAAAGGCTTCGGAGCTAGCGTTGGCGCTGCTGGACTTGCCCACGACCGTGGTGCCATCGGCCGAGATGGCGGCAGCGGTGCTGGAGAAGGAGCCGCCCGGCAAGTCGCCCAAAGGGGTGAAGCCGATGGCGGCGAAAGCGGTGCCGAGCAGGAAGCACGACAGCACAAGGGTGGTGGTTAGTCGTCGCAGGAAGGCGTTAAGGTGCATGGGAGGGCGTATGCCCTTTCCGGGGTAGGCTCGACCCGAGTGACGGCAAACCTTTTATATTATCTATTAGTAATTGTAATTGCTGGCGGGTCGGAGCAGCGAGCCGTGGCCACGGGCCTCGTAAAACTAGCGGACGGTTACCGATAGTTCTTCGATTCCGGCCAGGCGTGCAGTCAGGGAGTGGAGAGGTTCCGCGAACTCGGTTGGCGCGGCGCAAAGTGCGGGCTCGGCGCAGCCTTGGGCGCGGAAGCGCTGGAGGGTCCAGCGGCGGACGCCGAGGGCCGCGAGGGTGTCGGCCATGCGGGCGAGGGCATCGTCCGGGAGGAGCGCAGGATGCCAGGTGGTGCGGATCTCGTGGGCGACACCGGAGGCGAGCAAAAGGCGGAGGCTGGTCGCGGCGGCGTCGCCGGCGGGACGACCGGTCACGGCGGCGTAGTTTTCAAACGGTGCCTTGTAATCGAAGCCGACCCAATCGACCAGAGGCAGGAGTCTGGCGATGCGGTCGGGGAGCGGGCCTCCGGTGTGCAGGCCGATGCGGAAGCCGAGTTCTCGCACGGCGCGGATGGCGTCGGGCAGGCCGGTTTGCAGGGTGGGTTCGCCGCCGCTGAAGACGACGGCGTCGAGCAGACCGCGGCGGCGGCCGAGGAACTCAAGGACGGCGGACCAGGAGGGGGCGTCAGGTGAGGGGGTGAAGTTGAGGAGCCCGGGGTTGTGGCAGTAGGGGCAGCGCCAGCCGCAGCCCTGGAGGAAGACAGTGGCGGCCAGGCGTCCGGGCCAGTCGACCAGGGAGAAGCGCTCGAGGCCGCCGACGCGGACGAGGTCGGTGGTGGTGGCGGGCTGCGGACTCGCGTTTGGGAAGGGGGTGGGCGGCATGAGCGGCGGAGGGCCTTGGGCGGGGACGCCCAAGGCGGCACCCGAGACGAGTGCGCTCCCCGGACCAGGTTAAGCAGGGAAACCGTGATTGTCTCGGGTCGTCTCTCCCAACCTGCTGAACTTCCTCTCGTCGCGGAACCACCGGCCAGCACTCTCCGAGTGCAGGCCGGGGACTCCTAAACGAACGGCCGAATCAACCGCTTGTGCGATACTCCGCCGATCCAATCGCGGAATCCGGGTTTAGCCCGGGTGGCGACGCGGCCTAGCGAAACGAGTTAGGCGCGGAAGAAGCGGCGTTCGGCGTGCTCGGACTGTTTGCCGGCGTTGAACGAGGAGACGGGCCGGTGGTAGCCCATGACGCGGGTCCAGACTTCGCAGGGTTGGCGCTCGGAGTCGGTCAGCGCGACGGTCTCGGTGAGGTGGGCGGGCGCGGAGCTGCGGCGGGGGCTGGAAAGGTCGAGGGAAGGCACGGTGAGGTCGAGGAGGGCGGAGGTCATGGTTTTGTGGATACGGTTGGTGGCTGGGTGCGAATTGGGTGGGCTAGGCGACGCGGGCGGCGACGCGCTTGCGGGCGAGGCGCTCCTCGTCGCATTTCGGGCAGAAGGGGTGTTCCCCGGCGAGGTAGCCGTGATGGGGGCAGATGGAGAAGGTGGGGGTGATGGTGATGTAGGGCAGGGCGTGGGTCTCGAGCACGCGGCGGACGAGGTCGCGGCAGGCGTCGGCGTCGGGCAGACGCTGGCCGAGGTAGAGGTGGAGCACGGTGCCGCCGGTGTATTTGCGCTGGAGCTCCTCCTGGTGGGCGAGGGCCTCGAAGGGGTCGTCGGTGTGGCCGACGGGCAGTTGGGAGGAGTTGGTGTAGTAGGGTTTTTCGGGGGTGCCGGCCTGGAGGATGCCGGGCCAGCGTTTGCGGTCCTCGCGGGCGAAGCGGTAGGTGGTGCCCTCGGCGGGGGTGGCTTCGAGGTTATACATGTGGCCGGTCTCCGCTTGGAAGCGGGTGAGGCGGGCGCGGATGTGGTCGAGCAGGCGGAGGGCGAAGGCGCGGCCGGAGGGGGAGGTGATGTCGTCGGCGTCGGCGGTGAAGTTGCGGATCATCTCGTTGATGCCGTTTACGCCGACGGTGGAGAAGTGATTGCGCAGGGTGCCGAGGTAGCGGCGGGTGTAGGGGAAGAGGCCCTGGTCCATGAGTCGTTGCACGACCTTGCGCTTGAGCTCCAGGCTGGTGCGGGCGAGTTCGAGCAGCTCGTCGAGACGGCGGAAGAGGCCGGGCTCGTCGCCGCGGTGGAGGTGGCCGAGGCGGGCGCAGTTGAGCGTGACAACGCCGATCGAGCCGGTCTGCTCGGCCGAGCCGAAGAGGCCGTTGCCGCGCTTGAGCAGTTCGCGCAGGTCGAGCTGGAGTCGGCAGCACATGGAGCGGACCTGGCCGGGGCGGAGGTCGGAGTTGATGAAGTTCTGGAAGTAAGGGAGCCCGTATTTGGCGGTCATGTCGAACAGCCGGCGGGCGTTGTCGGAGTCCCACGGGAAATCCGGGGTGATGTTGTAGGTGGGGATCGGGAAAGTGAAGACGCGGCCGCGGATATCGCCGGCGCTCATGATCTCGATGTAGGCGCGGTTGATGAGATCCATCTCGGCCTGGAGGTCGCCGTAGCGGAAAGGCTGTTCCTCGCCGGCGATGATGGGCACCTGGTCCCTGAGGTCGTCGGGGCAGGTCCAGTCGAAGGTGAGGTTGGTGAAGGGGGTCTGGGTGCCCCAGCGGGAGGGGACGTTGAGGTTGTAGATGAGTTCTTGGATGCACTGGCGGACCTCGGGGTAGGAGAGGCGGTCCTTGCGCACGAAGGGGGCGAGGTAGGTGTCGAAGGAGGAGAAGGCCTGGGCGCCGGCCCACTCGTTTTGGAGGGTGCCGAGGAAGTTGACCATCTGGCCGACGGCGGAGTGGAGGTGGCGGGGCGGGGCGGCCTCGGCCTTGCCGGGCACGCCGTTGAGGCCCTCGTGGAGGAGGGTGCGGAGGGACCAGCCGGCGCAGTAGCCGGCGAGCATGTCGAGGTCGTGGAGGTGGAGGTCGCCGGCGCGGTGGGCGGCGCCGGCCTCGGGTGTGTAGACGTGGCTGAGCCAGTAGTTGGCGATGACCTTGCCGGAGATGTTGAGGATGAGGCCGCCGAGCGAGTAGCCCTGGTTGGCGTTGGCGTTGACGCGCCAGTCGGCGCGGGTGAGGTATTCGTTCACCGAGGACTCGACCTCGACGACGGTGCGTTTGTCTGCGCGGGCGGCGCGGCGTTTTTCGCGGTAGGCGATGTAGGCGCGGGCGACGTCGAGGTGGCCGGAGCGGAGCAGGGTGCGCTCGACCTCGTCCTGGATCTGCTCGACGCCGAGGGTTTCGCCGGCGCCGGGACCGCGGGCCAGCAGGGCGGCGACGACATCGGCGGCGAGGCGGGCGGCGACCTCGTCGGAGAAGACGCCGGAGGCCTCGCCGGCGCGGCGCAAGGCGTGGCGGACCTTGGCTTCGTCAAAGGCGACCAGGCGGCCGTCGCGTTTGACCACGGCCAGGCCGGGGAAGAGCTCGCGAGCGGGATCGGTGCCTACCATGGGTTGTGGGGTCATGATCGAATGACCACAAGCGGCGGCGCTTTTCTGGGCGAGCGTGGAAGTCGAGGTGGGGGCGGTTAGACGAAAAACTTAAGCCGCTGCGGAGTGTTTCTGATGCAGCGCGAAACTTGGCATTCGGGCGGACGGACAAAGGATGCGAAGTGGCTGGTTGAGGCGCCTGGGGCAGAGATGTATTCAGCTGGTGGATTCCGGGGAGGCGTCGGAAGGCATGTGACGATAAACTGTGGATCGGTCATGCCGTGCTTGCCTTAGTAGTGCCGTCACTTGAACGTAACAATCTCCCCTTGCACGGCGTCCCACGACCGCCCGTGTCATACCACAGCCCCCAACCGCCCATCCCCGATGTCCGTCGATCGAATGCAGACCCGCCGTTACGAGCTGAAGTATCGTATCGATGCGCGGCAGCTGGCGGATATCCGGCGGCTGGTGTCCGGGTATCTGGCTCCGGACGAGTTTGGGGCGTCGCCGGAGCGGCCGGAATACGAAGTGCACAGCCTTTACTTTGATTCGGTGGATTACGCCCTGTGCCGGGCGACCTTTCATGGGGAGAGAAATCGGTTCAAGTTACGCGCCCGCTATTACCGTGATGATCCGGCGGAGCCGGTTTACCTGGAGATAAAGCGCCGGGAGGATCGGTGCATTCGCAAGCAGCGGGCGCTGGTGCGGCGCGAAATCATGCCGGCTTTGCTGGCGGGCGAGTTGCCGAGGATGGCCTGGTTGGTGAAGCCGTCGGGGAAGGGCTTGGCCGATCTGGAAGCTTTTTGTCTGCTGGTCCGCCGGCTCGGGGCGCGGCCGAGCGCGCATGTGGGTTATCGGCGAGAGGCTTGGTTGAGCACAGGGAGTGGTTCGGTGCGGGTGACCTTTGATCGTTTGGTCCGTTGCGAGCCGGTGAGGGAGCTGCGTTTCGAGACGGGCTTTCGGGCGGCGGCGCCGGTTTTTGACGACGGGGTGGTGCTGGAGATCAAGTTCACCGATCGGTTCCCGGTGTGGCTGCGGGATCTGGTGGCGCGGCAGGGCTTGCAGCCGACCAGCGCGGCCAAGTATGCGGATGGTCTGGCGGTGAGCGGCGTGGCGCGGCGCGACGGCCGGCCCATACCTCCCGTGCTGGCGGACCTCGCTGGTTTCGTGGCCTAGATAAACGGACTCCAACGCTTTTAAACACCATGCTGGACAGCTTTCTTCTCGGTGATCACGCCCTCGCCCCCACCGCTCTCGGCACCATCGCGCTCGCCCTGTTGCTGGCCTTTTTGCTGGGGCAGCTGTTGGCGTGGGTTTACATGGCGACGCACGAGAGTCTGTCCTATTCGCGGTCGTTTGTGGTTTCGCTGGTTTTGTTGCCGGTGATTGTGGCGCTGGGGATGGTGGTGTTGGCGAATAATCTGGTGGCGGCGTTCGGTCTGATGGCGGTGTTTGCGATCGTGCGGTTTCGCAACGTGCTGCGCGACACGTTGGACACGGCGCACGTGTTGGCGGGCATCGTGGTGGGCATGGCTTGCGGCACGCAGAAATTCGCCACGGCGGTGGTTGGCGGCTTGTTGATCGGGGTGATCATGGCCTACGCGCGCATCACGCATTTCGGCGGCCGCTGGCGCTATGATTACATCCTGCAGTTGCACTGGGGCCGGGGGGATGACACCGCCGACTTGCATCGCCTGCTGGCGAGGCATGCGCGCCGGGTGCATTTGGCGCGTCGTCGGCCGTCGGGCGAGGGTGCCGATTTGTCCTACCACCTTTTGCTGCGCGATCCTGAGCGGCATGGCGAGCTCATCAGCGAGTTGTCGGCGTTGGCGGGGGCCGAGGGTGTGGCGGGCGTATCCGCCGGCCAGGAGTCGGAGATCTAAACTATTTCAACATGTCTGCCCATTTGCCGCCGATTCCAATTCCTCCCGCCCAGCGTTGGCGGGTTTTTCGCATCGAGACGCTGCCGCTGCTGGTGTTTGCCGCGGGCGTCGGGATCGTGGCGATGTTGTGGCGAAGCGCGGCGACCGCGCCGGCCCTGGTGGCGGAGGCGGAGTTGATTCAGACGGAGGTGAGGAGCGCGCGCGGCGGGGTCCTGTTGGAATTGGTGGCGGAGCCGTTGCAAATGGTGCGAGCGGGCCAGGTGTTGGGGCGGGTGCGCACGGTGCCGGCGGATGAGGCGGCGGCCGAGTTGGCGCAGTTGCGCGCGGAGATAGAGGCGCTGGCCGTGGGGCGTGAGCCGGAGATTGGCGGACGGCGCTTGATGGCGGACCAGGATCGTTTGCGACTGGAGTGGATGAAGGAGCGGGCGGCGTTGGCGGCGTTG
>CAYNUW010000081.1:0-12512 GCA_964400455.1 uncultured Akkermansia sp. | reverse complement strand
GTCGATACGGTGGAGTATTGGTGGGCGGTGGCCCGCGTGGCCGAGTTGGAGACTTGGATCGATGGGCGCTCAAAGGCCGGGAAGGCGGCGAAGCGGGCCTTGGGCGATGGTGAGTGGGCCCGGGCGGTCGTGGCCTTGGCTCGACAGGTGGATGCGGCGCATTGGTCCTGGCATGCCCATTTGGCGAGCGTCGTGCCGGCGCGGCTTGAAGCGTTGTTGGCGCGGCGGCGTCTGATTACTCAGGACGGGTTGGTCGAGGCGCTTTACAATGCCTTGCATCGCGAGGCAGACGGCGGTGGTCACCGACTGGCTGCACGTCTGGCCGAGCGGCATAAGGTGGCGTTGGTCGATGAATCGCAGGACACCGATCCGCGCCAGTTCGCGATTTTTGAGCGAGTATTCCTCGATCAACCGGACCGGCGGCTGATCCTGATTGGTGATCCGAAGCAGGCCATTTATGGTTTTCGCGGTGCCGATCTGGGCACCTACTTGCGGGCCAGGCAGCGGGCGCGTCGGATCTATCGACTCAGCAAAACTTATCGGGCGCCGCCGCGTTTGGTGGAGGCGGTCAACACCCTGTTTCGCCGGCCCGGGGCCTTGCACCACCCGGGGCTAGCGTTCACGCCGGCGGAGTCGGGCCTGGTGGCGGACTCGGTCCTGGCCTGGGAGGGGCGGGAGGCCCCGCGTTTGACGGTGTGGTTGGCGCGAGATGACGAACCGGGACTCAAGAAAGCCCGTCAGCGCGAGCGCGAGTTGCACGACCGCTGCGTCGACGCGGTCGTGCGTTTGCTACAGGAAGGGCGGGTGCTGCGGCGGCAGGTTGACGGCGACGCGGAGCTCGTTCCTTCGGCCCGGGTGCGACCCGGGGACATCGCGATCCTGACCCGCGACAATCGGCCGGCCAAGGCGCTGGCCGAGGCGCTGGAGGCGCGCGGAGTCCCGGTGATCTTGAATTCGGGCGCCGATGTTTTTGGCAGCGAGGAGGCGGCCGAGCTCAGGTTGCTGCTGCTGGCGATTTACGATCCGCGCCGCTCCACCCGGCTGCGGCGGGCTTTGGCCACACGGATGATGGGACAGGACGCGCGAGCACTGAGCGAACTCGACCATCCCGGGCGGGACGGTCGCTCGCGAATGGAACGGTGGCGCGATTTGTTCCTGGCTTGGCACGAGTTGTGGATGCGGCGGGGACCGGCGGCCCTGTTTGTGGCCCTGGACCGTCCGGTGGAGGAATTGTTGCCCGAAGGCCTCTCGCGCCGACTGGCGGCGTTGCGGCCGGGCGGGGAGCGACGGGTAACCAATTTCCGGCATCTGACCGATTTGTTGCTGGACGCGTCGCGTGACCAGGCGGCGCAGCCGGGAGACTTGGTGCGGTGGCTGGGGCAGCGGGTAGCGCGGGCGAATGATCGAGACGCGCCCGAAGAGCACCAGATACAGCTGGCAAGCGAAGGCGATGCAGTGCGGGTGTTGACCATGTATAAGGCCAAGGGCCTGGAGTATGACTTTGTTTTTTGTCCCTATCTCGCCGCGCCGATCCGCGAGCCAGCGGGGGTGTTGCGCGTGGCGGCGCAAGGCGGCTCGGGCCGGGACGAAATCGTGGATCTGGCGCGGGTGGATGGGGATTACGCCCAGCGTCGGCGGGAGGCCGACATGGAGGAGCAGCTGCGCCTGGCCTACGTGGCGCTGACGCGGGCGCGCGTCGCGGCGTGGACGTGCAGCTACAGCGCCGGGGGGCGCGGAAACCTCGGAGTCAGCGCGCTCGATTGGCTGTTGCGAACGGGTGATGAGTTGGGGGCGCATCAGCGGTGCGACGAGGCCTGGGTCCAGCGGGCGAAACCGCAGGTCAAAAGCGGAGCCTCCCGTCATGACCGGCACAAAACGGTGCTTGGTGAACTGGCTGAGGTGTGTGCGAATATGGTGGGTGAACCCTGGCCCGCGCGCAGACCGGCAAGGTGGGAGGGGGAACAACGGCCGACTTCGGACAGACGAGATTTGATCGCTTTGCCCGTTCCGTCCCTGCCTCCGGCCTGGCAAGTGACGTCGTTTAGTCGTTTGACGCAGGCCAAGCATGGCAATCTCGCGTCGAGCGACCGGGCCGACGTGGCCCCGGTCTCAGCGGCAACGGATCCGGAGTCTGGGACGAATTATCAGGTGGCGGAAGGCGGGCCCGGTGCTCTGGCGTTTTTGACTTCACCGGCGGGGGCCGCGGTAGGCACGGCGGTGCATGACTGGATCGAAGGTTGGGATTTTTCGCCGGTGGCCGCGCCGGGAGAGAGGGCGTCGGATGAGGAAACGCCTTTGCAGCGCCATGTGCGCCTCGCGTCGCTGCCGCGTCCGGCGGCGGGTCAAGCCGAGTGGGAGCCGGCCCTGAGGGAGCTGTTCGAAGTGCTGCGCGAGGTCCGTTTGCCGGGTGCGGGAGACAATCCCCTGGCGGAGCTTTGCCCCCAGCCGCATGGTTCGGAGTGGCATTTCCATCTGCCGATTCGAGCCGGGGCCGGGTTGTCGCCTCAGGCCCTCGGCGAGTGTTTTCTGAGGCACGCGCCCGAGGCCTACCGGGACTACGGTCACGAACTGATCGGGCTGGATGGCCGCGCGGCGGAGGGTTTTTTGCAGGGTTACATCGACCGTTTGGCGCGGGTCGGGGAGGCTTGGGGAGTGATCGATTGGAAGACCAACCGTCTTGGCTCGCAGTTGGCCGCTTACGATGAGGCGGGCTTGTGGCGCTGCGCGCGGGAGAGTCATTACCTGTTGCAGATGCACCTTTATCTGGTGGCGCTGAGGCGGTGGCGGCTGTCACTGGGCGAAGCTCAACCTACGCTGGCGGGCGCGTGGCTGGTGTTTTTGCGCGCGGTGCGGCCGGGCTCGACCGCGGGGGTGCTTCACGTCAACCCGCCCGGGTTATTGCTGGAGGCGATCGACGAGCTGCTGGCTCCGATCGCGGCCAATCCGGCGCCTCGTCGCCGACCGCCGGCGGGCGGTCCGATTACCACTCAACGATGAACGTTTCTGACGCTTCTTTTCCGACCGGGCTGGAGGCCCCGCCCGCCGTAGTCGAATTTTTGATACGGAACTACCGGTTGCCTCCTCCCCGGCGGGTGGAGATTGAGCATCTGCTGGCGGCTCAGGCCGAAGGGGGGACGGCGGTGCGGCTGCCGGCGGGAGCGCCAGCGGATTCCGGGGCGTGGGGGGATGCGGCGTGGATGGGGCCGATCGAGCCCGGGGTGGTCGTGCCGAGACCGTTGGTGGTGGAAGTGGAGCAGGAGACGACCGCTGGCGGCAGCCGGGTTTGGTTGCAAAGCTGGAGATTCTTCGAGGCGGAAGCGAAAATCGCGGAGGCGCTGTGCGCCAGAGCCACGCGTGAGCCGGGCGGACAAAGTCCAGTCGGCGACGAGGCTGAGATGGTTCGATGGGGGCTGAACGCACCGCAGGCGCGGGCGGTGCGCGTGGCGATGGAGCGGAAGCTGGCGCTTATCACCGGCGGCCCTGGCACGGGTAAAACGCATACGCTGGCGCGTTTGCTGGCCGCGTTGGTGCCGGCCGAAGGCAGCGTGCCGGTGTTTCGGCTGGCAGCCCCGACGGGCAAAGCGGCGGATCGAATGCGGCAGGCAATTCTGCAGGCGGCGGAGCATCTGCCGGCCGCGCTGGCGGCGCGGGTGGGCGAAGCGCTGGCCCGAGCGGCCAGCGAAGCCAGCACGCTGCACAAGTTGCTGGGCTATAATCCGCACACCGGCCGCTGCCTCCATGACGGCAGGCAGCTCCTTCCGGCGGAGGTCGTGATCGTGGATGAGTGTTCGATGGTGGATACCTTGCTTTGGCAGGCCTTGTTGTCGGCCTTGCGGCCGGAGACGCGTTTGGTGTTGCTGGGAGATCCGCATCAACTCGAAAGCGTGTCCGCCGGGGATGTGTTGGGCGCGATCGTGCGGCGAATCAAACAAGGTGGAGCAGCCGGTGGTCTGGCGGAATGTTGGGTCGAGTTGACCGAGAGCAGGCGGTTTCGGGACCAGCCCGCGATCGGCGAGTTGGCGAGGGCGGTGACGGAAGGTCAGCCCGAGGTGGCGCTGGCGGTGTTGCGTGCCGGCGCGGGGCAGTTGCGCGACCACGCCTTCACCGGTGGCGCTGCGGGCATGGGCGACCCGGCGATGTTGGGGTGGGGGACGCTGCCTGAAGTCGTGAGAGGGGCGATCATCGCGGTGGCCGAGGCCGCAACGCCGGAAGCGGCTTTGCAGGCCCTGGAGCGGGTGCGGTTGTTGACCGCCCGGCGCGAGGGCCGTGAAGGTGCGGCCGGCGTCAACAGTTGGGTGGCGCGCGAGCTACAGGCCTGGGCGGCGAAAAAAGGCGCAGGCGGCTGGTTCACGCCTATCATTATCAATCGGAACGATACCGAGACTGGATTAAAGAACGGCGCGGTGGGGGTGCGGCGGGAGGGACCGGGGGCGGAGCGGCTGGCTTGGTTTCCGGCCGAGCAGGCCGGGGCGGCGGTGCGCGAGATAGCTTTAGCGAGACTGCCTCCCGACTATGGTCCGGCTTGGGCCATGACCATCCACCGTTCGCAGGGCAGTGAGTTTGACTACGTGTGCGTGGTTCTGCCCGGCGAGGCGACGAGTCCCCTGGCTACGCGCGAGCTTTTTTACACCGCCATCACTCGGGCCAAACAGGCGGTCTTCGTTTGGGGTGTGGAGTCGGTGATACGCCGTGCGCTGGAGGATCGTAAGCCTCGTCCGACTCGATTGGAGGCTCGTCTGGCAGGCGTCGCCGGCCACGATTGAGGGGGGGGCTTGCGCCAAATCCGCCGGCTGCGGGCACGGCTCCACCGCCGTTTTCGTGGATTACGAACTTCCTGAGCGGGCGGGACTCTCGCGGTGACGAAGTTTTTGTCGTCAAGCGACGGGATCTCGCGCTTTTTGCGTCCATGCCACTTGATCTTACCCGAATCTTTTGCGCCCTGTCCGCCGTTATGCTTTTCTGCTCATCTTCTCACGCTGACGGCGAGGTCACGCGCTTGGCCCACCAAAAGGGCATGGCCAATCCGATTATACCCGGTTACTACGCTGACCCATCGCTCGTGGTGCATGAGGGTCGGTATTATCTTTATGCGACTTTGGATCCGTGGGGCGATGCTACCCTGGGTTGCTGGGAGTCGGTGGATTTTATCAACTGGACCTACCGGGAGTTGAATTGGCCGACAAAGGCGGATTGCAGCAGCCCCACGTCAAAAAACGCTGGCGTGTGGGCGCCCTCGGTCATCAAAGCGAGAGATGGTCGCTTCTACATGTATTTCTCGGTGGGCAACGAAGTGTGGGCGGGAGTTGCGGAGCATCCAACCGGCCCCTGGCGTAACGCCCTCGGAAACAAGCCGATGATTCCGGGAGATTTTAGGCCGGGCTACCACATGATCGATGCGGAAATCTTTATCGATGACGATGGCCGGCCCTACCTCTACTGGGGTTCCGGGTGGAACTGGGTGAACGGCAAATGCTGGGCGGTGGAGTTGGCGGCCGACATGGTCACCTTTGTGGGCGAGGTGCGGGATGTAACGCCTCCCCGTTTTTTTGAAGCCCCCTTTATGGTAAAGCGGGAGGGTCGCTATCACTTGATGTATTCGAGCGGCAAGACCCCCGAGGACACGTATCAAGTTCACTCGGCCGTCGGGGATACACCGTTTGGACCTTTCACAGAGGAGTCAGCCAGCCCGATTTTGATTACGAACCGATCACAAGATGTGATCAGCCCTGGGCATCATGCGGTTTTCACTCACGAGGGTCGCCACTACATACTCTATCATCGGCACAGCGTGCCATTTGATCCCAAGTTTATCGGGCGACAGATCTGCGTGGATGAGTTGAGTTTTGATGCTCAGGGGCAGGTGAAAAAGGTGGTGCCCACCCACACCGGACCTTCTTGGTTGCCGAAGAAATCGGTCGGCTTGGCCGGGCTCCAAGTCTCCGCGTCGAGCGAGGAATCCGCAGTTCGGTCCGCCGGGAAGGTTCTGGACGCGAACAACGCCACGTGGTGGAGGGCGGCCAAGCAGGACCAGGCGCCCTGGTTGAAATTGGAATTTGAGCCGGCTTCACGGATGCGGGAACTGGTCGTCATCCCGGAGTATGCGTGGCGCAACTACCGCCTGCGGGTCGAGGTGTCCGTCGACGGCGCGCAGTGGACCGTCCAGTCGGATCACATGGAGGAAGGCCGCAGGGGCAGCCCGTGGCGCTGGCCGATCGACGGTCAAGTCCGTGCGGTTCGTTTGGTTTTCAGTCCGGACGAAAAACAGGGACCACCGGCCGTAGTGGACTGTCGGTTGGAGTAGTTCAAACACGGGACGTTCGGTTTATCGGTCGTTGCCGAGTCAGCCGGGTTTTGGTCGCGGTTCGGGTGCGTAGTGTGAGGCGAACCGGCCCCGCGCCCGTGAGCCTTGGGCAGCGTTCGAGGCTGGCCATCAAGCCGCGACGCGGAGGAGGCGGGCGCTGTTGAGGATGACTATGAAGGCGCTCAGCTCGTGGAGCAGGGCGGCGCCGACCGGGGAGACCAGGCCGAGGGTGGAGAGGGTGACGAAGAGCGCGATCAGCGCGGCGCCGAGGGTGAGGTTTTGGTTGATGATGCCCGTCGCCACGCCGAGGTTGCCGGCAGCGAGGGCGGGTGCGCGGGTGGTGGGCCACGTGTCGCGACCGACGAGCAGATCGCCCTGGTGACCAGGTTCCTCGATGAAGCCGCTTATTCCGAAGCGGCGCTGGCCGAGCTTTTCCGCCGCCGCTGGCAGGTCGAACTGTTCTTTTGAGACATCAAAACCACCTTGGGACTGGACGTGCTTCGCACCCGCATCCCGGAAATGATCGAGAAGGAAATCCTCCTTCAGGCCACCGCGTACAATCTGGTTCGCGCACTTATGCCGGAAGCCGCAACGCAGCACGATGTGCCACCCTTCCGTTTGTCCCTCAAGGACACCGTGGGCGTGCTGCAGGACTTCGCGCCGCTCTTCAGTCCAGCGGCCAAAAGCGCAGCGCGGCGTTATGAAGATCTCCTGCTCGCCCTCGCCGCCGCTCCAGTCCCGCTCCGCCCGGTCCGGAGCGAGCCTCGCGTCGTCAAGCGGCGCCCCAAATCCTATCAAATGTTCACCAAACCCCGCCGCGAAATGTGCGGATCCAAAGCCAGACGACAGAAACTGCCGATCAGCCCGCTTGACTAAGCGCCACTCGGGTCTGGCTCCATCGGTTCACCCCGCTGGAGGCGGAGGTCGGGTTGAGGGAGCTCATGTTGTGGTGGCGCTTGTCCCTGGGTCCGCGTGGCCGGGGCGTGTCAACGTGAGATGACGCCCCGGTAAAAGCGGCGAGGGGAGGCGGGCTGTGGGGCGACCGTGGCGTCGAGAGGTTGGCCGTCGCCAGACCATTGTGGAGTTAGGTCGGTCCAGGGGCCGGCGAGGTCAGCGGCGGTTTGCAGGTGGTAGTAGTGCCCGGGTATAGTGGCCGGGTGGTGCAATCGGGCGACGGTATCGCCTGCAGCGGTGACGGAAAGGTTAACTTGGAGAGCGTCCAATTCAGAGTTTGAGATCAGGGCGGACTCGGGCGTGGCGGCGAGGTAGGCTGAGGGAGGTGAGGTATCACCGAAGTTGGTGGCTTCGATTCGGTAGTGGTAAGTCGTGCCGTAGCTCAGGCCGGCATGGGTAAAGGCTGGGCTGGCGAGGCCAGAGGCCAAGGTCAGGTAGGGGCCGTCCGGGGAGGTGGCGTAGGATATGGCGTAGCTTTCGGCTTGGGGCACGGAGGACCAAGACAGGCGGATTTCTTGTGGGCCAGGGGTGAGCGTGAGGCCGGAGGGGGCGGACAGCGGGCCGGCGGCAAGGGTGGCGACTTGGGTGGCGGTCAACGCGTGATTATAGAGGCGCACGTCGTCGAGTCGGCCGGCGAAGAGCGGATCGGGCCATTGCGATTTGCCGAGGTAGTTGAGCGCTGGATTGAAGTCGGATGGTTTGAGGGTGATGGCGGCGGACGCGGCGACTTGGGCACCGTTCACGTAGAGCCGGGCGTCGGTCGAGCCCAGGGTGATGGCGACGTGGGTCCATTGGCCGGTGGGCAAAACGGGGGCATTCAGTTGTTGTTCGGCGCCTCCGTTTTTGATCGCGAAGCGCAGGCCGGCACCGGAGGCACGCGGGGTGAGAAACAGGTAGTGGTCGGTGCCATTTCCGAAATCGAAGATGCGTTGCCACGCATTGCCTCCGTTCCAGTAAACCCACGCGGCAAAAGTGAAACGGTCGTGGTTGAGTTGGCCGGGGGCGAGGTCGAGATGGCGACTGGTGCCGTCGAAGGCAAAGGCCTGGCTGCCTACGCGGCCGACGGCGTAGCTCGGAGTGACGGCGGCTGGTAAGAGGTGGTTAGCGTGTTCGCCGATGTCGAGCAGATCGCCCTCAAAGGCATAGCGGGCGACGAGGGTATCGCCGCCCGTAGGCGTGGCCGTGACGGTGGGGCTAGCGATGGATTGGTTGAGCGAGCGGTCAGTCGCTCGGATGCGGTAATAATGCGGCACGGGCGAGCGAGCAGTCTCGTCCACAAAGATGGTATTCGTGAGATCGCGCGCGATGAGCTCGAAGGGTCCGGTGGCCGAGGTGGTCGAGCGGTATATGGAGTAGCCGGCGAGGTCGGCCGCAGCGACGGGGGCCCAAGAAAGGCGCACGGAGAGCGCGGCCGGGCTCGCAATCAGACTACCCGGAGCGGCGGGAGAGCGAAGGTCTGCGGCAGCACCGGCGGGCAGGAGACGCCATTGCTGTTCAGCGCCTCCGGTGGCGCTCCATTGGTAGACGGTCGCACCGTCGCCGGCGGAAGCATTGGCGACCGAAAGGTAGAGGCCGCTCCAGCGGCTGCGGATGTGAAACCAGCCATTGCCGGCGTAATCGAGAAACCACTGTTGGTTGGCTCCGTCGCCGGCGGCCCATTGGATGAGGCTGCCGCCGGCGTTTAGGGACCAGTTGAGCACATCTAGGCTTTTGCCGCTGTGGGCCGCGCGCACGGAGTGGTAGGCGAAATCGCCGCCGATGCGTGTATCCACGGGGTAGACATCCCAGAGCTGCGCGAGCGCACCGTTGGGCGTGGCTTGGCGCGCAACGGCACCGTCGGAGGTGGAGGCGTTGGCAAATTGCAGGGCGCGCAGGCTGCCGCGGTTGATGATCTGGTAGCGTCCTGCGACAGCGGGCGGCGCGTCCTCGCCCCAGGTGAGGTTGACCATCGTCTCGGCGTTGGTCTGGCCCGTCCAGTAACCAGTGCCGCCGGGCATGACGACCGTGTGGGAGTAGGCAGGGCCTTGGCCGTCGAAGAACACCTTGCGGTCGCGGGTGACGAAGCGGAAGGACGTCGTGACGGCCTGGCGTTCGGAGGAGCCGACGAAGGCGCGCACGCGGGTATCCGGGCCGCGATAGACGGCGGCGGCGGTCCAATTGGGCCGGTGCTCGGCGTAGGCCAGGCGTTGACCTTGGTTAGCCCGCACGAAGTGACCGCGGGTGCGTTCGGCGGCCGCCCACCAAGTGCCGCTGGTCACGCCGTATTCAGCTCCGACGATGGCTTCGCCGACGTTGTGCAGCTCTTCGTTGACGGCCTTGTGCCCATTCGCGACTACGGTCTGGTAAAAGGCAGCGTAGGAGTCGAAGCTGCCGGCGAGCTGGTGGGTGGTGCCTTCGCTGATGCGGGAGCGGATGGGGTTATACCAGGCGAGCGCGGAATCGCAGTTGAGGGTGCTGCCCCCGGCGTAAGTGATGCCGGTGTATTCGGGGTGGGCGGCGAGCAGGCCGAGGATGTCGAAGAGATTCCCGGTGGTGCCTTGGTCCCAGCCGTAGTCGGGCTCGTTAAAAGGTGAGATAACGGAGATGGTTTTACCGTGGCCGCGATAAGCGCGCACGGCGGCGGTGATGGTCTCCACCCAGCGCGCCGGGATCACCTGGGCGCCGGATTTGAACCATGGATCTACCCCGGCACCGGTATCGGCGGTGAGGGTGAGTGGTTTGTTCGCGCCGGCGAGATTGGCGAGCTGGACGCGGTTGGCGATGTCGGCGAGTTGCCCGGTGGTGAGCTGCCCGTTGGTCAGCGCGGCGTTCATCGGAAAAGTTGCGCGCACGAGGTCTATCTCTCCGATGCCCATAAAGGCAATGCTACGAACCATGTTGGCCCGGTCTGGCCAGGCGGTATCGGCGCCCCACTCGGTGATCGGTTTGGAGACGCCCGTGTCGGAAGTGCCGAAAAGCAAGGTGCGATCTTGAGCATGGGTACTCGTCAGCGCGAGGAGCGCGATCGCGAGCAGACGTGGTGGGGCGGTCAAGGGCATGGGGTGACGGCGGGGAGTGACCGCAATGGCAGAAGCGTGAAGTTTAGGGACACTACGCCACCGTCACTGTTGGGTCAGGGGATGACGGGTAGGGTGAGCACGGTGGCGGGCAGACCGGGACACTCAACGCGGAGGGTAACGGATGACGGACCCGCTCATCGACTCCTGAGTGTCCTAAACGTGAAAATCAGTGTAATCCGAGGCCACGAATTTTGATTCCTGAGGTCCAAGAGATTACAGCCTCCGGTATATCCCGCCGCCGATTCGAGCAGGCCGAGGGAGCTGGGGCCTTTGGCGAGGTCGAGGTTCGTGGTCAGGCAGGGGAACGTTTCGGGCGGACGCGCTTTGGGCGGCGCCTCAGGGGCGCACGTGATGGATGCCGGCCCCGAACTGGCCCGGCGGCTTTCGCACGGGTGCGGCGGGGGCCTAGTTCGAGCGGCTAAGTTTCGAGCCGTTGGGCCGGCGGCCTTACTCCAGCCGGAGGGTGGCGTGGGCGGGGGGGACGCCGTCGGTGGTGGCGGTGACGGTGATCTCGCCGGTGGCGCCGGGGCGGGGGCGGACGATGGCGAGGGCCAGGCCGTTGAAGGTCTTGCGCTCGGGGCTGGGGAAGGCGGTGTGGTCGGTGGCGTCGCCGTTGTCGGTGGCCACGAGGTCGGCCGGGCCGTCGACGGTGAAGCGGACCGGGAGTTTGGCCCGGGGCACGAAGTTGCCGGCGGCGTCGAGCACGCGGACGGGGACAAAGGCGAGGTCGCCGGTGGCGACGCGCACGGTCGGGGACTCGGGGCGGAGCTCCAGGGTGGCGGCGGGGCCCGCGGTGCGGCGGATGGACTCGGCCCAGACGGCGCCGTTGCGGTAGGCGACGGCGCGGAGCTCGCCGGGTTGGTAGACGACCTCGTTCCAGCGCAGGCGGTAATCGCGCGGGCCGCGTTTTTTACGGCCAAGGGAGACGCCGTTGAGGAAGAGCTCGGCCTCGTCGCCGGAGGTGTAGAGGTGAACGGGCGTGATCTCGCCCTCGCGGCCGGGCCAGGTCCAGTGGGGGAGGAGGTGGGCCATGGGCAGGTCGGGGCGCCAGCGGGCCTGGTAGATAAAGTAGCGGTCCTTGGGGAAGCCGGCGAGGTCCACGATGCCGAAGTAGCTGGAGCGGGAGGGCACGCGGATCTTGCCGAGCTCGGCGAGCTCGCGGGCGGCGCGCTCGCGCTCGACGGGGTCGGAGTAGTTGAGCAGGTTGGTGGCGTCGTCGTTGTAGGGGGTGGGCTCGCCGAGGTAGTCAAAGCCGGTCCAGACGTATTCGCCCCAGACATACGGCTGGTCGTCCTGGGCGGAGAACTCCTTGTCCGGGGTGGTGGCCCAGGGTGGAGCGTAGAGGTCGTAGCTGCTCATCTGGAAGTCGGCGCGGCCCTGGTCCTTTTGGTCGGAGACGGGGAAGAAGTATTCGCCGCGCGAGCTGATGGTGGAGGCGGTCTCGGAGCCGTGGATGGCGCGGCGGGGGTGGCGGGCGCGGAAGCGGGCGTATTCGTCGGGTTTATAGTTGTAACCGAAGAGATCGAGGGCGGACTCGAAGCCGATGTAGCCGGACCAGACGCCGTTGAAGCCGCCGGTGACGGGGCGGGTGCGGTCCTCCTCGCGCACGATGCCGGCGAGGCGGGCGGCGACGCGCCAGCCGACGGTGTCGCGTTGTTCGAGGATCTCGTTGCCGATGCTCCACATGACGACCGAGGGGTGGTTGCGGTCGCGGCGGACGAGGGCGCGGAGGTCGGCCTCGTGCCACCAGGGGAAGTGGAGGGAGTAGTCGTTGGCCTTTTTGCCGATGGCCCAGGCGTCGAAGGCCTCGTTCTGCACCAGCAGGCCCATGCGGTCGCAGAGGTCGAGGAGTTCAGGGGCGGGCGGGTTGTGGGAGGTGCGGATGGAGTTGACGCCCATGTCGCGCAGGATGCGGAGCTGGCGTTCGAGGGCGGAGCGGTTGACGGCGGCACCGAGGGCGCCGAGGTCGTGGTGTTGGCAGACGCCGTGGAGGCGGACGGGGCGGCCGTTGAGGAGGAGGCCCCGGTCGGGGTCGGTGCCGAGGGTGCGGATGCCAAAGGGGGTGGCGAGGCGGTCGAGGAGGCGGCCGTCGCGGGTGACGGTGACGATGGCGACGTGGCGGTGGGGGGCGGAGACGTCCCAGAGGCGGGGGGAGGCGACGCGGAGCGGGAAGGAGGTCTGGCGGGGCAGGCCGGGGC
>CAYNUW010000080.1:0-12552 GCA_964400455.1 uncultured Akkermansia sp. | reverse complement strand
CGGCGATTTTTTGCAGGGCGAAAAAAGGCGCGTGCCGCGGCTCTGCCTCCAGCGTGCGGGTGTCCGCGATGAAGCCGCCCGCCGGATCCAGCATGACGATGGCGGGGGCGTCGATGCGCTTGCGGTAGGAGACTAGCGCGGAGCGGGCGGTCTCCGCGCTGAAGCGCGGGACGAGGAACAGCTGACGAAGAGCGTAGTCGCCGGCCATCATGCGGGCGGCGAGCAGGAGGTCGGCTTCCTTGCGTCGCGCCACGGCTTGAAACTGTCTGGCACCGCGTTCCAGCGCCTCTTCGATGGTGGCCAGGGCGTTCTGGCGATTTGAGCGGAGGACCAACCAATAGGTAGCGGCCTGAGCAATCACCAGCAAACCGACCACCCAAACCAGCAAGCGGTGCCGGAAGCGGGTGAATTGGAGTAAAGGGGCCATGGCGGCTGGGCGCCGGTTTTAGTAGGTTTTACCTTCGCCGGCGGGCGCGCGGCGGATGCGACGGTCTGGTCTGAGTTTGAGCGCGGCGGTCTCCCGGGTGTCGCCTTCCTCGGCGATGGTGATTTCGCGATTGAGCGAAGTGGGCAGGCGCGGGTGCCAAGTTTCCAGGCGGTAGCGACCGGGGGGGAGGTTTTCGATGCGGGCGAGGCCAGTGGTGTCACTTTTAGCGAAAAACGGGGTTTCGAGCACGACTACGTAGGCGATCATCCAATCGTGGATGTTGCAGCCCAAGGTGACGACCCCGGGTCGGTCAAAGACCACGGATTCGCTGGTGCCGCTGCTGTAAAGCGGTTTTTCGAATGGTTTGGCCTTGGAGAGGGAGTAGAGGTGGTGCTGCACTCCGTCTCGATTTGGGAAATGAACCTCGGTGCCGACGGGCACCGGAGTGACAAACGGGCGGTATTCCTCACCGATTTGGGCGATCTCGACATCGTCAGGCGGTTCGGCCTTGGGCGGGGTGAAGGTTAAGGGGACGAGCGACACCACTACATCCGGCACCGAAGCGCCCGCGATGTCCTTCAGCTCGATCTCGAAGCTACCGGCCGAGGCCGTCATGGGTGTGAGCGTCGAAAGCAGAAGGCAGGCGAGCGCAGGGATGCGTTGCATGGAGTTCAGAAGCTGTAGATCAAGCCGGCGGTGAAGATGTCCTGGCGGTATGTTACGTTCACCACGTTGGTGAAATGAATGCGTTCATAACGGAAAACCAGGGATAGGGTGTCGGTGATTGCCGGCGAAAAATCCAAGAAGATATAATCGGCGTCTCCCTCGACACGGTAGGCCTGCCAGCCGGCTTCGTAGGCGTTGGTGGTGGCCGACGGCACGGCGTTGTAGTAGTCCGCGATCCGAGTGCCCAGCGCGCCGGCTTTGGCGGAGTCGAGTCTAGCCTTGGAGGCGCCCGCGGTGACCAGACCATCCACATAGCCGCCGCCGATGCTGAAGCGGAGTTGATCGGACAAATCGATCGATAGACTGGCTTCAATTCCGATGTGATGGGTGTCGTAGACGCTGTGGTCGGCCAGCTGTTCCTGCCACTCAGCGCGGATGCGGCTGGAGAACATGGAATTGAAGCGTTTGGCTACCGAAACAGCCGCCTGCAGGTTCACGCCGTTTTGGTCATCGATGCGGGCTAGTTTGCCGATGGCGGCGGTTTCGAGGCTGAGGGTGGGGGCGGTAGGACCGAGACCGAACTTTTTGCGGGCGATGGCGCGCGGACCGAGGGTGGCTTCGTTAAGTTTTTCGTAGTCCCAGGACGCCAGGGCTGCGCCCTCCAGTTGCAGTCGGAGGGTGACGTCGCGGTCGAGTTGTTTACCGGTGCCGACCGAGAGCTCGGCTTTGGTGGTGGATACATCGCGAAAGTCCGAAGTCCCCGACGCGCGGCCGTGGTTCTCGGTGTATTGGTAGGTGGCGCGCGCGGTGTAATCCAAGGCCAAGCCCGGTTCAGCCGCCGGAGCGCGCGACGGCTCCGGCTGGGCCGGCGCGGTCGCCAAATCTACGGCGGTGTCGGCCAGAACGGTGCTGGTTAAACAGGCGAAGAGCGGGGCGATCGGAAGTTTCAGCATGTTGGAGAAGATGATGGAGCCATACAATGGAGCAAATCAAACCCTCGCGCAGCTTTTCCTGTCAGAGCAAAGATTCCTGTTGAACCGCGTGCGGGGGCCACGCACGGTGCCGGTGGCCAGGCGCCATGCATGGGCAGGCGCGTGAACCCCGCCAGGGCCGGAAGGCAGCAACGGTGACGACGTTCTCCCAGTGCCGTGGAGTGCCTGGCCACTTTACCCTTTTCGCCACGCCGTGTCGCAGCCCGCTTATCAAGTCATAGCCCGCAAGTGGCGCCCCCAGACCTTCGACGATGTCGTTGGGCAGGACCACGTCGTTCGCACCTTGCGCAACGCGATAGCCCGGCAGCGCATCGCCCATGCCTACCTTTTTGTGGGGCCGCGAGGGACCGGTAAAACCTCGACCGCGCGGATTTTTGCCAAAGCGCTGAATTGCACCGGGGGGCCCAAGGCGGATTTTGATCCGGCTGATCCGGCGTGTCTCTCGATCGCGGCGGGCACTCACCTCGACGTGATCGAGATCGACGGGGCGTCGAACAACGGGGTGGATCAGGTGCGTGATTTGCGCGAGACGGTGCAGTACTCCCCGGCCCAAGGGCGCTTCAAAATCTACATCATCGACGAGGTGCACATGCTCTCGGCGGCGGCGTTTAACGCCTTGCTCAAGACCTTGGAGGAGCCTCCGCCGCACGTGAAGTTCGTCTTTGCCACCACCGACCCTCAGAAGGTTCTGCCGACGATCGTATCGCGGTGCCAGCGGTTTGACCTCAAGCCGATTGCCCCGGCGCTGATTGTCGAGCGTCTGCGCAAGATCGCCGAGGCGGAGGGCATTCGTGCGGCGGACGATGCGTTAGCTTGCATCGCCCGCATGGCGGACGGTGGTATGCGCGACGCCCAGTCGATTTTTGACCAGATGATTTCGTTTTGCGGCACGGATATTGCCGAGGCGGATGTGCTGGACGTCTACGGTTTGGTCTCGGCGGACAAGCTGGCTGCTCTGGCGGGTGCGTTGGCGGCGGGCGATCATGCGCAGATTGTGCGTCTGGTGGACGAGTGCGATGCGGCCGGTCGGGATTTGGTGCGCTTGCTCTCGGATCTGCAGGGGCACGTCAGGGAGAGTTTGCTGGATGCGATTGCGCAGGGCGGGCGCAGCCGTCTTTTGGGCGGAGTTTCGCTGACCACGGAGCAGATTACGCGGATGCTAGATGCGCTGCGTCAGGGGGAAGACGGTGTCAAAATGGGGCTTTCGGATAAGATTAATCTCGAGGTGGCTTTGTTAAAGGCGGTGGACGCCTCGCGGGCACGGGCGATCGATTCATTGCTCAAGGAGTTGGCGGCGATCGGTGCTGGTTTGTCCTCCACGGGGGACGAAAAAAAAAAGGACTGATTGAGCGATTGGACGCTTCGATTTTGGCCTATCTGGCCGAATCGGCCGCCAGTATGCCTCCGCCCCGTGAGGGACCGCCTTTGATTCCGTCCGTGCGGGCGTCGGCTGGTGGTGGATTTGTGGTTCGGCCGGCAAGTGGCGCCGACCGTGATGACGCGGGGGAGGCGGCTTGGGGCCAGGAGGGAGAGCCGGACGGTCCTCCCTTGGAAGTGATTGAGGGGGCGATGCGGGTGGAGCTTGCCGAGCGTGAGGGAGGTGCAGGGCGCGAGGCGACACCTAGGGCGCCCCGGAGGTCCACGGACGAGGAGGATGAGGCCAGATTGGAGGCTGGGCTGCCTGAGCCCGAGGTGTTGAGCGAGCGCTTGGCCCCGGAGTTGAGAACGGTGCTCGAGGAGTTGCTGCGGTTGCGCTTTGCCCGGGTGAAAAAGATACCGCGCAAACATTTGGTTGGCGGGTCGGAAGCTTAGAGTTGGTGCTTCCGCGAGCCCGGTCTTCGCTCGTCGCGGCACACGCAAATCAACAGCTTGCTTGATCTTCAACCGATCCGTTCGTGGCTTCCGGGTTTCATCGCGGAGTGTGGGCGGGGTGCCGGCCGTGGGATGGGAAGGAACAAAAAAAGGCGCGACCGAAGTCGCGCCTTTGGGAAATAGGAGTGAAGGATCGTCTTACGAGGCTTTCTCGACCCGTTTGACGTTGACCTGCATGGCGGCCTTGCCCTTGCGGTCGCGCAGGTAGTAGAGGCGTGCGCGACCGTCCTCGGACTCGCGATCCACCTCGATCTTTTCGATATTCGGGGAGTTCACGGGGAAAACGCGTTCGACGCCTTCTCCGTAGCTGATGCGGCGCACGGTGAAGGTTTCGTGGATACCGTGGCCTTTGCGGGCGATCACGATTCCGGCGAAAAGCTGGACGCGTTCTTTGTCGCCTTCGCGAACCTTGGTGTGCACCTTGACGCCGTCACCGACTTTGAAGGCGGGGAGGGTGCGAATTTGGGCGGAGGTGATCTCTTTGATGATCGGATTCATGACAGGTTAAGGTTTTTCGAGTAAATCGGGTCGGACGAGGCGGGTTTTTTCCACGCGTTTCTCGTGTCGCCATTTTTCGATTTCAGCGTGATTGCCCGAAAGAAGCACTTTCGGCACGGACTGACCTCGAAACTCAGCGGGACGCGTGTATTGCGGGAAGTCGAGCAAACGACCGGTGAAGGATTCGTGTGTCAACGAATTTTCGTCGCCTAAAACACCGGGAATGAAACGGGCGAGGGCGTCGATGAGCACGGCGGCGGGGAGCGTGCCGTTGGTGAGCACGTAGTCGCCAATGCTAATTTCTTGGTCGATGACCGTGTCTCGGATGCGTTGGTCGATGCCCTCGTAATGGCCGCTGAGCAGGACGAGGTGGGGTTGGGACGCAAGTTCGCGGGCGATTTTTTCGCTGAACGGAGTGCCGTCCGGGGTAAGGTAGATGCGCCGGCAGCCCGGAGTCTGGAGCTCCTCGATGGCGGCTACGACGGGTTCGGGTTTCATGACCATGCCTGCGCCTCCGCCGAAAGGCCGGTCGTCGGCGGTGCGGTGTTTGTCGGTGGACCAAGCGCGCAGGTCATGGACCCGCACGCTGACGTGGCCGGCTTCGATCGCTTTGCCGAGGATGCTTTCGGTTAGGAAACCGTCGAGCATACGGGGAAAGAGAGTGAGCACGTCGATGCGTGGGTGCATGGCGAGTAGGCGGGGGAGCGGTCAATAAAACGCCCCGGACTTTTAGGTCCGGGGCGTTCAGGGAGAGCCCTGTGAGTCAAAACTTAGGCAGCGGGAGCGGCTTCGACGGCGGGAGCTGCCTTGCGTGCGCTCTTGATCAAGGCGCGGGCGGTATCGGTGGGCAAGGCACCCTTGCTGAGCCAATGGTCGACGCGATCCACTTTGAGAGTCAGAGCGTCTTTTTTGGCGCGCGGGTTGTAGGTGCCAAGGATTTCAGTGGCGGCGCCATCGCGGCGGGAACGGGCTTCGGCGACTACCACGTGGTAGATGGGAACATGGGTGGTGCCGATGCGGGAGAGGCGGATTTTGAGGGCCATGGACGAGCGATTAGAGGACGCGGTTAATTTGGAAAAGGTGTTAAAGCAGGGAGGGGCGGCGTGGCTGTCAAGCCAGCATTCTGAGGGTATTTTTAGGGAGGTCCTAAAATCTTCGGCAGTCCCCGCCGGAGAATTTAGGATCTCCCTTTGGCACGCCGCAGTTTGTCCACCAAGATTTGGCCGGGCCGGGTTGGTGGCAAATTCTGGTGCGAGCGGAAACGCTCAAAATCTTTCCACCTTTTTCCTTGCGCACAAGCGAGCAGCCATGCTTTCTGCACCCTCCCCGGTTTTACGGACCCTTAGCTCAGTTGGTTAGAGCGTTTCCTTGACATGGAAGAGGTCACTGGTTCGAGTCCAGTAGGGTCCACCACCGTAAGCCAACTGTCTGTGTGGCATAGTTTTGGTGATGATCATGCCCTTGGGCGCGACCCCGACATGCCGCGTGTGTGGGACTTGTCGGGGGTGGTTACGGCCGCTTGTTTCGGGGCGGATCGATGTTGTCGGGAGTCCTCGTGATTTGGTCGGGGCGACCGGAGGAGCGGATCTGCCGCCAAGTTGAAGAGAAGGGTGGCGCCGAGTCGTTGGGGGACTTTAGCGTGTAGCGATATGAAATCATTTTTCGCCGCATTTGTGGGCACCTTGATGGGCTTGGGCGCGTTTTTCGCCTTGGTGGTGGGGGTGGCCATCGGTGCTCTGGTTATACTCTTTTCTTCGTCTGCGCAGCGTCCGGTGGTTCCGATTGTTCCCGGGAGTTACTTGGTGTTGAGTTTGGATGGAGTGAATTTAACCGATGCCCCCCCGGCGATTGAAGAGGGGGGCTTGGCGTCGCTGCTGACCGGTGATGCACCCGTCTCCCTCAGTCTGCGGTCTGCGGTGGATGGGCTGCGGGCTGCGGCCTCCGATGATCGTATCGTCGGGGTGTGGATCACGGGTTCTTTCGCCGGTGAGGGTTATGGCACGGGGTTGGCTGCTTTACGCGAGTTGCGCTCGGCCCTTGGCATGGTGCGAGCGGCGGGCAAACCGGTCAGGGCCTATTTCAACAACGCGGGTCTGGAGGAGTATTACCTGGCTTCGGTGGCGGATCGGGTGGCGCTGATGCCGTCCGGTTTATTATTTCTGCCCGGGCTTTCGGCTGAGCCGATGTTCTTTGGCGATGCTTTTAAAAAGTGGGGTGTGGGGGTGCAGGTGACGCGGACGGGAAAATACAAGAGCTGGGTCGAGCCGTTCTTGCGTCGAGACATGAGCGAGGAGAGTCGTGAGCAGCTGAGCGGCTTATTGTCGGACACTTGGGGAAGCCTGCGGGAGGAAATCGCGGCGGCGCGGGGTCTGGCGCCACAAGCGGTGCAAAAGCTGGTGGATGAGGAAGGCTTGATCGAGCCGGAGGTGGCGTTGGCGGCGGGTTTGATCGACGCCGTTTGTTATCGGGATGAAGAGCTCGATGCGTTGCGGGAGGAAACGGGCGTGGAGGAGGGTGAGGTGTTTCGCCAGGTGGATTTTGCGGATTATCTAGCGCATGCTCAGGACGTTGAATTTGGGGGAGGTCCGCAGGTGGCCGTGGTCTATGCCGAGGGTGATATTGTGGACGGAGAGGGTTATGAGGGTGAGGTGGGCGGGTCGGCGTATGCGCGGGAGCTGAGGTCGTTGCGTGAAAATCCCGACGTGGCGGCGGTGGTTTTGCGCATCAATAGCCCTGGCGGCTCGGCGGGAGCGGCGGAGGAGATGTTGCGGGAGTTAAGGTTATTGCGCGAGGTGAAGCCCGTGGTCGTTTCCATGGGTAGTTATGCGGAATCCGGTGGTTATTGGATCGCGGCTTACGCACATCGGATTTATTGCGAGCCTACGACGGTGACGGGATCGATCGGCGTGTTTGGGGTGCAGTTTGATTTGGAAAAGTTGGGGGAGCGGATCGGGTTGACGTGGGATCGGGTGCAGGTGGGTGAGAAAGCGGGTATGTTGACGGTGGCCCGGCCCAAGACTGAGGCGGAGTTGGCGGTGTTCCAGCGTTTGGTTGATCGGGTTTATGCGGATTTCATCTCCCGGGTAGCGGAAGGGCGTGGGCTCACTCCGGAGCGCGTGCATGAGATTGCTCAGGGCCGGGTGTGGACCGGTGGGCAAGCGGTTGAGCTGGGGTTGGCTGACGAAGTGGGAGGGCTTGGGGATGCCATGGCGCACGCGGCCAGCTTGGCGAAGCTGGGCGAGAGGCCGGCGGTTTACGAGTATCCCAGCACCCGGCGCCTGGGGGATGTTTTAACGGATTGGTTGGCCGGTAGGAGCGCGCCGCAGGCCTTTGTTCGGTCCGGTCCGTTTGGGGAGTGGTGGCGGAAAGCCGAAGGGCAGTTGCGAACGCTCGCCCGTTTTAACGATCCGCAAGGGGTTTACGCCCGTCTGCCGCTTGACCTTCGCCGTTGATGCGCTGGGTTCTTGGGACATGAGTAAAACCACCCGCTTGTTGGAAGACACACCCGCGACCGTTATACCGGCGGGTCAGGCCGTGATCTTGTCGGCTGGGGACGGGGTGCACATCGTTCAGACTCTGGGGGGGAATGTTACGGTGCGGACTGATCGCGGTTTATACCGTATTGCCCGGGAGCACGCCGGGGCGATCGCCGGTCTGGATCTGGCTGATCTGGAGCAGGCGTCGGCGGGCCAGGCTGGGGCGGGCGTGGAGTTCAGCGAGGATTTGGCCTGGGACGCGCTCCGGGCCTGCTTTGATCCGGAGATACCGGTCAATATCGTGGACCTTGGGTTGATTTATGATTTGGCCTTGGAGGATCGTCCGCAGGGCCGTTTGGTGGAGGTCAATATGACCTTGACCGCTCCGGGTTGCGGGATGGTGCCGGTGATAGCCGAGGACGCCCGACAGAGACTGGCGGCGTTGCCCGGGGTGGCGGAGGCGAAAGTCTACATCGTCTGGGATCCGCAATGGACGCCCCAGATGATCTCACCGGCCGGGCGCAAGCAGCTCGGCATTGATTAAGGCCGGCAGCATGCGCCTCGCGCTGGTTACCGAGACATATCCGCCGGAGGTCAACGGCGTGGCTATGACGCTGGGCCGTCTGGTGGCTGGGCTGCGCGCGTCGGGACACCAGGTTTTGGTGGCGCGGCCGTGTCAGGCGGGTGAAAGGGCGGGGGACTCCGGTCGGGGAATGGATGACCTCCTGGTGCCCGGTTTACCCTTGCCGGGTTACACGACCCTGCGTTTTGGCTTGCCTTTGGTCTGGCGGCTGGAGCGGGCGTGGCGTGAGTGGCGGCCGGATGTGGTGCACGTGGCGACGGAGGGGCCGTTGGGTCTGGCGGCGCTGGCGGCGGCCGGGCGGTTGCGACGGCCGGTCACGTCGAGTTTCCACACCAACTTCCACACTTACGGCGGCCACTACGGGGCGGGGGCGCTCCAACATGCCGCGCTCGCCTATCTGCGCTGGTTTCACAACCAGACGCGACTCACCCTGGCGCCCACGCGGCAGATGACGCAGGAGCTGGCGGCGGCGAGATTTCGGAGCCTGGGGGTCATGTCGCGGGGCGTGGATACGGTTCTGTTCGATCCGCGACGGAGGGAGGAACGTCTGCGGGCGGAGTGGGGAGCGGGGGCGGCGGGGCCGGTGGTTCTTTATGTCGGCAGGGTGGCACCGGAGAAAAATCTGGGTGCGGCGGTGGAGGCCTTCCTGAAGCTGCGTGCGAGTGTGCCTGCGGCGCGCCTGGTTCTGGTCGGCGACGGTCCCGCCCGGCCGGGCCTGCAGGCGGCGCATCCGGAATTTCACTACGCGGGCATGAGGCGCGGCGAGGATCTGGCGGCGCATTACGCGTCGGCGGATGTCTTCCTTTTTCCCAGCGTCACGGAAACGTTCGGCAACGTGGTCACGGAGGCGATGGCCAGCGGACTGGTGGCGGTGGGTTACGACTACGCGGCGGCGCGAGAACACGTGCGGGACGGTCGCAACGGCTTCGTGGCTCCCATGACTTCGGCCGCTACTTCGGAGGGTCTGGCCGCCGCGCTGCTGCGCGCTTTTGCCGAGCGGGAGCGCTGGCCGGTGATTCGGGCGGAGGCGCGCGCCACCGCCTCGGCCTTGACCTGGGGGGCGGTGGTGGAGCGCTTCGCGGCGGATGTGCGGGGGGCGGCCAGGCTTTGATCCGGCCGCGTCTCGCCGGAGCGGTGCCGAGTTACAGCTGAACCGGGAGTCCGATTTCGATAATCTGGGTGGGCAGGATGCGGTAGTAGTCTTTGATCGGCGAGGCGTTGCGGCTGAGGAAGGCGTAGAGTCCTTTCTGCCATTCCGCCATGCGGGCGGAGCCGCCGGTGATGACCATTTCCCGGTTGAAGTAGAAGGTGGTGGCGGCGGGATTGAGGGGCACGCCCTGGCTCTTGATCCGATCAACCATCTTGGCGACGTCGGGGGACTCCATGTAGCCGTAACGCACCACCGAGCGCCAGACGCCCTCGCCGAGGTGTTCCAGCGTCATGCGTTCCTCGTCGTCGACGGCGGGCCTTTCCTCGGTCAGGATGGTGAGCAGCACGACGGTGCGTTGCAGGCAGCGATTGGCGCGCAGGTGGTGCAACAGGGCGAGCGGAGTGCCGTGGGGAGTGGCGACCATGAAGACGGCGGAGCCGGGCATACGGACGATGTTTTTGCTGCGCGCTATGCTGGAGAGTTCGAGTTCATTCACCGCTCCGCCGTAAACTTTCTCTTGGATTTCGAGGCGGCCGCTTTTCCAGGTATGCATGACGGCCAGCAGGCCGGCGGCGATGGTGACGGGCAGCCAGCCACCCTCGGTGAATTTGTGCACGTTGGCTCCGAGGAAGATCAAGTCGACCAGGCCGAATGTAACGCAGACGCCCAAGGCGGCCGGCAGGCCCCAGCCCCAGCGGCGTCTAGCCACAAAAAAGAGGCTGAAGGAGGTAACGGCCATGGTGGCGGTTACGGCGATACCGTAGGCGGCGGCGAGCGATGAGGATGATTTAAAAAGCAGAACGGTGAGGATGCTGCCGGCCGCGAGTAGAAAGTTGACCAACGGGAGGTAGATTTGGCCGCGCTGGTCGGCGTTGGTGTGCAAAATTTTCAGTCGGGGAATATAACCGAGCTGGATGGCCTGACGCACCAGGGAGAAGGTCCCCGATATGAGCGCTTGGCTGGCGATTACGGCGGCGAGCAAGGAGAGCACGAGCAAGGCCGCCCGGAGGGGGCCATCGGGCGCAAGGGAGAGGAATGGGTTGTCCAAGTCCTCCGGATGGGAGAGCGCATAGGAACCCTGACCAAAATAGTTCAAGGTGAGGCCGGGCAGGACCAGGCCATACCAGGCGCGAAGGATAGCCGGGCGGCCGAAGTGCCCCATGTCGGCGTAGAGGGCTTCCACCCCGGTGATGGCGAGCACGACTGAGCCGAGGATGCCGGCGGCGCAGCCGGGGTGCCCTAGCAGCACCTCGAAGGCGTGGCTGGGGTGCAGGGCGCGCAGCACCGACGGATTGTGCGTGACGTGCCAGAGGCCTAGTAGGCCCAGGGCGGCGAACCATACCAGCATGACTGGCCCAAAGAGCTGGCCGATGGCCTTGGTTCCGCGTTTTTGCACGGCGAACAATCCGAGAAGGGTCGCCAGGCAAAGTGGGATTACGTAATCATCCGCCTCGGGGACCAGCAGGCGCAGGCCCTCCGATGCGCTTAGAACCGAGATGGCCGGGGTGATTACCCCTTCGCCGCAGATCATGGCGGCGCCGATCAAGGCGACCATTACGCCCGCACCTATCCCCCGGCTTGGTCCACGTCGAGTTTCGAGGCCGCCCAGTGCAAGCAGGGCGAAGATGCCGCCCTCGCCTTGGTTGTCGGCGCGCATGACCAACGTGATGTATTTAAGCCCGACCACGATGACGAGCGACCAGAAGATCAACGAGAGCAGACCGAGGATGCCGGCCGACCTCGCTTCCGGCGGGAGCTGGTGCAGGGATTCGCGCAGGGCATAAAGCGGGCTGGTGCCGATATCGCCGAAGACCACCCCGAGGGCGCCCAAACTTAAGGCGTATTTGGCGCGCGAGGAGTTGGCCTGCGGCGCTACGGTTGTGCTCATGCGACGGTGTGGATCACCAACGCTCGCAGTAAGGCCCCGCATTAGTCAACCCGCCTGACATTAAGTGCGATTCGGGTGCGATTTTACTTCATTACGTTTTTTGTCGAGGACAGGAGGCCGGCCGCGCGTATTATTTAAAAACGATGAAGCCCACCGACCCTGAACTCCGAAGTTTGCTGCGGCGTGCCGATCCGGCGTGCCGGGAGGATTGCAGGGGAGTGGGCGAAGCGGACGATTTCGCGGCGGCGGTTCATCAGCGAATCCGGATGGCGAGCGGCGCGGCGGGGCGTGCCGGGGGGCCGGCCGTGGGGTGGCGTCGGGAGTTGCGCCCGATGGCGGCCGTGGCGGCGGTTATGGCGGCCTTGCTGGCCGGAGGTTCGGTGGCTTACGCGCGGCACCAGCGTTTGATCATCGAGAGGCAGGCCGATGCCTTTGTCCGCAGTATAGATCCGGTTCTAATGCACGCGGACCAGGGTGGGCGCTGAAGTCGCCGTCCAGATCGAGTTACTCACGGTTCGATTTTTTCTCACGGTGAAGATATCCTGGTTATATTTGTCGGCGCTGCTGGCCCTTCCGGTTGGCTACTGGGTGGCGCGGCAATGTCTGCCGGACCCGGAGGTTAAGGTCGGTGAGAGCGACCAGTTGGTCTGGTTGGAGCGGGAGTTTGACCTTTCGCCTGAGGCGCTGCTGGCCATTCGGCGTCTGCAGGAGGACTACGCCCCGGTGTGTGCCGGGCACTGTGCAGCCATCGCGGCGGTGGAGCTCAGGCTAAGGGAGGCGGCGCCGGAGGAGCGGCCGGCGGTGGAGGCCGAGTTAGAGCGCTTGCACGAAGTCTGCGCTGCGGCGACTCGGGCGCATTTGCAGGCAATCGCCGCGTTTATGTCGCCGGCCGAGGGACGGCGATTTTTGCGGTTGATGGAGCCAAGGGTGGCGCATCAGCCGGGTCAAACCACCGCTCCGGCGCTGCACCCTGCGCCATGAGGGAGGGCGTGCAGAGATT
>CAYNUW010000079.1:0-12560 GCA_964400455.1 uncultured Akkermansia sp. | reverse complement strand
CCATACTTGTTCACGTCGTAGATATAGAGCTGCGGGGCGTGCACGCCCATGCCGCGCAGAAACTCCACTTGTTTGGTCTCGCGGTCGCGCAGCGTGACCGGCCGAGGCAGGGAATAGAGATGGAACTCATCGAAGGACTTTTCCGTCACCCCGGCAGGAGCCTCGTCGATCATCGCGGCCATGGGCATCATGGATTTCGAGCGAGTGAACAACTGCATCTCGGGTCGCACCCGGTTGACCTCGCCCGCCATGAGTTTGATCGAGGCTTCATCAAAGCGTTTGCCACTCTCGTTGATCACCGTCACCCACCCGACCAGATCCACTTTGTCACCGGTCTCGGGCGCCACGAGATTGTAGGCGGCTTCCCAGCGTAGACCACCGGTGATATAGCCCAGCTCGGCGTCAAGGCGCGCGGCTTTGTCGGCGTGAAGCTGCCAGGCGAGCGTGGGCTGCAAGATCGCGTCATCGCCCAGGGACGGAAAAACCGGCTGGCCGGGCAGGGAGAAGCGCAACCGACCGTCCACCTCGATGATGGGCGTAGCGGCCTCGCCTTGGGCGGCATGACCGCTGCGCACCACCCGGCCTTGCACGATGTGTTCGCGGGCATCGCGGTCCCGCACCAGAAAGTCGAGCGTGCGCCCCTCGTGCAATGAGAGCAGCAGGCTCTCCGACGCCGCCTCCGCCCGGTAGCTTTGTTCCAGCACACGCAAGGCCACTTGACCCGAGCGATCACGCAGCAGCACGGAATCCGCCTCCACTCGTGTAGTCACGCCGGAGAAAGCCACGGCGTTCACCCCTGGTTGCAGATCAAGCGGCAGGGTCTCGCGCACGACGGCAAAATCGTTGTTGTAAATGGTCAACGCAGGGCCGGCGAACGAGGCCTGCGGCAGAGCGGCCAGGATGGCCGAGAGAAGGACGGGCTTCATGGGAAAAGGGAGGACAGGTGAGACGGTTGATAGGTTCATCGTAAGCGAAGATAATAGCCAGCCAAGAGGCGGTGCGCGCCCGCGGGAATTCCGTGCTGCTAGCGTGAGTATTGTTGGTTATAGGTTTGGTGGGCTTCGCTGCGCAGGGACTTGCGCTCCGAGTTACTGATGCCCTCCCGCTCGATGACCGCAGCGCTGGCCGGCACCGCTGCCGCCAGACCGCTGACCACGGAGTTGCCGTAAAGTCTGGCCTCGTCTTGCAGCCCGGCCGCGACGTCACGCAGCCGCGCCGCCGCATCGGCCCGACGCCCGACATCCACCAAAGCCACCGCCTCCTCTTTCGCTTCCGCCAAAAGGTGCGCGGCGTAATCGGCCTGCACGCCGTGGTTGGCGCTGGCTATCACTGCTTCCGGCGGGGCGAAACGCACCTCGGCCCAAGCCATCGCTCCACCAGCGCGGCCGTTGCGCGCGTCCTGATAATCAACGCTCGCGCGCACCACTTCACGCCGCGCTCCATCCACCCCGGCATCGAGCGCCACCTCCACCAGCACATACTTGCTTTGCCCGCCATAAAGCTGGTTCAGCTCCACCCGCACTTGCCCGTTCCCGACCCGGCCCTCACGGCCTACCAGCCGCAGCGGACGCGCTCCCGGGGCGAACTCCAGCGTCAGGAGCGCGCGACGCGCCACAACATCGAGCACGTCCCCCAGCTCGTCGCCAAAGACCCGGGGCAGATCGTCCGCCCGAGCGACATAGTATGTGTTGCCATCGCTGCGACGGGCCAGCCGCGTCATCAGATCTTCGTTAAAATCCTCACCCAGGCCGATGGTCGTCACCGATACGCCCTCGCGGAGCAGACGGGCGCCGAGCGAACCAAGCGCTTCGGGCGTTTGCGGACCGACATTGGCCTGGCCATCCGACAGCAGGATGACGCGATGGATAAACGCCCCCTCGATATGTTTGCGGAGCTCCGCAGCTCCGGCCTCCACTCCGCCATGCAGGTTCGTGCCGCCGGAAGCGCTCAGGCTCATGATCGCGGTGCGGAGCGCCTCGCCATCGCCCACCGGAGAAGCCGGCCAAAGCACGCGCACGCCGCCATCGTAGGCCACCAAGGAGACCATGTCGTCGCGCGACAAGCGACTCACCGCCTCGAGCGCGGCCTCGCGGGCACGAATCAGTTTCATGCCGGCCATGGAACCGGATTTGTCGATCACCAGCGCCAAGTTGATCGGTGCGCGGGTGGCCTGCGCGTCCCGCACGCCATCGAGGCACACCCTTACCACGACTGTCTCGCCCCGGGCTGCCGGGACGACCGGGCGGTCCAAATCGACGCGCAAACCGACGACAGCGGGCGCGGCTGCGGTGGCGGGCAATGAACGCGAGTGAAGCGCGAGCCCCGAATGCAGGCCCAACGCGGCAAGGAGGAGAAGTGCGGTGTGTTTCATGACGCCGCCCAGCCTAACCGAAATCCGCCCGGTGAGGTGTCACCGTGTGGTCAGAGAAATGTCAGGGTTTTGTCATGCCCGGGCCCGCTCGGCGCCCTCCCTCATCCAGGCCGCACCACCAGCCGCTGACGGCGGCTGCTCGCCAGCCAACTGCGCACCAAACGCGCCAAATCGGGGCGTTGCACCCCGGCAATGCGCTCATCGGTCTGCTCAAAACTTTCCATCGGCAGGCCCACTAAAGTGCGCAGCGCGGCCTCGGAGGCGCGGGCCGCATTGGTTTGCAGTCTCATGCGGCGAGAGGCCTGCAAACGCGTGACTGCACGGGCCAGTTCAGATGCTTGCACGCCGCCATCGGCGAGCCGGGCCAGCTCGGCGTCGAACTCCGCCTGCACCTCCGCTTCACGGCCCGGCTCGGTGCCGGCGTAAAGATAGAACAGGCCATCATCCAGCCCGGTCACGCGGATGGCCCCGACGAAATACGCCAGGCCTTTCTCCTCGCGCACCCGCTCGAACAACCGGGCCGACATACCACTGAGAATCTCGTTAAGCACCGTGGCCGCCGTATCGTCCGCGTGCAGCGCGCCGGGGCCGGGGAAGGCGTCGAAAACCAGGGCCTGCCGGCACTCCCGGGCCACGGTGTGCTCGGTGGCGGGCGCCGGCACGTGGCGGGCAGGCCGCGCCGGCGCCCGCCCGGAAGGCAGCAGGGCCAACCAGGATTCCAGGTCGCGCGTAAGCGCCTCGGGATCAAAATCACCGGCGGCGGCCACCACGACATTTCCACCGACGGAGAGACGTTTCCACAGGGCGCGCAGGTCGGTCGATTGGATATCCTTGACCGTCTCGGCCCGTCCTTGGGCATCGAGAGCAAGCGGATGGTCGCCGAAAAACCGCGCCCGCACCAGCCGATGAGCGGCCGTGACGACGTCGTCTTCGTCCTGTTGCAACTGCGCCAACGCGGCGTCTCGCTCGATCTCCAAGGTGCGATTCGCAAATCCAGGAGTCAGCACGGCTTCGCGCAAGAGCTCCACCGCCAGCGCACGATCCCCGGGCAGAACCTCGATCGAAAGGGCCAGGGAATTATTGCCGGGATGCCCGGCAAACGAACCTCCCACCTCCTCGATCGCCGAAGCCACTTCGGAGGCGGTGCGGCCGCCGGCGTCCTTGGTCAACAGCGTGGCAAGCAGTCCGGACACACCGCGCCGCTGGGCCGGCTCAAAAAGAGGGCCGCCCTGCGCGGCCAGATGCAGGTGCACGTCGGGCTGGCGATCATCGGGACGCAGCAGCAGACGCACGCCATTGGCCAAGGTTCGAGTCGTCCACTCCGGCGCGTCGGCTTTGCCGGGCAGGATGGCGGGGGCTCCGTCGATCGGAGCCGGTGCGGGATCGAGCGACACCACGTTTTCCCGTTCCGGCACCAAGTGTTCGCGCAACACGCGACGCAGCTCGGCCGGGGTGGCCGCTCCCACCCGTTCGAACCAGGCCTTGGAAAAATTCAAATCGCCGGCCACCACCTCGGCCGAACCGAGGCGCGACGCGCGACGCGAAGTGGTCTTGCGGCCCGAGAGCTCGCCCACCACCAGCTGGCGCACCGCCCGCGCCAGCAGGGCCGCGCTGATCCCCTTCTCCCCGATGCGAGTCAGCTCTTCGCGAACCCCCGCTTCGGCGGCGTCCCGTTTTTCGGGATCGCAGGTGAAGAAGATGGCGAACAGACCGGCGTCTCCAGGCGTCCAGTGGTGGGCATCGATCGAGTGGACCAGCCGACGCTTGTCGCGCAGACGTTGCCAGAGCGGCGAGCTGTCGCCGTAGCCGAGAACGACCGCGAGCAGATCCAGCAACGGGGCGTCCGGATGGGTCATGGCGACGCCCGGCCACGCGATGGCGCCGCGGGTCAGCTCGACATCGGCGGTTTCCCGATGCAGCCGGGGGGACAGTTGAACGGGCTCTCCGGGTTGAAACACCGGCGCCAGGCGACGGCGCGGCGCGGTGCCAAAATACTTTTCCACCAGCGCACGGGCCGGCGCGAACTCCACGTCGCCGGCTATGACCACGACCAAATTGTTCGGCGCGTAGCGCTCGCGGTAATACGCCCAGAGCTCGTCCCGCGTCACCGCCGAGAACACCTCCCGATGACCAATCACCGGTTCGCGGAGCGGGTGCACCTTGAAGACCGTGCGGGCGAGCGCATCCCAGTGCCTCCGGTCATGGTCATCATCGCCCATGGCGATTTCACGCAGGATAACATCCCTTTCGCGCTCCACCTCCTCGGGGGGCAAAGTGCTGTTGAGAACCATGTCGGCCAGCAGATCGACGGCGACTTCCAAGTGCGGGGCCGGCAGATCAATGTAATAGACGGTGCGGTCGTAGGTGGTGTAGGCGTTGATCTGCCCGCCGTGTCCCTGCACCGTCACCGAGATATCACGGCCGGCCCGCCGGGTTGTGCCTTTAAACAGCAAGTGTTCCAGGTAGTGCGAAAGGCCGGCTCCGAGGAGTGCGCCTTCGTGGCGGCTCCCCGTCTTCACCCAGACCTGCACGGAGGCCACGGGAGCCGAGGCATCCGGCTGCACCAGAAGGATCAGTCCATTCGGCAACTCGATACGGTGCGCGGGCTGAGACCATAGACGTTCAAGCAGGAGTTTGTCGGCTGGGGCGAGCGGGGATGACATCGGGCGGGATGGTGGAAAAAGCCGGCCACTTGTCCACAGACCAATACACTCAGACCTCAAAAAGAACCGCGGGGAATACCCCTCGCAGGCCCCGCTACTCGCCATCCGTCAGAAGCGCGGCCGCCGCTCGCGGCGTTTTCGGCAGAAACGGAACGACAAAAGCGTCATGAAACGTGAATACATCGGCGAAATCTTCGCGTCGGTCACTCTCGGTTTTGCTGAATACGCCGTAATCGATCAGATTGTAGACGATGTCGCCAAAGTGAATGGTCTCGCGAACGCCCCACGCGTGCAAAACCGTCTCCGCCATGGGACCAAACTGCTCCAAGGCGTAATCCCTCAAGCCAACCGACAACTCACTTCCGGAAACGTGCTTGGATTGCCGCGCCCTGGCCGCGTCGCGTTTCTTGAGCTCTTTGACCGCATACTCGAGTCCATCGCGCACAAAGGCATAAGCCGAGCGATCAAAGCGCGGATCCTCTTTGCAGATGAGGGCTGTAATACGGTTGAAATCGGTCTCGGCCATTGCGCGAGGAAGGTAAAGCAGGTCTGCTCCGCCGTGCAACACTACCTTGCTAACTGCTGGTGAACGACGCGGCGAACCTTCCCATGTCTTCCCTCCCGCGACTGCCCGGGAGAGACTCAGGGAGGCGGAACCTTTCGTTCATGCAAAAGTGTTCGCGCGGCCCGCTGCAACTCCAACGCCACCCCGAAATCTTCGCGCCACAAACCCTCGGCCTCCCGCCACCGTTCCGATTTGCCCTGGTTAAACGTTTCCCACAACCGCCCCAAAGAAATCGCCGCGTTTAACCAGAACACATGGGTGCGCCCAAGTTCCGCCGCCAGCAGAGTCGATCTCCGGGCGCGCTCCACCCGCAGCCAGGATTCATCTCGGGTGGACCAATCCCCTCCGGCCGCGAGCACAAGGTCGCGATCAAAGACGACATCCCTGACCGCGATGCGCGACAAGGCGGCGATCCGCTCCCGGCTACGCTCCGCAGCCTCCATCGGACCCTGTCGCGCCCTCGCCAAGCGGGTGGTCACCACTTGCCATGTCATCTCCCATTCGCGCGCGTCGCCCGGCATCGCGACAAAATCACCATACTCCGCCGCCAACGCGGCACCCGGAGAACCGCCCCGACCGATGGACTGGATGAAACGAAACCAGCGCTTTTCGTCCCCTTCCGCTCTCAACCACTGCCAAAGCGCCAGCGCGGCGGCTCCCCGCGCCTCGTCCGGCGAGCGACCTTCCCAAAACAAAACCTCCCGCAGACTGTCGCCGCCGCCGTTTTCAAGGAGCGTGTGTTGCCAGGCATCCAGCATCGCGGGATATGAAGAAACCCAGACGGCTTGGGCCGACGCCTCATACAACCAGCGCGGCGGGCGGCCCTGCCAGCCTTGTCCATGAAACTTACGCAACCAGATCCCCTCACTGAGGGATCTTAGCCAGGAGAGGTCCCTGATCGGGCCGGGCTTTCCGTTATCCCCCAGCCACACGGTGGTGAGGCCGGTGGTCTCCATCACCACCCGCCCCTCGCCTTCATGCTTAGCATCCAGCCTGACCGTGATACCGACGGGCCAGCGGTCCGGCAACTCCAGGGGAACACGCCAAAACCGCCACGCACTCTCCGCCAAATCGAAGAGGGCGCGACCATCGGCGCCCGGAGAGGCAATCACCGCAAAGCGCCCGCCCTCGATCCCAAAATACGACGGTTGCGGAGCGCCGGTCACGCGCGCCGGCGAATCCTGGGCGATCAACCAGCACCCGCCCATCCCAAACCAAACCACCAGCACACGCAAAAAAGACGTCACGGCATGGCGACCACTACATTGCTCGAGACGACAGTCACCGTCTTCGCACGGGCCAGTATTTTGGCGACCTCTTCGGTTCCTTCACCCGCACCGCCCAGCGCCCGCATGACCGCCTCCATTACCCCGGGGGCCTTGTGGAGCGGAAGGCTACCCAGATAGCCGGTCTGCGGCACAAAGGTCCAACCACCAGCGCCAGATTGCTCAAAGCCTCCGCTAAACTGGACAATCAGTGGAATTTCCATGCCGGATACCAACAGCTTATTCTGCGCTCCAGCCTGGAGCGTATCGCCATCCACCCGGAAATTGGGCACGCCCGCCACCAAGGCCAGCGGCGTCCCCTCCGGTGCGGGGGCTTGCTCAAAACGAGCGGTCGCCCAGCCGTTTAAATCCGCCTCGCTCAATAGATACGTGCCGCTTTCCGCAGCGGACAGCGCCGCCCCCTTGCTCTCCCACGTTTTGGCGCCCACCCGCCCCGCCTCTCCTGCCACATAGTAGATTCTACCCGCTTCCGGTTCTTTGGGCGGGTTCTTCACGACTTCAACGGGTTTGAACACCAAACTGAGAGCGGCCAACACAACGCCGAACAACAGGGAGAACACCGCGCTGACAAGAATGGCGACTAGTCCGGGGGGTTTGGGGGAGGAGCGCATGAGGATGATGGAATTTTGATGAAGTAAGCCAAGGTCTAGCCGCGGCGGGGCAGCCCCGCGCGCAGATTGATTTCCAACTGCCGAAAAATCGCCGCGTAACAGGCGCCCCAAATCACGAAACCAAGGAAAACAGTGAGCGTCATGAACGGCAAACCACACACCAGAAAACCAATGAGTGCAAGCGTGGGGGTCACCAACCACGGCCACGACAGCCTCAACATTCTCAGCAGCACCCAGACCTGCAACGCGTCGCGAAAATCCTCTCGCCGCTGATAAAGATACAAACTCGCCACCGTCGTAGGCAGACAGAGCAAAGCCGCCGGAATCAAAGGGGTGTAACCAAAGAAGCCGGTCCCGAAGGGGCGCAGGAACCAAGTCATCAGCCAGGCCACCCCGAGTGGAGCGACCGTGAAAAGCAGAAACAAAGCAAAGGCCGCGACGCCACGCGTAAAAAGGCGCCGCCAATCCTCCCATTCGGGAAACTCCGGCTCCTCGCCCCGCCGCACCCGGTCAATCATCTCATAAACAAAACCGCAGGCGAAAAAATGCGCCACCGGCACCGCCAAAAGCACCGCTCCGACCAGACATTTCAAGATCCAGTTGGCATCGGACAAAAGACGTTTACTGACTTGTTCCAGGGTCGGCATTGCGGCGTAGATATAGAGCGTCATGGTTCTCCCGTCGATGGACTTCTCAACCAAATTCAACGCCCACGTAACCCGTGTGGAGCAGACGCTGGACCGGCTTGTCCCCCCCGCTCCGCCCACCGCCGAAAGCGGCCCGGCCCGGATACGCGAAGCCATGCGCTACAGCCTTCGCGCCGGCGGCAAACGATTGCGCCCGGCCCTCGTGCTCGCCTCCGCCGAGCTCGCCGGCGGGGCGACGGGAACGGAGCAGGCGCTTCCTTTCGCCGCCGCCGTCGAATGCATTCATACGTATTCACTTATTCATGACGACCTGCCCTGCATGGACGACGACGACCTTCGGCGCGGCCGCCCCACCTGCCATCGCGCCTTCGACGAAGCGACCGCGCTGCTCGCCGGAGACGCCCTCCTCGCCGAGGCGTTTGCTTTGGTGGCCCGCGGCTACGCCGATCGCCCGGCCGTCTGCGCCACCTTGGTGCGCGAACTCGCCGAGGCCGCCTCCGCCGACCGCCTGGTCGGGGGGCAGATGCAGGACTTGCTGGCGGAGATCGATGCGAGCGGACCGACGGCGGTGACCCCGGAGTTGCTGGACTTTATCCATCGACACAAGACGGCGGCGCTCTTGGAAGCCTCCCTGGTCGGCGGCGGCGCGATCGGCGGTTGGGCGGGCGAACAACTCGAAACCTTGCGCCGCGCCGGCCGCCTGCTTGGGCTGGCCTTTCAAATTGTGGACGATGTGCTGGACGCCACCGCCTCGTCCGCCGTCCTCGGCAAGACCGCCGGCAAAGATGCCCGCGCCGGCAAGGCCACCAGCGTGAGCGTTCTCGGCCTCGAGGCGGCCCGGGAGCTCGCGGCCAGGCGCACCGCCGAAGCCCGCGCCGCCTTCTCCCAGTTGCCCGGCGACCCCGGCTTCCTCGTCGCCCTCACCGAACAACTACTCAGCCGGGACCGGTGAAACACCCGACGAATCGGGCAAAAACAGCCGATCAACCTAGTGCCCTCGCGGCTCCCCCAACTGATGTCCGCGGGCCACCTTGGCCCCGGCGGCATTCAGTTTGTCCATCACCGCCGCCAGCCGCCTCTGCCGCTCCTGAGCGGTCGTTGAGAAAAGATCCAGCTGCTCATCGGCTTGGCTGAGACCGGATAGACGCACCGCCAACAAACGCAACGGCCGCGTCTGACTCCATGCTTTGCGCAGCAACACGGGAACCAGGGGGTAAAAAGCCGTCTCCATATCACTCGCCTCCGGCAGACTCCGACCCGCGCTCTCCTGCGAAAAATCGCCGTAGCGCACCTTGACGGTGAGGGTGCGCGCCCGCTGCCGCCCGGCCCGCAACAGCGGCAGCAACTCATCCAACATTCGCTTGGCCACCCGCTCCGCCTCGCTCGGATCAACAATATCCCGCGCGAACGTCTCCTGCTGGGAATAACTTTTCGCCTCGGCGGACTCGCACTGAACCACCCGATCATCCCGCCCCGCGGCCATCGCCCTCGCCTCCCGCCAGCCCGAACCCCAGACCGCTTCGAGCTGCGCGTCCGTCAGGCCGGCCAGGTCGGCGACCTGCCGCAGGCCCCGCTCGGCCAAACGCGCCTCGGTCTTTTCGCCCACTCCGGGCAACTTACCCAGCGGAAGCGGCGCGAGAAAGGCGACCTCCTCTCCGGGCGGGACCACCACAAAGCCAAAGGGTTTACTCGCGATCTGCGCCACCAGTTTGTTGGCCGCCAGACCAAAGGAGACCGGTAAACCCAGCTCGTCGCGGATACGCTGCTGCAAGGCTCGCAGCTCCGCTTCCACCCGCCCCGCCTCCCTCCACCCGCAAGGACGTAGGTCGAGATAGCCCTCGTCGATCGACGCCCGCTCCACCATCGGGGTCAGGCTTTCGCAGAGCTCAAACATGCGCCCGGAAAGTTGCCCATACACGCCCGAGCTGTGCGGCAACAGGACCAGTTCCGGACAGACCCGCAGCGCGCGAGTGGTGGGCATCGGAGTGTAAACCCCCCGCGCCCTCGCCTCGTAGCTGGCCGAGGAGATTATGCCGCGTTCTCGACCGCCCACCGCCACCGGCCGGCCGCGCAAATCGGGCCGGCCAGCCAACTCGCAAGACACGAAAAAAGCGTCGGCGTCGAGGTGAGCGATGTAAGGCGGTTCCGCAGCCATGCTGTTCAGGATGCGCACCACTCCCTTTGCCGACAAGCCCTGCTCCCCGCGCCCGTCAAAAAACGGAGCCCGACTCCGGCTGGGCTTGCCGCGCGCCAACCGACCGTTTGCCTCACCTCCGATCATGAGCCCAGCGTCGCCCCTTACCGAAGAACGACCGGCCCCGCACCAAGGATCGCCCGCTTCCGCCGCTCCGGCGGCGATCGAATGGGTGCGCAGCGCTCGCGCGCGACGCTACCGGCTCACCCTGCGCCGCGACGGAGTCGCCGTGCTCACCTTGCCGAGCCGCGGCGATGAAAACGAGGCCCGACGTTTCCTGGCGCAACAACAAGACTGGCTGGACCGGGCCCGCGCCCGCCTCGCCGCCAAACCTCGTGCTCCCCAGGCTTGGTCCGTAGGCGCCACCTTGTTGTGGCGAGGCCTACCCACCGAGGTGCGCCTCGCGCGCGCAGGCGATCGCCCCGCCGTCAGCTTGGCCGCCGATGTCTTTCAAGTCACCACCCTGGAGGGTGACCTCCGCCCCGCGCTCGAGGCGGGTTTTGCCCGCCTGGCCAAAATCGAACTGCCGGCCAGGGCGTGGGAACTCGCGGCCGAAACCAAGATGCCGGTAAAAATGGTGCGCGTGCGGAACCAGCGCACCCGCTGGGGCTCCTGCTCGACCGGAGGTGTCATCTCGCTCAACTACCGGCTGGTGCGGATGCCCGACTCGGTCCGCGATTACATCATCTACCACGAATTAATGCACCTCAGGGAGATGAACCACTCCTCCCGATTCTGGCGAAGGGTCGAGGAGGTCTGTCCGTGGTGGCGAGATGCCGAACACTGGCTAAAGCAAAACAGCCCCTTGGTCGGCTTTTAGCCCCCCCGCCAAGATCGCCGCTCACCCAAGCACGACCGGACGTTGACGCTGCGCCTCAAGCACACAAGTTAGCCGAGCCCCATGAGTGATTTTTTCTCCGCTCCCCAAGTGCAATCGGCCCGGGATACTTTGCTCCGCCTGCGACAGTCGATGCGAGCCCACATCAAAGGCAAAAACGCCGTGATCGACCAGGTGCTTGTCGCCTTGGTCGCCGGAGGCCACGTGCTGCTCGAGGACCTGCCCGGGGTGGGCAAAACCACCCTCGCCTACGCCTTGGCGCGCGCGATGGACTGTGCTTTCTCCCGAATCCAATTCACCAGCGATTTGTTGCCCAGCGACGTCACCGGCGTCGCGATCTACGACGAGACCATCAAGGAGTTCGTTTTCAAGCGCGGGCCGGTGTTTGCCAACATCGTCCTGGCCGACGAAATCAACCGGGCCACCCCCAAAACCCAGTCTTCGCTGCTTGAAGTGATGGACCGGGGAAAAGTCTCCGTGGACGGGGAAACCCACGGGGTAGGCGCCCCGTTCCTCGTTTTCGCCACCCAGAATCCCGTGGATTACGAGGGCACGTTCCCTCTGCCGGAAAGCCAGATGGACCGCTTCCTGATGCGACTGCACATGGGCTATCCCGAAGCGGCGGACGAGATGGAAATTCTGCGGGGCGCTCGCACCAATTACGACGCGATCGCCATCGAGGCCGTCGTCTCGCGCAGCGACATCCTCCATCTGCAATCGCTCTCCAACCACGTCTTCATCGAAGACTCCGTGCTCGATTACATCCTGCGCATAGTCACCGCCACCCGCACCGAGGCGGAGTTTCGAGCCGGAGTCTCCGTGCGTGGCGGACTGGCCCTTAAACACGCCGTGCAAGCCCGGGCCCTGCTCGAAGGCCGCGATTTTGCCATCCCGCTCGACGTGCAGACTCTCGTCCACCCCGTTCTGGCCCACCGACTGAACCTGGTCCGCCCCGCCGCCGACGGCGCGGAGGAACGCCGGCTCATCGGTGCCGCCCTGCACCGGATCGTGGCCGCCATACCGGCTCCGGCCTGAGGACCGGCCGCGATACTGCCGTCAACCATGCGCACCCCGGCTCCACCCGCCTCGTTTGCCCGCCGGGCGGGGACCTCGCCGTGGTGCGGACCCGGCGGCCCCAAACCCGCCGGGGGGACCCTACGCTGGCGACGCATTCTCTGGGCCCTGCTTTTTCCCCCGAGGGGCAACCGTATCTCGCCCACCTTGGCCGGAGTCCTTCTAATCGCCGTGTCACTCGGGATCGGCTTGGCCGCCTACAACACGTCCAACAACATTCTGTTCATCACGCTATCCCTCTTGTTGTCCTGCCTGATTCTCAGCGGCCTTCTGTCATGGGCAAATCTGCGCGAAGTCACTTGGAGACTCCA
>CAYNUW010000078.1:0-12628 GCA_964400455.1 uncultured Akkermansia sp. | reverse complement strand
CCTCGCGGCGGCGGACCGCGCCGCGCAACTGCCCCGCCAGCGGCTCGCCTTTGGCCGCCGCCAACCCTTGCAGATGCGGGACCTTGATCTGAACCAGACCACCCAGCGTTTCCTGGCCATGATCCGCCGCGTCATTGGCGAACACGTGGAGGTGGACTTCATTCCGGGGCACCAACTCAGCAACGTGCGCGCGGATCAGGGCCAGTTTGAGCAGGTTCTGCTCAACCTCTGCGTCAACGCCCGCGATGCCATGCCCGAAGGTGGCAAACTCACCCTCGCCTTGGAAAACGTCTCCATCAACGGCGCCTATTGTGAAGCCCATCCATGGGCGCGCGCCGGCCATTACGTGCTGCTTCGGGTATCCGACACCGGCTGCGGCATGGACGCACCCACCCTCGGTCGTATCTTCGACCCATTCTTCACCACCAAACCCATCGGCAAAGGCACCGGGCTGGGGCTGGCGGTCGTCTACGGCATCGTGCAGCAGCACGAGGGTTTTGTTCACGTTTACAGCGAGCCAAACCGGGGCACGACCTTCAAAATCTATCTCCCCATATCCGAACGTCGCGCCGAGGACGTGGGACCGCAACTGGCCACGGCCGACCCCGGCCCCACCGGCGGCACCATTCTACTGGTCGAGGACGATGCAGCGGTCCGGGAGCTGACGCAAAAAGTCCTGCGCCAGGCCGGTTATCGAATCTTGTCCGCCGAGAACGGTCTCGAAGCCGTGCAAACCTTTGAAGAGCACGCCGACGAAATCCGCCTGGTGGTCATGGATGTCGTGATGCCCAAAATGGGCGGCCCCGAGGCCTGCGCCCGCATCACCGCCCAACGTCCCGGCATACCCGTGATCTTCTGCAGCGGCTACAGCGCGGATTCGCTGGAGCCCGGCTTCGCCATGCGGACCGATGCAGAGCTAATTCAGAAGCCCTATGATCCCGCCGTCCTGCTGGAACGTATTGCCCGGCGCCTCGGCAAGGGGTAGTTCGAAATCGAGCTTTTCGCAGCCCGTGTTACGGATTCTGCTCACACCGAACCCTCCATCGGCATCCGCCCTGCTGGATGTTCCGACGCACCTGCCACCGCCATTCCCGCCAACGCCACCCCACCCCGCATGACTGCCCGCACCGCCGAAACCTGGTCCTCGCGCTCCGGCGCCATCCTTGCCGTCGCGGGCAGCGCCGTCGGCCTGGGCAACTTTATTCGTTTTCCCGCCCAAGCCGCCCAATACGGCGGAGGCGCCTTCATGGTCGCTTACTTCATATCCTTTCTCCTCATCGGCATACCCCTCGTGTGGAGCGAATGGACACTCGGGCGCATGGGCGGCGCCAAGGGCTACCACTCGGCCGCCGGTATTCTCCACGCCTTGATCGGCAAACCCTGGGCCAAATACCTCGGCGGTCTGGGCTTTCTGGTGGTGACGATGATCTACGTCTACTACGTCACCATCGAGGCCTGGTGCCTCGGCTACGCGGCCAACGCCTGGCTGGGCGGCTTCGGCCCGCAAACCGACTTTGGCGCGTTTTTCACCACCTTTGTCGGCGCCGATCGCGACGGAGCCTCCATCGCCTTCCGGCTCGACGATCTGGGCCTGTTTCTCGTGCTTACTTTCGCACTCAACTTTTTCTTCATCCATCGCGGCCTGTCCAAGGGGGTGGAGTGGGTCTGCCGCTATGCGCTGCCGGCCCTGGTGGCGCTGGCGTTGATCGTGCTCGCGCGCGTGCTCACCCTCGGCGCGCCCGATCCGGCCAAACCCGACCAAACCGTGCTCGCCGGCCTGGGGTTTCTCTGGAATCCGGGCGACATCGGAGCCGACCTGCTCAACCCTCAACTCTGGCTCGCCGCCGCCAGCCAGGTGTTTTTCTCCCTCAGCATCGGCATGGGCGTCATCATCACCTACGCGAGTTATCTAAAACCGGAGGACGACGTCGCCTTGTCCGGCCTCACCGCCGCCGCCGCCAATGAGGTCTGCGAAGTCGGTATCGGCGGCATGATGACGGTGCCCGCCGCCTACGCGTTTCTCGGCGCCGCCGGCGTGGTCGGCAGCACCGTCGGCCTGGGTTTTGTGGTGCTGCCCCAGGTCTTCGCCGTCATGCCCGGCGGCACCGTCTTTGGCGTGTGTTACTTCACCCTGCTCTTTCTCGCCGCGCTCACCAGCTCGCTCTCCATGCTCCAACCCGGAATCGCACTTTTGGAGGAAGGGCTGGGGCTGAGCCGTTCGCGCTCCGTCACCCTGCTCGGAGCGGTCACCGCCGTGGGCACCGGTTTTGTCTGGTATTTCTCCAAGGACCTGAAGGCCCTCGACACCTTGGATTTCTGGGTCGCGAACGTGCTGATCTTTATCCAAGCGGCCTTTGTGATCTGGGTTTTCGGCTGGGTCGTCGGGAGCCGGCGCGGGCTGACCGAGCTGCGACGCGGAGCCCGTATCCACGTGCCGGAGATCTGGGGCTTCATCTTGCGCTACGTCTGCCCGGCCTACCTCGGAATCATCTTCACCCTGTTCATCATAAACAAGGTGATCGGCTGGAATTTTCGCTTCGGAACCTCGGCGGTCTTCGCCCCGTCCAGCTACATCACCGATCTGGTCGGCCCCCAGGCCAACCCCGTCGCCCAAGCCAGCGTGGTCTTCTTGATCGTCGTGTCCGCGCTGTCGTTTATCCTCGTGCGCGTCTCCGCCAAACGCTGGGACGCCCGTCAAAACACCACCTCGCAACCCTCCTCCTCATGACCATCGGCGGCTGGATAAATCTCCTTCTCTCGGTCGGCTTCGTCGTCGGACTCCTGGGCTGGTGCCTCTGGCGCCTGCTCTCGGGACCAGCCGCGCCGACACCCGACGCGCACCTGGCGCACATCGAACCGGTTCACCAGGGCGAAGATGCCCCGCCGCGCTGAAAGGCCGGCCGGATCAGTCTTCGACTCGCAGCACGTAGACCACGCCTTTCTCGCTACCCACCGCGAGAAAGCGGTCGTCCGGCGACCAGGCGATCTTCGCCGCCGGAGCGGGCATCTTGACCGTGGCGCGCAACGGCTGCGAACGCTCCGGGCTCCACAACTGCAAGACTCCGTCACGGCTCGCCGACGCGAGCAGACCATGCCGGTGTTGATACGCCACCGCCACCAAGGGCTCGTCGTGCGGCAGCATGATGGGCTCGCGGCCCTCCGGCCCAGGCCCCTCGCAATCCCACACGCACACATCGCGACCTCCGGTGGTGGCGAGCCGCCGCCCCGTATGGTCAAAGCTGATTTGCCGCACCTTGGCCTCGTAACCGCTCATGTGAAACTCCTGCTCCTCCTCGGGCAGCCAAAGATGCACGCTCGGATCGACATTACCCGAGACCAACCAACGCCCACCGGGAGGAGACCACGCCAGACAGGCCACGCCGTTGGCGTAGGCATATTCCTTTTGCACGACGTAATCATCCGCATCCCAGAGACACACACCGCCGAAATAGGCCGCCGCCAACGCGCCGCCCTGCGGATGCCAAGCCAGGGCGGACAAGGTTTTGGGCGCGGGTTTAAACCGGTGTCGCACCCCGCCCGTTGCGTCCAATAAAACCAAATCGCGCCCGGCCGCCGCTGCCAGCATCGCGCCGCCGCCCACCATCGGTCGCCAGGCCAAATGCTCGACCCAGGCTCCGCCCAACTCCGCCGTAGCCACGTGTTGGCCGACCGTGAAATCCCAAAACTTCACCGCTCCGTCTTGTCCACCCGTCGCCAATAAAGCCCCTGCGATCGGCGCAAAGGTCGCCGCGTTGCACCCGTCCACATGCCCAGGCAATTCCAGACGCGCGTCACCACTTACGCCGGCAAAACGATGCAGGGGGCCCGCCTGGGAAACCGCAGCCAACCACGCACCGTCCGGCGACCAAGCAAGGTCGATCACATAATCATCGAGGGCGGCGGCCCAGGTTTTGGTCAATTGCATGGTGGCGCAGCGTGGCGCGAGCCTCGCACGCCGCAAGCCTGCCCACGCGCCTGCGTCCTTGCCTAGTATCGAACGGGTGCGTTGGCTCGGTCATCATGTTCCAGGTCACCTTTTCTCCGCAGGCCCTCGGCGAATTGAAAAAACTCGATCCGCTCACCCAGCTGTCGGCTATCGAACCCGTGGGTAAGTTACGCCTGGAGGACTTCGCGCATCCTCGTGAGCCGCTCGGCCGTTTTACCCGTGCGGGCAAGACTCTCTACCGGTTGCGCGATGGTGAATTGCGTTACTATTTTGACCTGCCTTCCGAAGGGGTGCTGCACGTGCTCTACATTCTGCATTCACATTCGCTGGAAGATTTTTTGCTTCGCAATCGCCTGCCGGTCAGCGAAGCCCAACTCGTTGAGCAACACTCTCAGTTTTGGAAGTATCTCGAATCGCTCACCAAATAAGCCGCCATGTCCTCCGCTTCTCGCCCGCCTCAGCTCGACGAAGATTACGAGCCACCCATGGATCCGGCCGAGGCCAGCCGGATTTACTTTTTGCCCAATCTGATGACGGCGGGAAATCTCTTCTGTGGTTTCTCCGCCTGCCTGCGCTGCATTGAAGCGAATTACGTCATGCGTGGCATGGACGCCCTGCCACCAGCCGCCATCTCGAACTTCAAATGGGCGGTCACCTACATTTTTTTGGCCATGGGTTTTGACGCACTGGACGGCCGTCTCGCTCGCATGGGTGGTCGCGAATCGTTGTTTGGCGCCGAGTTCGATTCCGTCGCTGACGTTGTCTCATTTGGTCTCGCGCCTGCCTTGCTGGTTTACTTTCTGATTCTCTCCCCCACAGCCGGAGAACCCGAGCTGTTGGGCCTTGGCGGGCTGCTCGGTTTCATCTACCTGCTGGCCGCAGCCGTGCGCCTGGCACGGTTTAACGTCATCACCCACCCGCTGTTACAACGACCCCGGGATCGACAAAACAAAGACTTTGTCGGTCTGCCTGTCCCCGCCGCCGCCGGCACCGTCGCCGCCCTGGTTTTGTTCCTCCTCAACATGGCCGAGCATGACCGTTCGTTGGAACGTTGGGCTCTTGCTCTGCCGCCCCTTCTTTTGCTCATCGCCGTGCTGATGGTCAGCACCGTGCGTTACCCGAGCGGCAAACAAATCGACCACCGCACGCGCACCAGACTGACCACATGGATTTTACTCGTGGCGGCGGCGGCAAGTGTCGTGCGCTTCAAAGAATATGGCATGTTAATCTGCAGCCTGGGCTACATTTTTTACGGCTTGTTCCGACACTTTCGCAAATCACGCGCAGTCGTGGCCACTTCCGAGAACAAAACCCCGTGAATCACTCGGTGAACAACCCGGCGAATAAACTTCAACAACTTCGACCCTGGGAAAAACTCCATGGTTTTTGAACATGGTTCAGACCTTTTTCGCACCCCAAACAAACCCATTTTCCAGAGGTGAAATCACGGGTTCTTGGACTTGTTCACCGACCTGATGATGAGGACTGACTTTTAATTACAGAAAAGGATTTTAGTCAGGTTTGCGCACAAAACCCAAACACCCTTTCCACGCGGCGGCAAAAACACCTCTCAGCCAGGGTGCGCGGCAAACTGCGCACTTTGTTTATTTGTGCTTTGCCCCTTGCTCGCGCCTTGCTCTTTTTGCCTCGTCGCCTTCCCCTCTTTCCTCTCCTCGCTCTCGCTCCCCTCATGAAATTCAAGATTAACCGCGACCATTTCAGCCACGGTCTTTCGCAGGTGCTCAACGTCGTCGGCTCCAAAGCCACGATGCCGATCCTCAGCAACGTGCTAATCGAAGCGGACAAAGATGGGATCAGTCTCACCACCACAAATCTTGACCTTGGCATCCGGGCAAAAATCAAAGCGGAGGTCAAAGAGACCGGTGCCGTCACCCTTCCCGTCAAACGATTGGCCGAGATCGTGCGGGAACTGCCCCAGATCGATGTTTCTTTCGACGCTGCACCCAACAATAGCGTAAAACTCAACTCGGGCGGTTCCATTTTCCGGATCATGGGCATCGGCAAGGATGAGTTTCCTCCGCTGCCTGATTTTGGTGACGACAAAACCTTCACCCTCGAACAGGCCGAATTGCTCTCCATGCTCAAAAGCGTGGCGTATGCCCAATCGACCGACGAAACCCGTTATATCCTCAACGGAGTCTATTTCAATTTCCGCGACGGCAAACTGGCGCTCGTCGCCACTGATGGCCGGCGTCTTGCCCTCATCAGCAAAGAACTCGATGTGCCGGCGGAAAAGGCCGGTTCGATCATCCTGCCCGCCAAGACCGTTTCAGAGCTTTTGCGAATGCTCGATAAGGGTGAAAAACTAAAGGTTTCCTTCAACGATCGTCGGGCCGCTTTTCAAATCAATGCCGACAATCCTGACAGCGGTTTGGTCGACTCCGTTTACCTCTACAGCAAGGTGGTTGAGGGCAATTATCCAAATTACCAACAAGTTATTCCCAAGGAAACTCATCAGCGGGTTAAGCTTGAGCGGGAACTGCTGACCGAGTGCGTGCACCGCGCCAAACTCGTGACTTCGGACAAGAGCAATTCCGTTAAGCTCAAACTGAGCACGAACCTGCTCGAAATCACCGCTCAAAGTCCGGATTTCGGTGAAGCCCACGAAAGCATGGCCATCGCCTACAGTGGTCCCGACCTTCAGGTCGCCTTCAACCCGCAGTTTATCATCGATCCGCTTCGTGCCCTGACCAAAGACGAGATCTACTTCGAACTTAAAGACGAAGTCAGTCCTGGTGTCATCAAAACCCTCGAAAACTTCGTCTGCGTGGTCATGCCGGTGCGCGTTGCTTGACCTCGCTGCTTGTTCACAACTTCGCCCGTAGTGATTAGTTCACTACGGGTTTTTCGTCTCTCGCCCGCCTCTTGCCCATGTCACCCGATCCCGCTGCAATCGCGCCGGTTTTTGTGCTCGTGCCGGTCATGATCGTTTCACTTGCGCTCATGCGGCTGAATCAATCATCGCCGTCTCCCATCCTCGCGCTGCTTAACCGTTGGTTGCGGTGCATCGCGCTTGCCGGCGGTGGTGCCTTGCTGGCAACTCGCTTGGGCTGGAGCGAACGTCCGTTTGCGGTTCTTGCCGCGGTGTTTTTACTCGGTTGGTTTCTCTTGGAGACGATTTACCATTGGCTTGCCATCCATGCCATGAGTGTAAGCCCCCTGCCGCTTTTTCCTCGTTACACCGTGAATCCAGGCGGGGACGAATGGCCGGTCAGCCGGAGTTTTCTTCGTTTGCGTGATCACGTGCGCGCGGCCGGTTTTAAATTTGTTCAAGGTTTGCGTGCCGAAGTGATGACGGACGTGCACCTGCGCACATCTTTTTATCAAACGTCAGACGCAACCATTCGATTGCAGGTCGTGTTTTTACCTCAACCCTCCGGCGGGATTTCAGTCTGCATGCATCTGTCTAGTCAGACCGCTGATGGCAGTCGCATCGTGACGGACAATCATTACCTTCCCTTTGCCGGCTTTTATCCCGAGGCCTGGTGGGTGGAGCGCAGCCCGTGGACGCGTTCGTTAGGCGCTTTGCTTAAACGTCATCGTCAGCGCGTGAATAAGATGGGAGTCACGCTGGTTCCATGGACCGACGAGCCGATCGAGGATGTAAACGCACAGCAAAGTCGCCTTGAACAACTTAATGTGGAACTCGGTTTCTTGCTTCCGACCGCGCAACATGAAGAACACGGCCGCATCAGCTCCCCCGGCCGTTACCGTATCTGGAAAGAGTTGTTCACGCTCAATTACTTCGGCCGCGCCGCACGTTATCACTGAGTTCTAGAAACTACGCCGCCGGTGGTTCCACCCACTTGCCGTGCTCCTTGATCAGGGCGACTAAACGGTCGTCGGCTTCGGCTTGGGGTATGTTGTATTGCACGCAGGTTTTGCCCACGTAGAGGTTGATCTTGGCCGGGGCCCCACCGACGTAGCCGAAATCGGCGTCCGCCATTTCGCCCGGCCCGTTTACGATGCAACCCATCACCGCGATTTTAACCCCCTTTAAATGGCCGGTCCTCGCCCGGATGCGCTGCGTTGTCGTTTGAAGGTCGAACAGGGTGCGTCCACAACTCGGGCAGGCGACAAACTCGGTTTTTGAACTGCGCGTGCCCGCGCCTTGCAGGACATTGTAAGCGAGCTTAAGTGAACGTGTCACGTCGGTCTCGGTTTCGATACTGAGCAAATCACCCAGACCATCGCACAGCAGAGCGCCCGACAGCACTGACGCATCGAGTAAACGTGATAAAAAATCTCCCCTGGGCGCCACTTGCGTGTTTGAGGTGTTGCGGATCCAAAGCGGCGCCCGCGACCCCAGCGCCCGCAGCGCGGCGTTCAAGGCCCGGTAACGCCCGATCGGATGCCGGCCCGCTTCATCGTCGGACTTCGCATCAAGTGTCAGGATCAAACCCTCGTCCCCGACTTGAGTGAGGGTGGCGGCGAGCGGGGATCCTGGCGCCAGCGCTTCCGCCGTGGTGGCGACGGCTAGCCGGCCGCCGCGTGCGCGCGCCAGTTTCGCCAATCCAGCCAGCGTCGCCGCGTCGGCCTCGTTGGCGGTGAAGGCCCGCACCAGCACCGCCGCTCCGTCGGTTCGTAGTCCGGCCACGTCCGCCGGCGTCAGTTCTGCCGCCAACTCCAAAAACGGCGTTGCGCCCGGCGGAAACGCCGCATCACGCAACGCCGCAAGATCGGCCGACGATTGAATCGGCACCAACAAACCTTCCGGCGGCGTATCCACCAATCGTAATCCGCCAAACGCACGCGTCGCCTCCGTCACCGCCGCGACCGAGCCCACCCGCACCACCACCCGCGGCGGCGCATCCCCCCCCGCCGTCATGCCAGGCCCCAACTCCAACGGGGTGCATCCCCGCCGGGTGTAAACATACGGATCGAGCCCCTCGGCAATGTTCGTATTACGAACATTGGCCGGGTGGGCGGTCCATAGCGCCATCGCCTTGTCGGCTAGCGCGCGGGCCACCGGGATTTCGTAAACGCTGTCCTCGGTCAGGGAAACCCGCAGGGTGTCGCCCAGGCCGTCCATTAAAAGCGAACCGATGCCGATCGCGGATTTGATGCGTCCGTCTTCTCCGTCTCCCGCTTCGGTTACGCCCAGATGCAGGGGATAATCCATGCCCTCCTGATCCATGCGCGCGACCAACAATCGGTAAGCCTGGATCATGACCTTTGGGTTGGAGGCCTTCATCGACAGGATGATGTCGTGGAAACTCTCGTGGCGGCAGATGCGCAAGAACTCCAACGCGCTCTCCACCATGCCCAGCGGTGTGTCGCCATAGCGGTTCATGATGCGGTCGCTCAGGGAGCCGTGATTGGTGCCGATGCGCAGAGACCGCCCGAGCTCCCGGCACCGCCGGATCAACGGTGTCACCGCCACGCGGATACGCTCCAGCTCCGCTTCATAGGCCGCGTCGGTGTAGTCCAGCACCGCGAATTTCTTTTTGTCCGCGTAATTGCCCGGGTTGATGCGCACCTTTTCCACGTGTTCGACCGCCTCCATCGCGGCCGAGGGCAGGAAGTGGATGTCCGCCACCAGCGGTATCTCGCCAAAACCGGCCGCGCTGAGTCGTTCGCGGATCGGTCGGAGGCAGCGCGCCGCCTGTTGATTCGGCGCCGTTACTCGCACGATTTCGCATCCCGCTTCGGCCAGCGCGATGGCCTGGCGCACGGTGGCGTCGATGTCCTGGGTGTCGCTGGTGGTCATCGATTGCACCCGCAGGGGATTGGTCCCGCCTACCCCCACCCGGCCCACCCGGACCTCGCGGGTCGGGCGGCGAACTGTTTGAAATCGAGAGCGGGCGTAGGGAAGCGACGACATGGCAACGGCGATGAGAGGGTCCACCATGCACATCCCCGCCCTCGCGGGCAAGGTCGTCAGTCGTCGGTGCGTCGCTTGCAACGCACCAGAATGGCCGGAATGGCGCCATCGGAGCGAAAAGCCCCCGGACGCCCGGCGGCCGCGTCCGGGTAATAGCAGAACTGCATCAACTCCCCGCGACGTCGCACGATGGCGCGCAGTCGGCGGATTTCCCGATTGCCCGCCTCGCGCCAGACCAGGTCGAGCGTGTCGGTCTCCGAAGCGGTCGCGACGCCCGCCGTATACTCGACCCGACCCACCTCGCGCGGCGTGCCCGCCAGCTGGAGGGCGAAGCGCTCGCCCACGATTTCCAAACGACCGGTGCGCCCGGGCAGGGCTTCGCCGCCGTATTCCACTGCGATGATGGTCCAGTCTCCTTCGATCATGCCGCAGGTCATCGCCCGGCGGCACCGGGCGCACAAGCCGGGAAGCGTTCGCGTCCGTTACTCGACCACCCGCAACGACTGAACCAGCACGGTCGCCGTGGCGGCGCGGTTCTGCGCCAACTCTTCGTCGGTGGCTTGCATGCCCCCGATGTCGCGATCGACTTCAAAGCCCAGTTCCGCGCCCGGCCGGAGCGGTCCCTCGACGCGGGAAAACTTGCCCGCCACGTCGATCAGCGCTCCCGAAGCATCTCGAAAGAGGACGTTGAGCGAGATGTCCTTGATTGCCCGGTCGCTGGTGTTCTTCACCGTGCCGATGACGCGTTCCTTGCCCTTAAACGGACTGCCGACCAGCTTCACGTCGTTGACCACGATTTTGTCCAGCAGGGCCAGGGTGGTTTTATCCGTCGCTTCGCGACCCTGGTTCATGCCGCTGCTCAAACCCTTTGCGGCGGACTGGGCAAACCCGGAGGCGATGCGTTCCACCCGGGATTTTCCCTCGGCATCCTTGGTCTGGACCGCAGTCTCCAGGGCTTGCAACACCTGGTCGATCTTGGAATCGCCGCCTTGGCGAAAGAGGAGGCCCACGCCCAAAATGGCAGTGGCGATAATGCAGGACGGCAATAGGTTGGAACTCATCCAGGGTTTAGATGCAATGTTCACCGGGTCCTCAATCATCAATCCACCCCGGCTCGTCACGACGACGTTAAAAGCCAAGCCTTCGCTTCCATGGTAAAGTTCCCTAACCTTTTTCGCGCGTTCGTTCGCTGGTGTTTGGTCGCCGGCACCACCTATTTTCTGGTTTGCGCCTTCGTCGCCTGGCGTAAGGACGACCTGCTCTTCCCCGACCATGGCCGGGCGCGCGCGGCAGGAAAAACCGCCCCCGAGGGTTACGAGACTTGGTGGCATGTCATGCGCGACGGCACCCGGGTCGAGGGCTGGTGGCTGCGGGCGCGCAGCGGCCATGAACCGGCGCCGGCGGTGATCGTTTTTCACGGCAACGGCGAATTGATCGATGATTCGCGCGATTTTGCCGAGGTCTGGACCGCTCTCGGCGCACATGTGTTGCTGGCCGAGTATCGCGGTTATGGACGTTCCGAGGGTCGACCGGGAGTGACGGAATGTGTGCAGGATGCGGTCGAGTGGTTCGATCGGGTGGCGGCTCGCGCGGAGGTCGATCCGGGGCGCGTCCTGGCCCATGGTTTTTCCCTCGGTGGTGTTTTTGCGGCCGAGCTGGCTGCCCGGCGACCCGTGGCCGGATTGGTTTTGGAGGGCACGGTCGCCAGCCTGCGTGACGCCGCCTGGGATCGGCGTATCGGGCTGATCCTGACGCGCGAGCGTTTCGATGCCAAAGCGGTTCTCCGCGCCCTGCCCGAGGGAGTGCCGGTGTTGCTGACGCATGGTCGGCCGGATGGCGTGGTCCCCTTTCGCCACCTCGCTCTGCTCGCCGCCGCCCGCCCTGGCGCCCGGGTGGTCGCGGGTGATCACGGTCATTACCCCCTGAGCACCCAGTCGCGGGTGGACTTGTTGCGGGATCTGCTGGCCGGTTTGAAACCCGCCCCTTGAGCCTCGGCACCGGAGGCTGGATTCCGGCGGCCCGCCGGGGCCGGGGGCGGGCGGCGCGCCGGTTTGGCGAAGGCTTCCGCCGGGGTCGCGGGACGCTTGTTTAGCCGCCGACACCCAGGTGACCGCCCAGCTCCAAACCCATTTTCGGAGCTCTCCGTAGTCTGAATAGGGTGTTTTTTGCATCGGTCGGTTTTGTGGATTTACGTCTTGTTCACGAACCTGCAGCCTGACCAAAACCCTGCCCCATGCGTATAAGCCAAGCCCTGCTCTCCTCCGACGCTCGCGATTGGCGCGAATTGGCGGGTGATTTATCCCCCGGTCAGGCTCAGCTCGTGCTGGCCTTTGGTTTGCGCGCCGTGCTTTCGGCCCCGGCCGTGCTTATCGCTCTGCGCGCCCGCCACCCTTCCGCCCGACTGGTGCTCGTTTCCACCGCCGGCAATTTTGCCGACGCCCAGATCGCGGACGACGCGGTGGTGTGCACCGCCTTGTGGTTTGAGCATTCCGAGTTCGAGTGTGTCTCCGCTCGGCTCGGTCCCGACGACGACAGCGCGGCTCTCGGTCGCGAGCTCGCTTCGCGGCTTTCTCCGTCCGGCTTGCGGCATGTGCTCGTCTTTTCCGACGGTGGGCGGGTGAACGGCGGCGTGCTGGCCGCCACCTTTAACGCCGTTTTGCCCGCCGGGGTCACCCTGAGTGGCGGCCTGGCCGGCGATGGCACCGACTTTGCGCGCACGGTGGTCGGCCTCGATGCCGCGCCCGAGCCCGGCGTTGTCGTGGCGGTTGGTCTGCGTGGCGACGCTCTTCGCCTGGGTTTCGGCAGCGCCGGGGGTTGGTCCAGGTTTGGTCCGGTGC
>CAYNUW010000077.1:9566-12737 GCA_964400455.1 uncultured Akkermansia sp. | reverse complement strand
ATCGCTTCAAGAAGGGCGGCCTGGACCTTCGCGGGCGTGCGATTGATTTCGTCGGCGAGGACGAGATTGGCAAAGACCGGGCCGAGGTGAGGGGTAAAGGCGCCGTCTTTCTGGGAATAAATCATGGTGCCGACGACATCGCTGGGCAGGAGGTCGGGGGTGAACTGGATGCGTTCGCATTGCACGCCGAGGGCGGTGCCAAGGGAGCGGACGAGGAGGGTCTTGGCTAGGCCGGGCATGCCCTCGAGTAGAACGTGGCCGTTGGCGAGCAGGGCGATGAGCAGGCGTTCGATGACGTCGCCCTGGCCGAGCACGGCCTTGGCGATTTCAGTGCGGAGTTTTTCCGACCAGGCGGGACCTTGGATCATGGTGCGAAAATGTTCGTGGGGCGTGGATAGACTCGCGAAAGAGTGACGAGTTGCGTCGTTGACGAAAATTGGGGCGGGGAAGATTGGCCACTACAAATGCGGGACTCGCACGCAGCGGTTCGACTGGCGGGCGGCGCGTGCGGATCGCATACACCGGTGCCCGGGTGGTCGAAACCTCGTTAGAACGGGGTTTGGAGGGTGATCAAACCCAGTCCGCGCGACCTGGGTTTGAGCGCCACCCATGTTCGTATTACGAACATGGGTGCTGCCCAGCGGGAGTCACCTGTGCTGTTCGTAATACGAACATGGGCACAGGGGTGATTCTTTATGCGTTGTTTTTAAGGGAGTTATGGCCGGAGTTTTTGAACGCAGGGGGTGCGAGATGCGTCTTTTGGGGGTGGTCGGTGCTTGGAACTTCGAAGAAGACCTACGTAGTATCCCCATCCGGGCCTAGGACGTTTGATTTTTTTGTCGTCACTGGGTGTTTTCGGGGTCAAATATCCGAACGTGGCCAATTCGTCGGAGACATCCTATCGAGCTCAACCGAAGGCGCTTGGCGTCGGTTTGGTTGCGCGTGCGAGGGCGCGAACACGAAGTGGCATGACTTTGGTGGAGGTTTTGGTGGCCGGTTTTGTCGCTTCAATCGCTTTGATGTCGTTGCTGGCCACAGCTTTCAGTGCCTACAAGATCAACCACAAGGCACGTTTGCGCGATAATGCGCGCGCGGTTTTGCGAACTTACGTTGATCAGTTTGAGCGACTGGCTTATTCGAATTCCGACAATGTTGTGCGCATGATTTTTACGCCTACGACTGCGCCCACCGGCTTGGGTTTGCGTTGGGGGCAGCTCAGCGACCGGATTAATTATGAGGGCGCGCCGGCGACCTTGGAAATAGACATTGGCACGCCGGGGGCACCCCAACTGGCCACGGTGACCAGGATGGTGAGTCACGTGACTTTGAACAATGGCTCCGCATCCACCACCCGGGTGGCGGATGCCGCCGGTTTTATGCTGCGCGCCACCTTTACCATCACGTATCGACTGGGGGGATCGGGGCAGCAGTCCATTTCGCAGAGCATGACCAGCCTGCGACTCATCGATTAAACCATGGTTTCGAGGTTACAGTCCAAGAAAGTGGTTACGAAGCGGGGGATGACGTTGATCGAGTTGCTGATTGCGTTCACGGTCTCCACCATGCTGTTGGGCGGTGTTCTGAGTGTGGTGTTGGCGCTCGCCAGGGCGTCGGTCAAAAGCGAGCGCTTAGAGCAGACGGCCACGGCGGCGCGAGAGATTCAGGAGCTCATCACCCAAGAGTTAAACTCTGCGATCAACCTTTACGACGCGGACTCGGCCATCCGCAACCGGCCGAGTTTTGCGTCCGGCAATGGTGCCACGGTGCAGCGTTATCGCTCGATCACCTATCGCACGCCGGTGGGGCCTCCGGGTAATCTCACCAGCGCGGTGCCGGTCACTGCCAGTTCGATTACGTTTTATGCGCGCGCCGCGTTGCGGCCGCAGGTGGGCGACTTTTTTGTTTTGGATACTCCCAAGTTAGGCCGCGGGATACGGATCACTGCGGTCACGGATACACGGGCGTCGGGCACGGATGGCTCGGTGAGTGTCACGTTGGTGCAATCCCTCTCCGCCGGGACGGTGCCCGCTTATGTGGATCCGCTGTTGGTCTCAGCTCCGGCCAACTCGCGGGTGGAGATACAACGTGAAAGGGTGTTTGTGGTGGATGCTCCCGCGAGTGGTGCGCCCGCGACCACCCTGCGGTGGATCGAGAATAATTCCACGGGTGCTGCGCGAGTTCTGACGGATCGGGTCGCGTCCGATTCGACCTACCTGTTTCGGCCGGAGCCGGACGCGACGGCGCGCGAGTTTGCGATCGGCTGGTCGTTGGTGCTCTATGACGCTGCCCCAACCGGGTCTTTGCCGGGCACGCCGCGGTTTTTTTCGTCTTCTTCGGTCGGCGGCGCGGCCACTGGCGGATCGACGTCGCTCATCATGCCGAAGTCGGGCAACAGTCTGGTGCTTTCGAATCCGTTCGCGGCGGTAAGCACGAGTATCTCGACCACGACCACGTCCACCACGAGTAGCACGACTTCGACCACGTCGACGACCTCCACCACGAGCACGACCTCAACGACCAAGTCGACCAGCACGACCTCGACGACGAAAACCACGAGCACGTCGACGACGTCCGTCTCAACCTCCAAAACGACCAGCACCTCGACTACTTCGAAGTCCACCACCAAAACGACGTCGAAATCCACCACCTCGAAATCGACGACCAAATCGACGACCAAATCGACTACGTCGACCACGTCGACCACTTCGAAGTCCACGACTTCGGTCTCCACGTCGTCGGTCTCCACGTCCAAGACGACGACGACCGCCTCGACATCGAAGACGACGACCACCTCGACGACGTCCAAGACGACCTCCACCAAATCGACCTCCATACCGTTCGATGGTTAAGCGCGCTGGCGAGTTTCGTCTCATGGTTCATCTGCCTACATATCTAAATTTATCCCAGACGTCCCGGTCGCGCCGGGCGGGTGGCGCCTTGGTGACCGTTCTGCTGTTTGTGGTCGCAGCCGCCGTGGTGGGAGGGTCGGTGCTGGCCACGGCGATCAATTCGCTGCGCTTGGCGCACCGAAACGACATGCGGGCGCGGATGACGACGGTGGCGGACGCCGAGTTGGAGTGGTTATTTTTCAACGTAAAGATGGCGGTGATGTCCGGCACCAGCATGGGCAATCTGTCCTCGAGCGTGCGTCTGACGTCGCAGGCCGATATG
>CAYNUW010000077.1:0-9556 GCA_964400455.1 uncultured Akkermansia sp. | reverse complement strand
GGCTTCGCCGACCACGGTGCGCGAGCCATTTTTGGACGTGCACCGGGCCGACGGTTGGCGGGTGCAGCGCTCGGTGCGCCACCTGCTCTCGACGACGGGTATCGACACCTCGAACGGCGGTTCGCGGCGCGCCCTGCTCGATTACATCGAAGCCAAGGTCGTGGTATTGGCCCCGGCGAGCGGAACCTATGCGGCTCTGCCGACCGTGCGCATCGGACGTTACTTCGTGGCGTCACAATCCACGATTTTTCAGTATGGCATCTTCTTCAACGGCGACCTGGAGCTCAACCCCGGCGAAAACTATTCGATCGAAGGCGATGTCTACGCCAGCGGTGACGCCTTTATCGGCCCGGTCAGCGGCAAGACGATGACGATCAACCCGAATTCCAAATGGCGTTTGCCCAGTGGCCGGCTGCTGAACGGCACCGATGATCCCGAGGCGGTGGGCACCACGCGGTATAATGACGACGCGCCGCCGCCGCCGGTGACCTTTGATGCGCCGACTTTCGGTTCCACCGGCACGGGGCGGCCCTCGGGGCAGTTGGAGTTTCTGAGCAAAGAGGAGAATTTGTTGGGTGGTCTGGATCCGCTCGCCACCGCCAAGGCGCGCCCCGATTTGTTCGGCCCGGCGGGCAAGGGGGACGCGGCGCTTTTTCCGCCCGATAATTGGACCGACGAGGAGCTGGAGCAGGCGGTGAACAACGTGATTCGTTCGTTGATCGTGCCACCGCCCGGGACGGCTTCGGTGCAGGAATACCCCAACAATCCCACGGCGGGTGACGACCCGGCGATCAGTGTGCAGCGGGCCTACAACCGCGCGGGTTTGATCGTGAATGTCTCCTCCACCGGCACCGTGACGGTTTCGAAGCGCACCAGCACCGGTGCGCTGACCGATGCGACGGCGGATTTTCAAGGATCGCTCACGTTGGGCACGTTGCTGGTCCCGGCGATTGCGAGCTCGAGCCCGACCAATGTGTTTGACGCGCGGGAGGGCCGCAACGTGAAGGTCACCGACCTGAATATCGCGGCGTTGAAGAGCCGGGTGACCAATAGTTACTCCGACTTCAACGGGCTCGTTTACGTGAATCTGTTGAACTCGACCACCAGCGCGCCCGCCGCCGTGCGGGTGATCAACGGCGAGGATGTGCCCACCACGACCGGGGGCACGGGGCTTTCCATCGCCACCAACTCGGGACTCTACGTAAAGGGTTCCTACAATACGAAGCCCAAGTCGGACGGCAGTTTCCCGACTTCGATGCTCATGGCGGACGCCATCACGGTTTTGTCTTACGACTGGAGTGACAGCAACGCGGCGGCGGACGTCGTGACGGGGCGGGTCGCGGGGGTGGATAATCCCGCCACCGCCGACAATCCGCTCACGCCCACGATCAATGAAAACATCGTGGAGACGGAAATCGCGATCAACGCCGGGCTGATCACGGGCAACAGTCCGAGCAACTCGACCACTTCGTCGGGCGGCGCGCAGAATTTGATTCGGTTTTTGGAAAACTGGAGCGGTAAAAACGTGGTGATGAACGGCTCGTTGGGCCGGGTGTTTCAGTCCACCCACTTTGCCCGCCCCTTCATCGGCACCTCGACGGTGTATCGCGCGCCGAACCGCACGGTGGTTTACGACCCGAATCTCGCGTCCTCGCCCCCATCGGGGTCTCCGATCCTAACCGGCTTCAGCCGCGGCGATGTTTTCCGCTTCTGACGTGATGGCGACTGAACCGGCCCGCACTTCCCACGTCTCCGCCATCGAGCTCGATTTCGCCTTCGATGAGCGGGATTTCGTGTTGGTGCGGGGGCGGCGGTTGGTCGCCGAGGGTCGCGCTTCGGCGGAGGATTTTCGGCCGGAGGACGCGCCCCCCGCCGCCGACGCGACGGCGGTGATACCTGCACGCAACGAGGCGGCGACCATCGCGGCGATCATCCGTGCGGTGCAGCCCCATGTGGCCGAAGTGCTGGTGGTTGAAGGTGGTTCGCGAGACGACACGGCGGCGCGCGCGGCGGCCGCCGGCGCCCGCGTGGTGCGGGACCCCGGCCTGGGCAAAGGGGCTGCGCTGCGGCTGGCCGTGGCCGAAGTGCGCACGCCGTTTTGCGTCTTTGTGGATGCGGACGGCTCGCACGACCCGATCGACATTCCGCGCCTGCTGGCACCGTTGCGGGCGGGACGGGCGGACCATGTCGGAGGTTCGCGGTTGCTGGGGGGATCGGACGAGCTGCACGGCGGGGTGGACGAGTTTTTCCGGCTGGCGGGTTCGGCTTTGATCACCTGTCTGGTGAATTTGCGTTATGGCGCGCGGCTTTCGGATTCGCAGAATGGGTTTCGTGCGCTACGCACCGAGCTGTTCCGCCGGCTGCCGTTGCGCGCTCGGCACACCACCATCGAAATGGAGATGATCATGGCCTCGCTGGCGGCCGGGGCGCGGGTGACGGAGGTGCCCACCCGCGAGCGGCGGCGCGCCGCGGGTTTCTCCAAGATCTCGCTGCGCCGGCCGGGCGTCTGGCTGGATTACGGCTGGACGCTGGTGCGCGGCCTGTGCCGCCGCCGGGTTGCTGCGCCCGCCCCATGACTACCTCGGCGCCCTCAGTCATCATCGGTATCTGGGATGGGCACGACGCCGGCGCGGCGCTGGTGGCGGACGGTCGGGTGGAGCTGGCGGTCAACGAGGAGCGGCTGGGCGGGCGCAAGCTGGAGATCGGCTGGCCGGTGCGCGCGCTCGCGGCGGTGCGCGCCGCCGCCGGGGCGCGGTGGGAGCGGGCCGAGTTTGCCCTTTCCACTTCGGATCCGGCCAAGACCCTCACTCGGTTGCTGCCCTCGGCGCGCGAGCGTTACTACCGCCTGCGTCGCCGGCTGGAGGAGCCGCGCTGGACGGATGGGTTGACCCGCACGGCGAAGTATCGGCTGACCCAGCTGCCGACCTGCGGACCGTTGGTGGCGTGGACCCGCCGGCAGGCCGCGGCGCGGCTGGGGGTGGAGACGCGGCGGCTGCATGTGTTCGACCACCACGAGGCGCACGCGGCGGCGGCGGCGGCCTGGCCGGTGTGGCGCGGGGACGGGTTGGTGGTTACCTTGGACGGCATCGGCGACGGTTGCTCCGGCTCGGTGTGGCGGCGGGGGGCGGCGGATGGTGCGCTCACGCCCTTGCTGCGCATGACGGGGGCGGTTTCGCTTGGGCTGTTTTTTGAGCACGTCACCGAAGCCCTGCAGATGCGGGCGCTGGAGGACGAAGGCAAGGTGATGGCGCTGGCCTCCTTCGCGGCGCCGTTGTCGGACGGAAAGAATCCCTTTGCCGGTTGGTTCGAGTTGGTGGAGCAGGGTCCGGAGCGCTGGCCGGCGCTGGCTTGTCGGGTGGCGCCGGCGCGGATGCGGCGGGAGGTGGAGCGGGTGGTGTGGCGTCACCCGCGCGAACAAATCTGCCGGGCGGCACAGGATGTGGTGGAACGCTGGGTGCCGGAGTTTTTCGCGGCGTGGGCGCGACGCACCGGTCTGAGTGACTTCGCCTACGCGGGCGGGGTGGCCTCGAACATCAAGGTCAACCGCTTGGTGCGGCTGCGGCCCGAGGTGCGGTCGTTGGCGGTGTGTCCCGCGATGGGGGACGGCGGTCTGCCGCTGGGCGCGGCGTGCGGTCTGTGGCAGCGTCTGAGCGGCCGTCCGGTTGAGTCCTTTGGCGATTTCCGGCTGGGGCCGGCGCATGCCGATCTGGCGGAGGGCATCGAGGGCAAGTTGCGGTCCGACGAGCGGGCGGAGCGACCGCGCGACGTGGCGGAGCGGGCGGCCGATCTGGTGGCGGCCGGCGAAGTCTTGATGTGGGCTTGCGGCCGCATGGAGCTCGGTGCGCGCGCGCTGGGGGCGCGGAGCATCGTGGCGCGGGCGGACAGCGAGGCGGCGCGGGACGCGTTGAATCTGCGTTTAAAACGCCGGGTGTGGTTCCAGCCCTTTTGTCCCTCGATGTTGGAGAGCGAGGCGTCCCGACTGTTGGCTGATTATCGCGGGCCCGGGGATGTCAACCGGCATATGACCATGGGTTATCAGACCACGGCGGAGGGACGTCGGGCGCTGGCGGGCGCGGTGGGGCCCGACGGCTCGTGCCGGCCGCAGATGGTGGCGGAGGATCCGGCCGAGCCTTGGGCCCGGCTGCTGCTGGCGGTGCGGGCGCGCACGGGTTGCGGGGCGGTGATCAACACGAGTTTGAATGTGCACGGTCAGCCGATGCCGGACGCGACCGACGGCATCCTGGCGGCGTGGCGGGACAGCGGAGTGACGAGACTCGTGCTCGACGGCGCGCTGTTGAGCCGGTGCGCTACCTAGTCCGCCATGTCTGAACGCACCCTGAACCGTCCAACCCTCCTCTGGCTCGCCGCCGGCGTATTGGCACTGGGCGGGGCGGCGGCGTGGGGATGGCGGACGGCGGGGGCGGATGTCGCCGAGCAGCGGAGGGTGGCGGAGACGGCGGTGGCCTGGGCGCTGCACGGCTGCGTGGTGCTCGGGCTGGCGGGATTTTGCGGGGTGGCGCGGCCGGTGTGGGCCGTGCTGGGCCGGCGCGGGCTGGCGAAAATTTTGACGGTGGCGGTGGTGGCGTGGGTGGTGGCGGGTCTGGCTCCGCGCACCCACCGCATCTTTTTTGACGAGCAAATCTACATGCAAGTCGGCCAGACCTACGCGCACACCGGACGGCTGGCGGCGGCGAGTTATGCCCGGGTGGAGCATGGAAAGTTCGAGTTTTACGACGGGGAATTGAACAAACAACCGCAGGCGTGGCCTTACGTTTACGGTCAGGCGGCGCGCGTTTTCGGGGTGAGTCCGCGGCTGGGTCAGGAGCTGAACCGCGCGCTGGTGGCGGTCGTGGCCGGGCTGTTGTGTCTGGCGTTGTTGCTGGCCCCTTGGCGGTTGCCGACGCACGCGCCGGTGGCGGTGGGGCTCGCCTGGGCACTGACGCCGTTGGTGCCATGGTGGGGGCGCACGGCGGCGGTGGAGCCCTCGGCGGCGGCCGGCGCGGCGGCGGCCTTTGCGGCGGCGGTGATCTACGTGCGGTTGCGCATGCCGTCTCCGGCGGTGGAGGGGCGGCCGGCGGCCGGCGCGTTGCTGGCGGCGGCGACGGCCATGGGCGCGTCGTTCCGGCCGGAGTCGCTGCTGGTGTTTCCGTTGGTGGCGTTGGTGTTGTGGGCGGACGAGGACGAGTTTGTGCGCGATCTGGTGGCGTGGGGGGCGCTGGCTTTTGCGTTGGCGCTCCTGGCGCCAACGCTGGCGCAGCTTTGGGCGGTGCGCGGGGAGGATTGGGGGGCGACGGACGGGCGGCGGTTCAACTTCGGCCTGGTTGGCGAGAACCTGCGCTCGAACGCGGGCTACTTTTTCCTCGGACGGGAGTTTCCGGTGGCAGGCACGGTGTTGGCGGTGGTTGGTTTCGGTTGGTTGGTGACGTTTTCACGGCCGGCGGCGGTGGTGCTGGCCGGGTGGTTTTTACCCGCCTGGGGTGTGTTTGTGCTCTTTTACGCCGGCGGTTATCACTACGGCGCGAGCAACCGTTTCGCGGTGATTTCGGCGGCGCCGGTGGCGCTGGCGATGGGTGTGGGGGCGGCGGCGCTGCTGGCGATGGTGCGGCGGCGACCGGCCTGGGGCGGGGCGGCGGCGGCTTTGGCCGGGTTGAGTTGGGCGCACACCTACGCGTTCGTTTCCGGGCTGGGTCGGGAGGCGATCGAGGTGCAGGAGGAGGTGGAGTGGGCGGCGGAGCAGGCCAAGCGGCTGCCCTCCGGCAGTCTGGTGATCAGTCAGGCGCCCGCGCTCTGGCTGATCGAAGGGCGGAACTCCGCCACCTGGCCGGCGGTGGAGAGTCTGGCCCGAGGTCAGTTGCACGAACTGGCCAACCAGTATCCGGGCGGGGTGTATTTGCATTTTGGATTTTGGGACAATGCGGAGGGTCACCGGGCGGACGAGGCGGCGCGCATCATCGTCGAGTATGGGGCGCGCGAGATCACGCGTTTCGCGACCCATGCGATGACCTTTGGCCTGTTTCGCATCGACACTCCGGAAGGGCTGGCGCGTTACGGCGGGCCGGCGCCGGCGTTTCCGTCGCGGCGCGAGGGCGAACTGGACAACGCGTTGTGGCGCGCGGGCGGCGGGGCGCGGGCGGCGGACGCGGCGCGGGAAGGGGGCGCGCGATGAAAAGTCCCTCGCTCTACACCTGGAGTCGTTTCGCGGGGCGCAGCTTGCTGGCCGCTTACGGGCCGGCGGCGGCGGTGGCGGTGCAGAAGCTCGTGCTGGTGGTGACGCGGCGCTGTTATTCACGCTGCGTTTATTGCGACATCTGGAAGGCGAAGGAGACGCCCGGCGGGCTGGACGGCGAGTTGAGCGGCGAGGAGTTGGCCAAGGTGGCGGCGGCCAACCCCGGCCTGCAGTGGGTGGACTTCACCGGGGGGGAGCCGACGGATCGTCCGGATTTTGTCGAGGTGGTGGAGGCGTTTGACCGGGCGTGTCCGCACCTGGCGCTGGCGCATTTTCCGACCAACGGCCTGGCGACGGCGCGTATCGCCGGGGTGGCGGCGAGACTGCGACGTTCGCTGCGGGCGAGGCTGGTGGTCACGGTGTCGATCGATGGACCGCCGGAGATCAACGATCGGCTGCGCGGCGTGCCCCGGGATTTCGCCCACGCGGTGGCGACCTTCGCGGCGGTGCGGCGGGAGTTGGGGGAGGAGAACGTTTACGTGGGGATGACCCTGCACGGGCATACGGGCAGCTGCGGCCGGTCCGCGCGGAGGCTGGTTGAGGAGACCTTCGAGGCGGTGAACGTTCGCCTGGCCGAGTTGGGCGAAGGTCGGCTGGGTTGGGCCGGGCTGCACCTGAACGTGCCGCACCTCTCGGGGCACTACTATGGGAATACAGCGGCGGCGGGCGAGGCGGACGGCTTTGGCGGGCCGGGGCACCGGGCGGAGGTGGCGGAGGCGCTGCGGTTCGCGGCGGAGCGGTCGGGGGCGGAGGGCGGGGGCTCGTTCGGGCTGCGCCTGCTGGAGCGGGCCTACCGCCGGGAGGCGCTGCGTTACCTGGCCGACGGGGCGGTGCGGGTGCCCTGCGCGGCGCTGCTGGCGACGGCCTATCTTTCAGCCAAGGGGGAGGTGTTTCCCTGCACGATCTGGGACAAGCCGCTGGGCAACGTGCGCGACCACGGCTACGCGCTGGGTCCGATCGTGTCCCGGGCGCGGCGGGACGGGGTGAGGGCGGACGTGGCGGCGGGGCGTTGTCCGCGCTGCTGGACGCCCTGCGAGGCCTACCCGGCGCTGGCCGCCTCGCCCCTGCGGGCGGCACGGGCGCTGATCACCTGAAATCGCCGGTTCGAAACGTATCCAAATCTCAATCACCATGCCCGCCTCACGAGTCCTGTCGCTGCTCTCCCTTTTCGCGGTGCCGCTCGGCGCGGCGCTGGCCTTTGTGATTCAGCCCGTGCTGGCCAAACATCTGTCTCCCCGGCTGGGAGGCACGGCGGCGACGTGGATCGGAGCGGTGTTGTTTTTTCAAGTGGCGCTGCTGCTCGGCTACGCCTGGGGGCTGTGGCTGGCGCGGCGGGAGACCCGGACCCAGGCGCTGGCGACGGGGGTGCTGGCGATTCTTGCCTTGTTGACTTTTCACGCTCCGTCGGCGCACGAAGGGGCACCGACGGTGACGGGCGTGATGTTGGCGCTGGCCGGTGGTTGCCTGCCGGCGATGGTCCTTTTGTTCAGCCTTTCGCCCTGGTTGCACGCCTGGCGGGAGCGCATGGGCGCGGCGGAACCCTATGCGCTCTACGCGTTGTCCAACGCCGGCAGCCTGGTGGTGCTGGGGCTCTATCCGCTGATCTTCGAGACCTCGTTTGATCTGGAGGATCAGTTCGGGCTCTGGCGCGGGTTGTTCACTCTGGTGGCGGCGGCGGTGGCCTCCGGGGCGGTTTTGTTATGGCGAGCCGGGATGCGCGAGCCAGAGGCGGCGACGGTGCGGCCGGCGGCCGGGTGGCGGGAGGCTGCGCCGCAATGGTGGCCGGTGTGGATCGGTTTGTCGGCGCTCGCGTGCGCGGCGATGTTGGCGGCGGCGGGATTGGTGGCTGGCGAAATCGGATCCACGCCGATAGCCTGGGTGGGGCCGCTGGGGGTGTATCTGGGATCGTTCGCGCTGGTGTTTTCCGGGCGCTGGCGGCCGTGGATGACCGGGGTGGCGGTGGTGGGTCTGGGTCTGGCGCTGGCGGTTTACATGACGCTGAAGGGGTTTGGGTCCGCGACGGTGGACGGCGTGCGTTTGCTGGCGGTGGTGGCGGTGTGCGGCGGGGTGTCGCTGGTGGCGCATGCGCTGGTGCATGGGACCCGTCCGGCGAGGGGGGGCGAGTGGTTTTATCTGGCGTTGGCGCTGGGCGGAGCGCTGGGGGGACTCGCCTCGCTAAGCGTGGTGCCGGCGGTGTTTGCCCGGCCGGTGGAGTTTCCGGTGTTGGCGGCGGTGGTGTTGGCGGCGGGGTTTTATTGGGGAGCGAGGTGGAGGCACGCGGGCGGGGCGGCGGCGTGCGCGGCGCTGGCGATCGGGCCGGTGCTGATCTTGGGGGGCCGGCAGGCGGCTGAAGAACAGCCGGGTGAGGCGGTGGTGCACCATTACCGGGACGTGCATGGGCACCTGATGGTCAAAGTGGACGCGCGCAGTTCGGTGTTGTCCAGTGCGACGACCACGCACGGCACGCAGATCACCGAGCCGATCGAGGCGCGGGCGCGGCCGACCTTGTATTACTCGGAAAGTTCGGCGGCGGGGCGGGCCTTGGCGGCTCTGGCGGCGGTGCGGCCGCAGATGCGAGTGGCGGTGGTTGGCTTGGGAGCGGGAACGCTGGCGGCGTATGCGCGGCCGGGGGATGAGTATGTGTTTTTCGACATCGACCCCAAGATCGAGGCGGTGGCCCGGCGGCATTTTACTTATCTGGCGGATTGTCGCGGCGCGGTGCGGGTGGAGATCGCCGATGGGCGGAGGGCGCTGGCCGAGGCGAACGAGGACTTTGATCTGGTGTTAATCGACGCGTTCATGGGCGACGGTGTGCCGGCGCACTTGTTGACGCTGGAGGCGCTGCGGGTCTACCAGGCGAGGCTCCAGGCGAGAGATGGTTTGTTGCTGGTGCACGCGTCGATGCGGTATTCGCGTTTGTTTCCGATCTTCGCGGCCACGGCGCACGCGGCGGGGTGGGAGTCGCTCGGGGTATCGACCTGGATCGAGGAGGCGCTGGAGCAGTCGGACTGGGACGCAGTGGGCAGCGTCTATCTGCTGGCCGGTTCGTCGGAGCGGGCCGGCGAATGGAAGGACTGGTTTGCGGTCGAGGAGGATGGCGGCCGGGTGCGCAGGGAGTTGTCGCGACTTTCGGGTCTTATGGCCGGGCCGCGCGGTTTGTGGACGGATGAGCGTTCGGCGGCGCTGGATGTGCTTGATTTGGGGGCCTGGCTGACGCGCCGGGCGGAGTAGTCATGCGGTGGCCCGTAAAGGCCGCGACCCATCCCGCATTCCCGGTTACGAAAAACTTCGCCACGGGCGGGTCTTTTTCGGCTGTGGGCTTGCGCCGGG
>CAYNUW010000076.1:0-12813 GCA_964400455.1 uncultured Akkermansia sp. | reverse complement strand
TTCATAAATTTGCCCAGAAAAGCGCGACTTTAGCAGTTGTTTCGCTTTCCTGAAATAGACAGGTGTTTCAAAAAGATGGATTTTCACACCAAGCACTGGGGTGCGTTTACGCGCAGGCATCCAAGTTCGTTTCAGGTGATCAACGCCGCGCCGGCGTGGGCAAAGGATCACTGGGTCCGCACCGCGTTTCAGACCTGCAACTTCTCCTTTATCCTGCGGGGTCGCGGGGAGTATCACCGCCAGGGCCGGGTCTGGCGGGTGGAGGCGCCCTGCGTCATCACCCAGTGGCCGGGCGAACCGTTGGAATACGGGCCGGTGGTTTTGCCCGAGGGGACGTGGGACGAACTCTACGTGACCTACGCGGGTGAGACCAAGCCGCGGTTCGAGGCGGCGCGGCTGATCGACCCGGAGCGGCCGCTCTGGCCCATCGTGGAGCCCGGCCCTGTGCTGGTTCTCGCGGAGGAGTTGCGCCGGCTTTCGCACGCGGTCGAGCCCGAGTTGGTGGCGGACCGGGTGGACCGGGTGTGCGAGCGGATGATTTTGGAAAGCTGGCTGGGGCCGGCGCGACGCGAGGCGCCGGTGGGTGACGCGGCCACGGTGCGGGCCATCGCGGCCGAGCTTCGAGCCCGGCTGGCCGAGCCCTCGCTCCGTCCCGAGGAAGTGGCGCGCAAGCACGGGTGGTCGGCTTCCACCTTCCGGCGGCGTTGGGACGCGGTGATGCCGGAGAGCCCCGGTCGAGTGTTGCAAGGCCTGCGCATGCAGGCAGCCTGCCGGCTGCTCGTTGAAACGATGCTGCCGATCCACGAAATCGCGTCGGCGTCGGGTTTTGCGGACGAATACTATTTCTCCCGCCGTTTCCACCTGGAGCAGGGAATGCCGCCGCGCACGTATCGCCGCGCCTACGTGCTGAGGCGTGGTTGATCGGCGTCGCGGCCGGCGATGATGATCGGCTCAGAAGAGCTCGGGCTGGACGTAGCGGGAGCGGGCTTCGGCGAGGGTGGATTTCATTTCCATGCTTTCGAGCAGGCCGAGCAAGGCGGGCAGGTCGGGGGTGGGGGCGGGGAGCTCGGGCTGGGGCAGGCGGGTGTCGAGGGTGACGAGACGGCGATTGAGGCGGAGGCGTTCGGCGGCCTCGGCGAGGGGGGCGCGGAAGCGGTCGGGGGTGATGGACGGCGCGGCGGCGAGGATGCCTTCGAGGTCGTGGTGGGCTTCGATCCACTTGAGGGCGGTCTTGGGGCCGACGCCGGTGAGGCCGGGGATGTTGTCGGAGGTGTCGCCGATGAGGGCGAGGTAATCGACGATGCGGTCGGGGGGGACGCCAAATTTCTCTTTCACGCCGGCCTCGTCGAGGAGGCGCCAGCCGAGTTTGGGCTGGGCGCTGGGCGGGGGGAGGAGGATGCGGATGCGCGGGCCGACGATCTGGGCGAAATCTTTGTCCGAGCTGACGATCAGGACCTCGTCGCCGAGGGTGGCGCGGGCGACGGCGCAGGAGGCGAGCAGGTCGTCGCTTTCGACGCCGTAGTGCTCGACCGAGCCGAGGCCTAGGGCGCGGGTGAGGGCCTTGACCGGCTCGATCTGGCGTTCGAGGTCGGCGGGCATCTCGGCGCGCTGGGCCTTGTAGTCGGGATGGAGGGCGAGGCGGTCCTCGGAGCCGCCGAGGTCGAAGAAGACGACGGTACGGTCGGGCTTCTCCTGGTCGACGAGGCGCCAGACGGACTTTACCCAGCCGTGGAGGGCGTTGGTGGGGAAGCCGTCGGAGCGGGTGAGGGCCGGGGTGGCGAAAAAGCAGCGGTAGATGAGATTAAAGCCGTCGATGAGAAGCCAGCGGGACATGGAGGAAGGAGGGGAGGGCGAAGGACGAATGACCAATGACCAATGACCAATGACAAATGACGAAGGGCGAAGGCCGAATGACCAAGGACGAAGGGCCAAATGGCGGATCGAGGGTGGGTGGGGAAGGGGCGGGGTGGTGAGCGGTGAACCGGGTGGGCGGTGGTCAGACCCGGAAGATGGCGCCGAGTTTTTTGCCGAGCACGAGGCTGAGGCCGACGATGCAGATGGCGAGGAAGGCCATGGCCCAGACGCCGAGGGCGCTGGCGATGAACTGGCCGTCGCCGAGCAGTTGGAAGAGTTCGAGAATGGCCTTGGTGATGGGGTAGAAGGCCTGTTTTTGAGCGAGGATGAGGGAGTCGGAGACCTCAAGCATGGCGAAGGCGAAGGCGAGCAGGCCGCCGGCGATGAGGTTGGCGGCGATGAGGGGCAGGGTGATTTTGCGCAAGGTGCGGAGGGGCGGGCAGCCGAGGTTTTGCGCGGCCTCCTCGAGGGTTTCGCTGGTCTGCTGGAAGCCGGCGACGGCGGAGCGCACGACGTAGGGCAGGCGGCGGACGGAGTAGGCGATGATGAGGAGGATGGTGGGGTTCTCGACCGGGTTGACGAAGGAGAAGAAGCGGCCCTCCTGGCTCATGGCGAGGTAGCCGAAGGCGATGACGATGCCGGGCACGGCGAGCGGCAGCATGGCGAGGAAATCGAGCACGCCGCGGTAACGAAGTTTGGAGCGGACGATGACGTAGGCGATGGCGATGCCGAGGATGACGTCGATGACGGTGCTGGCGGCGGCGAATTTGAGGGAGTTGGAAATGGCGGAGACGGTGAGCGGGTGGCCGAGGGCGAGTTCGAAGTTTTGCAAGGTGAGGCTGGCGGGGAGGACCTGGCCGAACCAGTCGGTGGCGAAGGCCATGAGCATGACGCCGACGTGGGGGAGGACGGCGAGGGCGGTGACGCCGGCGAAGAGGGCGGTGCAGAGCCAGGCGCGGCCGGCGGGCAGGGGCTGGGCCCCGCCGGTGGAGGAGGCCTTGGCCATCATGGCGTAGGCCTGGCGGCCGAAGAGGCCCTTGCCGACCGCGTAGAGGGCGACGGTGCTGATGAGCAGGAGGGTGACGAGGGCGTAGGGGGCGGGGTTGCCGCCGATGTCCTTCAGGCCGTAAAAAATCTGGACGGAGGTGACGCGGGGGTAGTCGAAGATGAGGGGCACGCCGAGCTCGGTGAAGCCGGCGATGAAGACGATGGTGCCGCCGGCGAAGAGGCCGGGTTTGATGAGCGGGAGGGTGACGCGGCGGAAGCGGCGGAGGCCGGTGCAGCCGAGGTTTTGCGCGGCCTCCTCCATGGCGGGGTCGACGTTGGCGAGGGCGGCGGCGCAGTTGAGGTAGACGATGGGGTAGAGGGCGAGGGCGTTGACGGCGGCGACGCCCCAGAAAGGCGCGACGGCGAACCAGTCGAAGGTCCAGCCCTCGGGGCGGAGGCCGAGGTCGATGAGCAGGGAGTTGAGCGCGCCGTATTGGCCGAAGATCTGTTTGATGCCGATGGCGCCGACGAAGGGCGGCAGGATCATGGGCACGAGCACGACGGAGGTGAGGGCGGTTTTGCCGGGGAAGAGGAAGCGGTCGGAGATAAAGGCCAGGGGGAGCGCGATGGCGAAGGCCAGGGCGGTGGTGGCGAGGCCGAGGCCGAAGGAGTTGAGCAGGCCCTCGCGATAGAGCGGGTCGGCGAGCAGGGCGGTAAAGGTGCGGAGGGTGAAGTTGCCGTCGGCGTCGACGAAGCCGCCGCGCAGGATTTGCAGGATGGGCCAGAAAAAGAAGGCCGCGAAAAACACCAGCGTGAAGACGAACACGGATCGGGCGAAGGTGGGCGACATGGCGGGAGCGACGGTGGCGGCAGGGCGGGCGCGGTGGCCATGAAAAAAGGTAGTTCGCGGAAACGAAGTCGCCTGTTGGCCGGCGGTTTATCGGCTCGACGCCGAGGGCGGGACGCCAAGCCTAATGGCATGATCCGTGTCTTTGTTTCAGGTTGCTACGACATCATCCATGCCGGCCATGTGCAGTTTTTTCGGGAGGCGAGGGCCCTGGGGGATCACCTGACGGTGAGTTTTGCCTCCTCGGAGGTTTTGTGGATTCACAAACAAAGGCGCAGCAGCCTGCCGGACGAGCACAAGCAGGCGCTGATCGCCGCGCTCGGCTGCGTGGACGACGTGGTGGTGGGGCGGGGGCACGACGAAGGCATCGATTTTCGCGAGGATTTCCTGCGCCTGCGCCCGCACATCCTGGCGGTGACGGAGGACGACAAATACTCGCCGCTGAAGAAGGCGTTGTGCGCGGAAGTCGGGGCCAAGTATGTGGTGTTGCCGAAGACGCCGCCGCAGTTCGCGCCGATCTCCACCTCCGAGATCGTCCGCTGGATCAAGGCTCCGCAGGTGGCGCCCTTGCGGGTGGATTTCGGCGGCGGCTGGCTGGACGTGCCGCGTCATGCGCGGCCGGGCGGCTTCATCGTGAACTGTTCGATTTCGCCCACCGTCTCGTTAAGGGAGTGGCCGTATGAGCGGAATGCGGGGCTGGGGGGCAGCGGGGCGTGGGCCTTGTTGAACGGCAAGAACGGGGTGTCCTCGGAGCTCGATCTCGGGGTGGGCTGGCAGGATCCGGCGGTGATCGCGGAAACCGGACTTTGCGTCTGGCGCAGCGGCGGCAAACCGGAGCTGGAGGTGAAAACCGACGGTTCGATGCTGCGCGGTCGGATGGCGATTTACTGGACGGGCGGGGCGCACGACACGCCGGGCAACGCGGACAATCTGCGCGACTACGATTTGGTGGCGCGGGCCGGACAACTGGCGCGCGACGCGGTGTGGCGGTCGGACTACGCGGGGCTGGCCGAAGCGGTCCGGGTGTCCTATGCGATGCAGTTGGGTGAAGGCATGAGGCCGCTGCCGGGTGATCCGGCGAGCGGCGTCAAGGTGCCCGGTGGCGTCGTCCCGCTGGCCTGGAAGTATTGCGGCGGCGGGCACGGCGGCTACGCCGTGTATTTATGTGCTGATACGGCGGACCGGGAGCGCTTGTGCGAGGCGCCGGGCTACCGGCCGGTCGAGCCGTATCTGGCGGCGGCGGGGGGATGACGGCGGCCGGGGCGGGTGCGGCGGGCTACTCGGGGAAGGTGACCTCGCCGGTGGCGACGTCGATCGACCACGGGCGGGGCTCGGGCAGCCAGAGGCGGCCGCCGCCGATTTCGAGCGGCATCCAGAGGTAGCGGCCGTCGCGGTGGTTTTGGGGGCGCCACATGTCGCCCATGAAGATGACGCTGGTGGTCTTGGAGCCGACGACCTTGAGCATGAGGGTGGATTGGGAGCCGTAGGTTTTGGTCGCGGGCGGGGCGATGTCCTTGAACTCCGACCAGGGGCCGGCGAGGGAGGTGGCGGTGGAGTATTGGTTGTTGTTGGGCGCCCAGCCGCTCATCCAGGAACCGATCATGTAGTAGAGGCCGTCGTATTTGACGAGGGCGCCGCCTTCGAGGCGGGATTTGATGAAGCAGGTCTCTTCGGCGACGGTGAGGAAGTCGTCGGAGAGTTTGGCGATGTAGAAGCCGCGGGTGGGGCGGGCCTCGAAGATCAGGTAGGCGGAGCCGTCGTCGTCGACGAAGCCGCCGATGTCGCGGCTTTCCTGGCCAAGGGGGCGGAAGCTGTGGACGAAGGTGTAATCGCCGTCGACGGTGTCGGACACGTAGACCGCGACGCGGGCGAGTTTGTAGGCGGCGTCGTCGAGGTGGACATACATGACGAATTTGCCGGTTTTTTGGTTATGAAACACCTTGGGACGTTCGAAGACGAAGGGGGAGCCGACGTCGGCCTCGGGCGGTCCGGTGCGGATGACCTGGTGGCGAAACTCCCAGTTCATGAGGTCGCGGGAGGCGTAGCAGGAGACGGCGCGATCGGCGGGTTTTTTGCCCTTGGTCTCGCCGCCGCGGTCCTCGCCGAACCAGTAATAGGTGTCGCCGAGTTTGAGAAGGCCGCCGCCGTGGGCCTGGATGTGGTGTCCCTGGTCGTCGGGCCAGATGGCGCCGGGAACGATGCGGTCGCGAAGCGGGAACTCGCGGGCGTGCGATGCGAGGACGGGCAGGAGGGCGAGGGCGGCGAGGGCGAGCAGGCGGAGCATGGGGATAAGGTGAGGGAGGTGGGTCGGCCGGATCAGGAGCCGATGCGGGTGGCCGCGCCGGTGTCGGCGTCGGGGAGTTCGTAGAGTCGCAGGGCGGAGGGGGGCGGGGCGACGGGCCGGGGCCGGTCGCGGTTGCGGGGCAGGGTTTCCCAGCGGAGCACCCAGCGGCGGCCCTCGTGGCGAGAGACGGCGGTCTGGACCTCCAGGCCGGGGAAGGCGCCCCGGGGCGCGGCCAGGGAAGGCGGGAGCACGGAAGCAGGCGGGGGGAGGGTTTCGAGGGGGCGGAGGGTGGCGGAGTCGAGAACCCAGCGACCGGAGCCGGCGGAGTGGGTGGTGGCGAAGTCGACCAAAAGGCGGCCGTCGGCGCGCGGTTGGGCGGAGCCGAGGGTGACTTCGGCGGTGAGGGAGCCGCCGCCCCCGAAGGCCCAGCGGAAATCCCAGTCGCTGACGCGCACGATTTCCCAAGCGGAGGAGGCAGGGCCGGGGCGGGCGGCGTAGGCCTGGGATTTGCCGGCCTCGTCGTAGCGGTGGTAGACCACCACGGGGCGGTGGTCGTGGTCGAAGCCGAGGTTGAAGGTCATGTTGATCAGGCCCTGGCGAACCGGGGCGGGATCGACGACCTCGCTGGTGGCGAGCGTGATGGGGAGCGGAAGGGGGGTGCCGTCGGAGCGTTCCCAGCGGACGAAGTCGGCGCTGCGGGCGTAGGAGAGGGTGTGGTTGGTGGCGGCGTCGGGGGTGTCGCGCCACATCCAGGCTAGGTGGAAGCGGCCGTCGGGGCCGAGGATGGGCTGGGTGGCGTAGGCGTTGCGCCGGCCTTCGCCGTCGAGCAGGGGGACGGAGAGGACGCGGGTCCAGGCGCGGGTGTCGGGGTCGTAGCGGTTGTAGAGGTCGGAGCCGTTGCCGCTGCCGCCGTCGCGGTAGCGGAAGAACAGATCGCCGGCGGTGTTGTTGAAAAAGATCGGGTAGGTGGTGTTGTCCTCGCGTTCGCCGGTCATGCGGTCGATGCGTTCCAGCGAGGTGACGTCGAGCGGGCGGGTGGAGCGGTAGTAGATGAGCGGGTCGTTGTGCAGGTTGCCCGAGAGGTGGAGGTAGCCGTCGCGATCGAGGGCGAGGGCGAGGTAGTTGTGGCTGTCCCACTCGGTGACGTTGGAGGGGCGTTTGCGATGGGGGAAGTGGACGCCGGGCGGGTGGAAGCGGGTCCAGTCGGACTGGTCGAGCCGGCGACCGACGACGGTGATGCGGCGGTCGGCGTCGTAGTAGGCGATGAATTGGTGGCCGCGCTCGGTGAGCAAGGCGTAGCTGACGGGGTGTCCGGCCCAGGTCTGGTCCACGGGCAGTTCGGCAAGGATGCCTTCGGGGGCGGGCGGAGCTTCGGCGCGAAGGCCGGCGGAGGCGGGGGCGACGAGGCAGAGCAAGGCGAGGGTAAGGCGGGTCACGGAGGGGTGGGTGGTCAGACCGGGGTGGCGAGGGCGGCGAGGCGGGCGGGGGAGGACACCGGGGTGGAGTCAAGGGTTCCCAGCGACCACCAAGGCAGGCCTTCGCGGGTGAAAACAAAACCCTGGCGGTCGGGGCTGGCGGCGAAGAGGGCGGAGTCGGCGAAAACGGACTCGGGGTCGGAGGAGCCGCCCACCCAGCAGGCGAGCCAGAACTCGCCCGGCGGGTGGTCGGCGGCGAGGGCGGGCATGGCGGAGAGGGATTCGAGGAGGTGGCCGCCCATGCCGACCTCGATGCAGCGCGCCTCGCGGGAGCCGAGCAGTTCGCGCACGGCGGTGGCGCCGCGCGGACCGCGCACGGCGGGGAAGCCGGCCAGGCGGTTTTGCAGTCGCATCAAAGAGCGCTGGCGGTAGGGCACGGCGGGCGCGGCCTCGAGCGAGCGGAGGGGGCGGCCGGAGCGGATGTGGTGGAGGCGGAGGTGGGCGTCGCCAGAGGCGGCGACGAGCCAGGTGCGGACCTCGACGTCGGGCCAGGGCGACCAGCGGGAGGAGGCGCAGCCCTCGCGCACCACGGGGTCGTGGGCGAAGTCGCGCCGGCGGTAGTGGCGCCGGTCGTCGCTGAGGGAGAGTTCGCCGTCGAGGCCGCCCTCGGCCGGGATGGCCGCGCTGGTGGGCACGGTGAAGGCGAAGCGCGTGCCGTAGTTGAATTTTGAATATTTGTGGGGCGCGTTGCGGGGCCAGTCGAGGACGGGTTGGCCGGGGGCGAGGGCGGAGACCTCGCGGGAGTCGGGGGAGGTGGCGAGGACGAGGCCGGCGCCGGGGGAGGTGAAGACGGCGGGGCGCGGGGGCAGGGGGGCCTCCTCGGCGCGCCAGAACGGATGGGAGTCGGGCAGGGCGAGGGGCAGGAGGGCCTTGAGGGCCCAGTAGGGGGAGCCGGGGGAGTTGTAGCTTTCGGCGACGTGGATGGACGGGTAGGCGTAGCCGATGGTGAGCAGGCCGGTTTCGGTGAAGATGGGCTGGCGGAGCCACCAGCGGAGGTGGCGCAGGTAGAGGCCCTTGACGACGGGCCAGGGGAGGGCCTCGACGCCGGCGTAGGCGAGGGCGCCCCAGAAGGCGCCCTGGGCGAAGCGGTAGGTGAGGCTGCGACCGAAGGGCAGGGCGGAGCCGTCGGCGGAGAAGTAGTGCTGGAATTCGGAAGCGAAGGCGCGGGCGCGCTCGGCGAAGCGGGCGGCGCGGGCGGGGTCGGCGTCGCCGGCGTGGCGGGCGTGGATGAGGCCGTAGAAATGCAGGGCCATGGGCACGTAGTAGTCGCCCACGCGGCCGTCGCGCCAGTGGTCGGCGGCGACGCCGTCGGCATACCAGCCGTCGCGGCGGTAGAAGGACTCGACGCGATCGAGGTCGGCGGCGACGAGGTCCTGGGCCCAGTCCTCGCCGACGGAGCGCAGGCCGAGCTCGACCAGGACGCGGAAGAAGAGCCAGTTGCTGTTGACCAGTTTCACCTCGCGGATGCGGCGCAGCCAGGCGACGACGCGGGCGCGTTCGGCGGGGGAGAGGGGGGTCCAGAATTGATCGGGGCAGAGGAGGAGGGAGAAGCCGAAGGCGGCCTGCTCGACGCTGCGCTGGTCGAAGTCTCCGGGCAGGCCCCAGTATTCGGGGTGGTCGGGGTCGGTGCCGTTGACCAGGCCGCGGCGCCAGAGCGCCCAGTGGTCGAAGGCGCCGCCGCCGGCGGCGAGGGGGGCCAGGCCCCAGAGCGGGCGGCTGTAGCCCTCGAGCAGGGAGGCGGGGTCGCCGTAGCTGGCGCGGTTGGCGGCGAGCTCGACCCGGGCGGCGCCGGGGGAGAAGTGGGGCAGGAGCGGGGCGACGAGGTCTCGGGCGAGAGCCTGGAGGTCGGCGCGGGTGCGCAGGGGATTGGCGGCCAGTCGGGCGACGGCTTCGGAATTCATGGCGGTGGGGAAGGGTGGGGCGGGCCTCAGGAGGCGGCGGCGCGGCGACGCGCGAGCTCGTCCTTGACCTCGTAGGCGCGGGTCTCGGTCAGGGTGTAGCGGCGGAGCAGATACAAGGCGATCAGGGCGCCGAGGGCGGGGAAGAAGAAATAGCTCCACTGCATGAGGCGGAGGGTGGTGGGGGACTGGACGCCGCCGGGGGCGGCGGCGTCGAAGCCGATCCAAACCAGCATGAGGCCGGAGATGAGGCCGCCGAGGGAGTTGCCGGCTTTTTCGAACCAGCTGAGCAGGGAGCCGAAGACGGCCTCGCGGCGGAGGCCGGTGGCGAGCTCGTCCTCGTCGGCGAGGTCGGCGAGCATGGCGGCGGGGATGAGGCCGAAGCCGGCGTTGGCCAGGCCGTTGAAGGAGATGACGACGATCTGGAGCCAAGGCTGGCCGGGTATGTAGAGGAAGAGTTTGCTGACGCAGCCGACGACCAGCAGCACGGCGGCGGCCTGGAGAGCGGTTTTTTTGCCGATGCGCCGGACGAGCCAGGGGAAGAAAAAGACCGAGGCGACGAGGGCGGTGATGTGGAAGGAGGAGCCGATGAAGCGGAAGGCGCCGAAGGCCTGCTCCTTGTCGCCGCCGAAGACGAAGTAGACGTTCATGTAGCCGGCCATGATGCCGACCATGCTGTAGCAGAAGCAGAAGATGAAACGCGACCAAAGCACGGTCATGAACTGGTTGTTATGCCAGACGGCCTTGAGGCTGGAGAGCAGGGGGATCTTTTCCTGTTTGGCGGCGACGCGGTGATAGTTGCGCTCCTTGCAGAGCAAGACGGGCAGGAGGCCGATGAGCAGGAAGAACACGACGCAGCCGAGGGCGACGATGCGCAGGCCGCGCAGGGTGTCGGGTTCGCCGGTGTCGGGGTTTTTGAACTGGTAGGTGAGCCAGGGCAGCCACTGGCTGCCGATCTGGATGACGAAGCCGAAGGCCATGGCGAAACCGACGATGCGGCTGCGCTCGTGGTAATCTCGGCTGGCCTCGAGGATGAGACCGTTGAGGGGGATGGAGTAGAGGGTGTGGAAGGTGTAGAAAACCAGTGAGACGAGCAGCAGGTGCCAGAACAGGTAGTCCTGCGAGGCGCCGGTGGGGAACCACCAGAGGGCGCCATAGAGCAGAGCGAGCGGGAGGAGGGCGGCGGCCATCAGGGGCAACCGGCGGCCCCAGCGAGAGCGGAAGTTGTCCGAGAACTGGCCGATGATGGGGTCGGTGATCGCGTCGAAGATGCGCTTGATGAAGTCGATCAGGCTGAGGGCGGCCGGATTGACCCCGAGCTGCATGTTGTAGACCGGGTTGACCAGAACGTATTGGGACCCGTGGGTGCCCTCGACGATCATGCGGCCGACGCCGAAGCCGACTTTTTCGCGGGCGGGCACGCGGTCTTCCGCTGCGGTGGGGTGGGGGAGTTGGCCGGACATGGAATGAAGGGGTGGCTGGTCGAGGGCAGGGTGCGTTGGTCAGAGGGTGTCGGTCAGGGGCGCACGCCGTCGAGCTGGACGGTGAGGATGGAGCGGGCGGGGAGTTCCAGGACCAAGGTGGAGTCAGTCAGGGCGAGGTCGGGCTGGCGGGCGTAGCGGGTCGCGCCGAAGGGTTCGGTGAGCCAGGCGGCGGCGGTGGAGCCCCGGGTGGAGAAGGCGGAAAGGTCGACCCGGACGGTGGAGGGGGTGGTGCGGTGGTTGAGGGCGGCGACCACGAGGCGACCGGCGGCCTGGTCGAGGGCGACGACGGCCTCGCGGTCGGAGTGATCGAGGATCTTCATGCCGGGGCGGATGTGGCGGCTGTATTGGGCAAAGACATACGCCTTGGGGTTGGGGCGCAGGAGGCGGCCCTCGATCATGTCGCCGTCGAGGAGGCCCCAGCCGCTGTTGCCCTTGCCGTGGAGGCCGCCGTCGACGGCCTGCCAGTAGCACCAGGCGAGGGGGCGGAGCCAGGCCATGTCGCGGTGGAAGTTGCGCGCCATGTCGAAGCCGGTGGCGTCGCGGTCGCCGTGTTCGGAGTTCCAGAGCGGTTTACCGGACTCGATGCGGACGGCGCGGTCGAGGCCGACGCGGTCTCCGCCGCTGCCTTGGTAGCCGTGGACATTGACCTGGGAGACGAGGGCCTTGATCTCGGGCGGGTAGGCGCGCCAAGCGGTGAGGGCGTGGTCGTAGGAGGTTTCATCCGAGGCGGAAAGGGCCATGTCGTTCAGGCCCTGGCGGTCGAGGGCGGCGCGAACGAGGGGCAGGATTTCGATCTGGGAGGCGGGGGAGAAGTGGGCGCCCTCCTGTTTGCCATCGGCGTGCCAGTAGTTGCTGGAGGGCTCGTTAAAGGCGGCGACGGTGGTGAAGGTGATACCCCAGTGGTCTTTGGCGCGGCGGGCGATGGCGGCGAGGTAATGGGCGAACTCGTCGCGGTATTCGGGGCGCAGATTTTCGTCTTCGCCGCGGGTGGCGCCGGAGGGGTTGTCGTTTTTGCACATCCACCAGGGAGCGGAGTTGGAAAAGAGCTCGAAGTAGTTTGCGCCGCGGTCGCGGGCCTTGAGCAGCATCTCCCTTTGGTTGGCGTCGGCGGTCCAGTCCCAGCCGTCGGAAGCGGGGTCGGGTTTTTTCGGGTCGAGCCAGAAGGCGTGGATCTGGCGGAAAGGGAGTATTGTTTTCGAGCGGACCATGCGACGGCCGTCGATCTCGTTGAAGGAGGTGGCGCCGGCATTGTAGCGGGCGATGTTCATGCCGAGGGCGGGCAGGCGGAAGCCATCGACCAAAACTTCTTCGCGCGTGGTGTAGAGCCAGTCGGCGAGGTCGTCCCGGTCGCCGAAGACCTTGGCCCACCAGCAGAGGGAGACGCCCCAGCCCTGCCAGACGCCGCGGTCGGCGGTGGTGGGATCGATGCGCAGGGTGCGGGGAGCCGGGTTTTCGGTGTTCGCTTCTTGGCCGGCCAGGTGTCCGGGTAGGGCGAGAGAGAGGGCGCTGGTAATGACTGAAAGTTTCAGTAAGTTAAGCTTCGACATGACATCACGGGATAGAGGGCGGATGAGGGGGGTGGATCGTAAAGTCGCCTGGGTAGGGCGTCGAACAGGTCAAATTGGCAAACTACCGATTCTGGTGGAGCGAGCGTCAAATGGGAATCACTCTGTTTACAGTAAACACCCAAGGGAAACCGCATGAAATGGAGGTTTGTGGGGGCGGGTTTGGACAGGCGGGCTTGCCAGAGGGGCTTTGACGGGTGACCGGTATGCCGATAATCCGTGTCGTAATCCTTCGCGACGCCACCTCAGCCCCCTCTAGATCGTCATGAAACGTTTTACTTACAGCGGTTGGATCATTTTTCGGATTTCTACAGTTTTTGCCGGGGTAGCCCTCTGGTTGGGCGGGGGTTTAAATGCGCAGACGATCGCGTTGAGCGAAGGCGTGGCGACGTATTCGACGCTGACGGGTGCCACGGTGA